>JAAZFC010000035.1 GCA_012511955.1 Fibrobacter sp. | reverse complement strand
GGTGAAACAGTGGCCATTGAAGTGGAATTGATTTCACCTGTGGCTATGGACAAGGACTTGCGCTTTGCTATCCGTGAAGGCGGACGCACTGTGGGCGCTGGTTCTGTTGTAGAAGTTATTAAGTAAGGAGTTTTTCGTGGCTGGAGAACGCATTCGTATTCGACTAAAATCTTTTGACCATCGTATGATCGATAAGTCAGCTCAAGATATTGTCGGTACAGCAAAAAATACGGGAGCTCGCATCGCGGGCCCCATCCCTTTACCAACGAAGATTCGTAAATACACGGTTTTGCGCTCACCTCATGTGAACAAAAACTCTCGTGAACAATTTGAATCTCGTACACATAAAAGACTTATTGATATTCTCGACGCAACTCCGCAAACAGTGGATTCTTTGATGAAGCTAGACTTGCCTGCAGGTGTTGAAGTTGAAATTAAGGTGTAGTAATGAACGGAATTTTGGCTAAAAAATTAGGTATGAC
This sequence comes from Fibrobacter sp., assembly GCA_012511955.1. GTDB lineage: Bacteria > Fibrobacterota > Fibrobacteria > Fibrobacterales > Fibrobacteraceae > JAAZFC01. Next base: position 60,713 of record JAAZFC010000035.1, on the reverse strand, counting down.
CCAAGTGTTCACTGATGAAGGTGAACGAGTGCCTGTTACGGTGCTCGCGGCTGGTCCATGCGTGGTAATTCGTCACAAAACCTTAGATAATGATGGCTATGAAGCTGTGCAAGTGGGTTTTGGCGATAAAAAAGAGTTTCGCGCAAATAAAGCTGAACTAGGCAACTTTAAAAAATCAGGCGTTGGTGCCAAACAACATTTACTAGAGTTTGCTGCTGAGGATTTAGCCCAGTGGCCTGTAGGAAAAGAGTTTGGAGCTGCCGACATATTGTCTGATGATGAGTTGGTGGATGTTTCTGGCGTTTCCAAAGGTCGTGGTTTCTCAGGAACCATTCGCAGACATAATTTTGCGATGGGACCCCAAAGTCATGGAACCCATAATATTCGCAAACCAGGTTCGATAGGTGCTAACTCTTACCCTGCTCGGGTTTTTCCCGGTAAAAAGGGGCCTGGTCAGTATGGAAATAAAAAAACTACCGTGAAAAACCTTCAAGTGGTTAAAGTTGATGGCGAAAGGAATCTGGTTTTCTTAAAAGGAGCTGTTCCTGGGCCTAAAAACGGTATTATTGTAGTGAGGAAAAGTTAATGGTCACTGCTAAATTGTATGCGCAAACAGGCGAGTTTAAAGAAGATATTAATCTTCCTGAATCTTATTTCAATGTGGAAGTAAGTGAAGCTTGCATGTACTTAGATATCAAAGCTATTCGCTCAAACAGTCGTCAAGGAACTTCTGTTACTAAAACTCGTTCGCAAGTTTCTGGTAGTACAGCTAAACCATGGCGTCAAAAAGGATCTGGTAGAGCTCGTGCTGGATCAAACACATCTCCTATTTGGGTTCGCGGTAACAAAGCCCATGGTCCGAAAATGAGAGATCATATTCAAAAGGTGAATAAAAAAGTTAAAAGAAAGGCTTTCTTGAGTGCATTAACTGTTAAAGCGAAAGAAAATCAAATTGTGGTTTTCGAAGATTTAAGTTTGAAAGCTCCTAAAACCAAAGAATTGCTCGAAGTGGTGCAAACTGCAGGTTTAGAGGAGCGTAACACTTTATTTTTAGTGGCACCAGGCGAAGATAATTTAACACTTTCTGCTCGGAATATTCCATGGATTCGTACCATGCGTGTTTCTGATGCGAACACTTACGAGTTAATTCGCGCTGGAAATGTTGTTATGTCAAAAATTGCACTGGATGCCTTGACAGGAGGAGCACAATGAAAGCTCTTCATCGTGTAATTATAGAACCCCATATCACAGAAAGCACAACGAGAAATATGGTTGACCCAAGAACTGGTGCTTACCAATATGCTTTTAAAGTGGCAATGGATGCTAATAAACAAGAAATACGGGAAGCCATTGAATCTCGCTTTGGGGTAGAGGTTGATTCAGTGCGCACAATTATAGTGCGAGGAAAGATTAAAAGAGTACGCTTAATCCCTGGTAAAAAACCCAATTGGAAAAAAGCTTATGTTAAGTTGATTCCTGGGCAAAGAATTTCTGAGTTTGAAGGTATTTGACAATGGCAATGAAAAAATTTAAACCAGTTACTCCTACTTTGCGCTTTAAACAAATTGTTTCTAGCGAAGGTATAACCGAACAGAAACCTTATAAACCTTTGACTAAAGGTATTAAGAGAAGTTCTGGTCGCAATCATCGTGGAGTTATAACAGTTCGCCGCCGTGGTGGTGGGCATAAGAAACTTTATAGAATGATTGACTTCAAAAGAAGTTGGGCCGGATCTGCTGTGGTTGAAACCATAGAATATGATCCAAATCGCACAGCTCGCATAGCTTTGGTTAAGCTTGATAATGGAAAAAGAGCTTATATTTTAGCACCTGAAGGTATTAAAGTAGGTTCGATTATTCAGTCAGGTAGTGATTCTAGCTTATCTGTCGGAAACACTTTACCACTCCGAGATATTCCTCAAAATACAGAGATTTATAATATCGAACTCAAGCCCGGGAAAGGTGGTCAAGTGGCACGAAGTGCGGGTTGCGGCGCAGAACTCTTAGCTAAAGATGGTCGATATGTGCAAGTGCGCATGCCATCTGGTGAAATTCGTAGAATTTTAGAAGATTGTACTGCTACTATCGGTAAGGTTAGTAATAGTGAACATTTGAATGTAGTTTCTGGCTCTGCTGGGCGCAGTCGTTGGTTAGGTAAAAGACCTTCTGTGCGCGGAGTTGTTATGAACCCAGTAGATCACCCCCTTGGTGGTGGTGAAGGTAAAACAGCAGGTGGTAGACATCCAGTTTCACCATGGGGTAAATGTGCCAAAGGGAAGAAAACTCGTAATAATAAGGCTACTGACAATATGATTGTTAGACGCCGCACCAAAAAGAGGGCTAAATAGATGGCTAGATCTTTGAAAAAAGGTGCTTTTGTTGATACACATGTTTTAGTGAAAGCAAGAGAAATGCAAAAGTCTGAAAAAAAGCAAGCAATTAAAACATGGTCTCGTCGTTCTACAATCGTACCAGATTTTGTTGGTTTGACTTTTTCAGTGTACAACGGAAAACAATTTATTCCTGTGTATGTTACTGAAAATATGGTAGGGCATAAGCTCGGCGAATTTGCACCTACTAGACTTTTCCGCGGCCACCGCAAAAGTGAAATGGCCGGAGGTAGAAGGTAATGGAAGCTGTAGCAATAACTCGTAATATCAGATACGGTGAAAGAAAACTTCGCCAAGTTGCTGATTTGTTACGTAATAAATCAGTAGAAGAGGCATTTGCGATCCTAGTAATTTTGCGTTCGCGCAAAAAAGGAGCCGCAATTATTGAAAACACTTTAAAATCTGCTGTGGCAAATTTACGCAACACAGAAGAAGGCGCTGGTGTTGGATTAGAATCACTGGTAATTAAAACAATTAAAGTTGATGGCGGCCCAAAAATGAAGCGCATTAGGCCTAGGGCACAAGGTAGAGCTTTCCGCATTGAAAAGCCCATGTCACACTTAACCATCGTTGTTTCGGACTAATGGAGTATTAATGGGACAGAAAACACATCCATACGGTTTGCGTCTAGGCGTTATCAATACTTGGAGTTCCAAGTGGTACGCAGAAGATAAGTTTGCTGATTTACTATATGAAGATATAGTTTTAAGGCGTTATTTAGCGAAACGCTTTGAAAGAGCTAGCGTTTCAAAAGTTGGAATTGAGCGAACTGTAAAAAAAGTTAATGTAAACATTCACACTGCAAGACCAGGCATTGTAATTGGTAAAAAAGGTGAAGAAGTTGAAAGATTAAAAAGAGAATTGCAAGTTCTTACCGGCAAGGATATTTACATAAATATTATTGAGATCAAACGACCAGAAACTGATGCAAAATTAGTTGCTGAAAACATTGCTAGACAGTTAGAAAAAAGAATTTCTTATCGTCGTGCCATGAAAAGAGCAATTTCTACTGCAATGCGTTTGGGAGTTGAAGGTATTAAGGTGCAAGTGGGTGGACGCTTAGGCGGAGCTGAAATTGCTCGTTCAGAAAAATATTCTGAAGGTCGTGTACCTCTGCACACTTTAAGGGCTAATATTGACTATGCTACAGCCACCGCAGATACCGTATATGGTTCTATAGGTGTAAAAGTTTGGATTATGCATGGTGAAGTTATTGGTAAAGAAGCCATTGCGGCCCATCAAAATTTAAAGGTTTAATTATGCTGAGTCCAAGAAAAACAAAACACAGAAAAATGATGACTGGCCGCATGAAAGGCAAAGCTGAACGCGGCAATTATATTGCTTTTGGTGATATGGGTATTCAAGCAACTGAAAGATGTTGGATAACTTCTAGACAAATAGAAGCTGCGCGTATTGCCATGACCCGCAAGATTCGACGAGGCGGTCGTGTGTGGATTCGCATATTTCCAGACAAACCGGTATCCAAAAAACCTGCTGAAACAAGAATGGGTAAAGGAAAAGGTAATCCAGAGTTTTGGGTTGCTGTGGTAAAACCTGGCAGAATTTTATTTGAAATAGGTGGTGTTGACAAAGATTTAGCAGCTGAGGCTTTAAGAATCGCGTCGCAAAAGCTACCTTTGAATGTTAAAATTATTGAGGCTTCGGAGATCTAATGAAAGCGAAAGAGCTGAGAGAGTTGACTGACGAGCAACTATTGAGCAAGCAAGCAGAGCTTGAATTATCATTGTTTGATGATCGTTTCACTGCAAAAACTGGTCATTTAGAAAATCCGTCTGCATTGCGTAAGGCCCGCAAAGAAATTGCCCGCATTAAGACGATTATTACAGAAAGGGCTAAGGCTGAGAAAGCCTCATAGGAGTTGTTTTTATGGATAGGAATCTACGAAAAGTCAGACAAGGAATGGTTTTTAGCGATGCTATGGAAAAAACCATAACTGTGACTGTGGAAAGTCGTAAAAGACATCCCATTTATAATAAGATTTTGACAAAAACCACTAAATTGAAAGCTCATGATGAAAATAATGAAGCTGAAAAAGGTGATTTTGTTGAAATTATGGAAACTAGACCTTTATCTGCAACTAAACGCTGGCGTTTGGTTCGCATAATTAAAAAGAAGAAATAATACTTGGAGTAAGGCTTTATGATTCAATCAGAAAGTAGATTAGTTGTAGCTGATAACAGCGGTGCCAGAGAGGTAGCCTGCATCCGGGTACTTGGTGGAACAAGGCGCCGTTATGCTAGCATTGGCGATGAAATTGTTGTAACTGTAAAAGATGCGATTCCGCAAAGTAAAGTGAAAAAAGGCTCAGTCGTTCGCGCTGTTGTGGTACGAACAAAAAAAGAAATAAACCGTAAAGACGGTTCTTATATTCGCTTTTCTGATAATGCAGTAGTTATAATCAACAATAACCGTGAACCCCGTGGTACTCGCATTTTTGGTCCTGTAGCTCGTGAATTACGCGATCGTAGCTATATGAAAATTATCTCTTTAGCTCCTGAGGTGTTGTAATGAATATTAAAAAGAACGACACAGTAAAAGTTATAACAGGCGTTGATAAAAATAAAACAGGAACAGTCATTAAGGTTTATCCTAAAACTAAATCTGTTATAGTGTCTGGAGTAAACATTAAAAATAGACGCGAAAAACCTAGTCCCACTAATCAAACGGGGGGAATAGTCAATAAAGAAATGCCTATAGCAGTGTCTAATGTAATGTTAGTGGATTCAAAAACAGGCGAAACCACAAGAATTCGCCGACAAAGAGAGCCCGGCAAGCCCAGTGTAAGGGTAAGCGTGAAAAGCGGCGCTGTATTGGACTAAGGATATAGTAATGAACTTAAAAGAATATTACAATGAAACAGTTGTACCTAAACTTCAAAAAGAATTAGGTTTAAACAACGCAATGCAAGTGCCACGCCTCAATAAGATAGTTCTTAATATGGGTGTGGGAGAAGCAGTAGGAAATCGTAGAATCCTTGAAGAAGCTGTAGAAACTTTAACAAAAATTAGTGGACAACAAGCTGTGGTAACTCGTGCTAAAAACGCAATTTCAAACTTTAAATTGCGCGAAGGTATGGGGGTGGGCTGTAAAGTTACGCTTACCGGAGACAGAATGTGGGATTTCTTATATCGCTTAATAAATATAAGTTTACCAAGGGTACGAGATTTTAGAGGAATACCTCGTCGGGGTTTTGATGGTCGTGGTAATTATACCATGGGTCTTAAGGAACAAACCGTTTTTGTTGAAATTGAAATTGATAAAGTAAACTATAACTTTGGTATGGATATAAGTTTTGTAACTTCCGCAAAAAATGATGAAGAGGGTCGCGCCCTTCTCGAAGGCTTAGGAATGCCTTTTAGGAAGTGAGGATATTATGGCTAGTAGAAGAATGATAGAAAAGTCCAAGAGGACACCAAAATATGCAGTTAGAGCTCACAATCGTTGTCGCAGATGTGGAAGAGCGCATGGATTTATGAGAGATTTCGGCCTATGTCGTATTTGTTTTCGTGAAATGGCTTTAGCTGGTGAAATTCCCGGTATCACCAAGTCGTCTTGGTAAGGAGTATTAAAAATGGCGTTAAGTGATCCCATCGCAGATATGCTAACTCGCATTAGAAACGCTTCCATGGCAAAAAAACCAGTGGTAGATGTACCTTCCTCTGGAGTAAAATGTGAAATAGCTCGCGTATTAATGGAAAAAGGTTTTGTTAAAAAATTTGTTGTAGTAGATGACAATAAGCAAGGTATCATAAAAATACTATTGCGTTACACTAACGGTGAACCAGCTATTCAAGGATTAGTTCGTTTTAGCCGTCCTGGTTTGCGTCAATATGTTTCTGCCGTAAAGCTCCCTAGAGTGCGAAGCGGTTTAGGTTTTGCAATTCTTTCAACCCCCCAAGGCGTGATGACTGATCATGAGGCTCGTCAACAAAATGTGGGTGGTGAAGTATTGTGCAAGGTTTGGTGAGGTAGCTATGTCTCGTATAGGTAAAAACCCAGTTCAAATACCTGAAGGTGTAAAAGTTACCATTAATGGCCAAAATTTAATTGCTGAAGGCCCCAAAGGTAAATTAAACCATGAGGTACATGAGAATTTAACAGTTAAACAAGATGGGAATACCATAGTTGTTGACCGTTCAAATGATGAGAAGTTTACTCGTTCTATTCATGGAACAACCACTGCGATCATTTCTAATTTAATAACCGGAGTTAGTGAAGGTTATCGGATAGTGCTTGAAATCGTAGGAGTAGGCTATAGAGTAGAACAAAAGGGTCCTGATCTTAATTTGATTTTGGGCTTTTCTCACCCCGTGGTGTATTCACCACCTGAAGGGGTAACACTAAAGGCAGATGGCCAGCTTAAAATAATCGTTGAAGGAAATGATAAACAGAAAGTAGGTCAAGCTGCAGCTGAAATTCGTCAATGGCGTCGTCCAGAACCTTACAAAGGCAAGGGTATTCGTTATGAAGGTGAAGTTGTGCGTCGCAAACAAGGTAAGAAAACTGGTTAATAAAAGGTAAGAAATGACTGACATTGCAAAGAAAAGACTTAAAGCTAGGAATGCTCGTCATAACAGGATACGAAAAAACATATCCGGTACTGCTGAGCTCCCTCGTCTATGCGTACGCCGTACGCTAAAACACATGATTGTTCAAATAGTGGATGATCAAAATAATAAATCCATAGGTCAAATTTCTACTAGCTCTAAGGATTTCCAAACCAAATTTGGAGACCTTAATAAAGTAGAGCAAAGTCGTAAATTAGGTGAACTAGTTGCCGAAGTTGCGAAAGAAAAACAAGTTAATTCTGTGGTATTCGACCGCGGTGGTCATATTTTTCACGGACGCGTCAAAGCATTTGCTGAAGGTGCGCGCCAAGCTGGTCTGCAATTCTAATCCAGAGGTTTATGTTGGAACGCGAAGCTCAAGTTACAGAGTTTGAAGAAAGAGTGGTTAATGTTAATCGCTGTGCTAAAGTGGTAAAAGGTGGCCGTAGATTTTCCTTTGCTGCTTTGGTAGTTGTTGGTAATAAAAACGGTAAAATCGGTATGGGGCTTGGTAAAGCTAAAGAAGTTGCTGAAGCTATACGAAAAGCAGGCGAAGCTGCCCATCGAAATTTAATAGAAGTGCATGTGCAAGATGGAACTATTCCGCACGACATTATTATTAAATTTGGTGCTACGAAAATGTTGCTTTTGCCAGCTGCCCCTGGAACAGGTGTAATTGCTGGAGCAGCAGCTCGTGCAGTTTTGGAATTAGCAGGGATTAACAACATTTTAACTAAAGTGTATGGTTCAACTAATCCGCTTACAGTGGTAAGAGCTTGTATTAAAGGCTTAACATCTCAAAGAAATCAGCAAGAGTTTGCTGCTCTTAGAGGTAATGTGGGCTTTGCACAAAATGCGCCTGAAAAAGTAGCTGATAAAGTCACTGAGAAAGTTGCTGAGAAGGTCCCTGAAGAAGCTGTAGAAAAAGTTGTTGAAAACAAAGAAGAGTCTAAAAACGAATCTTTAGCAACAGAAGAAACAAAAGAAAAATCTGTAGAATCGTCCACTAAGAGTGGTGAGATTGAATAGGTGTTAATATGAAAAATAAAGTTCGCATAACACAGGTTATAAGTAGTATTCGCATTCTCCCTGAACACAGGAAGAGTCTGGCAGCTTTGGGCTTACATGGCAAAATTGGTAAATCAGTAGAACACACACTTAATCCTGCCATTAACGGTATGTTGTCTAAAGTTAGGCATTTAGTGAAAGTTGAGGAAATTTGATATGCGCTTAAATGAATTTAGACCTGGAAAAACAGGTGTAGCAAAATCAAAAAGAGTAGGGCGAGGAATTGGCTCTGGTTGGGGAACTACAGCTGGTCGTGGCCAAAAAGGCGCTGGTGCAAGAAAAAGCGCTAAAAAAGGCAGAGTGGCTTTTGAAGGTGGACAAACTCCCATTCAAAGGAGACTTCCCAAGAGAGGTTTTAGCAGTAATGTTCAAAACGAAATGCAGATTGTTAATCTCAAAAAATTAGAAAATCTTTCTGCCGATGTTATTGATCCAATTGTTTTGTTCGATAATGGTTGTATTAAACGCATTGATAAACCTGTAAAAGTCTTAGCTTATGGCTCCATATCTAAGCCTATTACTTTAAAGGTTTCCGCAATCAGTGATACCGCCCGCAAGGCTATTGAAGCTGCTGGAGGAAAGGTAGAAATCGTCTAATGGAAACAATCAAGAAGACATTAAACGCTTTTTCAAATGCTCTACGCATTGAAGACTTAAGGAAAAAAATACTTTTTACTTTAGGAATTCTGGTGCTTTATAGAGTCGGTGGCCATATTACCGTTCCTGGTATTGACCCCCAGCGTTTGGCAAGTTTCTTTGCCCACAATAAAGACAACTTATTCGGCTTGTATGACTCTTTTACAGGTGGTGCTTTTGCTAAGGCAACTATTTTTGCACTTGGTATAATGCCCTATATATCAGCAAGTATCGCTATTCAGCTTTTAGGATCAGTTGTGCCCACTATTCAGATGCTTCAAAAAGAAGGAGCAGAAGGCAGAGCCAAGTTAAATCAGTGGACAAGATATTTCACCGTAGTTTTAGCAATTATCCAATCTTGGGGAATTGCTGTTTGGTTGTCTAGCATTCGTATAAATTATGCTGGTATGCAAGGGGTTTCTGTATTACTTGATTCTTTTGCCTCTGGCGATGGATGGGGTAACTTTGGCTTTAAGGTGCTAACAACCTTAACCATGACGACTGGAACCATTTTTATTATGTATATGGGTGAGCAAATTACGGCTAGAGGGGTGGGCAACGGAATATCTTTGATTATTTTTGCAGGTATTGTTTCTAATTTACCTAGAGCAATTATTCATGAATTTGAGCAGTTTAGAGCGGGTAACAACCCTTTAATGACTGAAGTGATTATCATAGCAGTAGTGCTTGCTATAGTTACTTTTATAGTGTTTATGGAACAAGCCACGCGTAGGATTCCCTTACAAAGTCCCCGCCGAGTGGTGGGAAGAAAAGTGATGGGAGCTCAATCTAGTTATTTGCCCTTTAAAGTTAACACTGCAGGTGTTATTCCTGTGATTTTTGCATCTTCCATTATGTTCATTCCAGCGATGATTGGATCTTGGATTCCCAATATTTCTTGGGTACAATCATTTGCAATAGCATTTTTACCAGGGCACATTTCGTATTCAATTATTTTTGCACTGTTGATAATTTTCTTCACATATTTTTATACAGCTATACAATATAATCCAAACGATATAGCTGATAATTTGAAGAAGTCTGGGGGATTTATTCCTGGAATAAGACCTGGCCGCAAAACAGCTGAATACATTGATCATATATTAACGAGAATTACACTTCCAGGAGCTATTTTTCTAGCTTTGATTAGTGTAGTTCCATTACATTTGAAAGAATATTTAAATATGAGTTTTTATTTAGGTGGTACATCTGTACTAATCGTCGTTGGTGTAGCTCTTGATACGCTTCGCCAAATTGAGTCACAACTTCATACAAAAAACTATGATGGTTTTTTGAAACATGGTCGCTTACGCGGAAGGAATGCTTCATAATGTCAAAAGAAGAAGGAATCCAAGTAGAAGGTGTGGTAAGAGAAGCGTTGCCAAACGCAATGTTTAAAGTTGAATTGGAAAATGGCCACGAAATTTTAGCGCATATATCTGGTAAAATGAGACGTCATTTTATTCGAATTTTACCTAATGATAAAGTTTTAGTTGAAGTTTCGCCTTATGATTTGGCTCGCGGTCGCATAACTTATAGGTATAAATAGAAGGTTCGGACATGAAAGTAAAAGCATCTATTAAAGCACGCTGTGAAAGCTGTAAGATTATACGCAGAAAAGGCGTTTTGCGTGTAATTTGTGAAAAAAACCCTCGTCATAAACAAAAACAGGGATAGGAGTTAATATGGCACGAATTGCTGGTGTAGATTTACCCAAAAATAAAACAGTAGAGTATGGCTTAACAGCTATTTATGGCGTAGGACTTTATACCTCTCGCACTATTTGTGAAAAGTTAGAAATTGATTTGAACAAAAAAGTTTCTGATCTTACCGAAGAAGAGCAAGGTAAAATTCGCAGAATTCTTGAAGAAGAATATGCTGTAGAAGGTCAGTTGCGCGCAATAAAAACTCAAGACATAAAGCGTTTAACTGATATAAATTCTTATCGTGGTTTGCGTCATAGGCGCAATTTGCCAGTGCATGGACAGCGGACTCGCACTAATGCTCGCACTCGCAAAGGACCTAAGAAAACTGTTGCTAACAAAAGGAATTAGGAGAATAGTCTGTGGCTGATAATGAAGTAATAACAGAAACTCCCGCAAGTGAAAGCGGCGAAGAAATCAAAATTAGAAAAGGCAGAAAACGAGCTGATATACATGGTATAGCTCATGTAAACGCTACTTTTAATAACACTATTGTAACCATAACAGATACTCGTGGAGGCGTTGTTTCTTGGAGTTCTGCAGGTAATGTAGGCTTTAAAGGATCTCGTAAAAGCACTCCTTTTGCAGCCCAACTCGCATCTGAAAGTTCAGCTGTGAAAGCTTACGAATTAGGAATGCGTAAAGTTGATGTTAGAGTTTGTGGTGCAGGTGCCGGTAGAGAGTCTGCAGTGCGGGCCTTAAAAGCTGCTGGTTTAGATGTGTTAACCATTCGCGATGTAACTGGAATCGCTCATAATGGCTGCCGTCCTAAGAAGAAGAGAAGAATTTAATTAGAGGATAGAACTATGATGTGGAAGTCCCTTCAAATGCCTAAAACCTTCGAAAAAGTTGAATTTTCCGAAGATGGGCGTTATGCAAAATTTGAAATAGAAGCTTTAGAACGAGGTTGGGGGATTACTTTAGGTAATTCCTTAAGACGTGTTCTGCTTTCATCTCTACAAGGTGCTGCTGTTGTTTCAGCTCGTTTTGATGGAGTTTCCCATGAATACTCTACCATACCTGGGATTAAAGAAGATGTAGCTGATATTATCCTAAACCTTAAGGCTTTAAGGGTAAAAATGCTAAGCGATAATCCTGAAATTTTACAATTAGATGTATCTGGAGAAGGTAAAGTAACTGCTGGTGATATCGAAACCAATCCCAATTTGGTTATTCTAAATCCTGACTTGCATATAGCTACCTTAAACGCTGGTTCTTCTTTAAGCATAGAGATTGGTGTTAACTCAGGAAGAGGTTATGTCTTAGCTGATGAGTTAAAAGAAGAAGATGCACCTATCGGTGTAATCTATATTGATGCTAACTTTAGTCCAGTGGAAAATGTAGCTGTTAAAGTTGTTGATACACGAGTTGGACAAAGAACTGATTTTAACAAGCTCACTTTAGAAATTAATACTGATGGAAGCATCGACCCTGAAGATGCTTTGGCCTATGCTTCAAAACTTTTAGTTGATCATTTGGAAATGTTTATCAACTTTGAAGGTGAGTTAGAATCTCCTGAAGAAACTGCTCAAGATGAAGAAAGACAAAGGATTTCTAATTTATTGCGCATGCGTGTAGATGAACTAGAATTATCTGTGCGTTCAAGCAACTGTATGAGAATGGCTAATATACACACAATCGCTGATTTAGTTCAAAATAAAGAAACTGATATGCTAAAGTACAAAAACTTTGGTCGCAAATCTCTGGTAGAATTAACAGAGGTGTTGACTTCCATGGGCTTAGGCTTTGGTATGGATATTGATGAATTTATTAAGGATCAATAAAAATGAGACATAGAGTCAAAACAAAAAAGCTAGGTGCTAATGCAAAGCACAAAAAGTCTATAATTAATAATATGGCAACCTCGATATTGCGTCAAGGATTGGCCGAAGAGACCATAGATAGACAAGTTAAAACAACATTAACTAAAGCTAAAATTGTTCGTCCCCATGTAGAGCGTTTGATTACCTATGCAAAAAAAGGTGATTTGGCTGCTCGTCGTCAAGCTGCTAAGTTTGTCAAAGATCCCGAAGTTTTACGAGAATTATTTGATGTTATCGGTCCAAGATATGCTGACCGACAAGGTGGATATACTCGTATAATGAAGTTGGGACCTGCACGCAAAGGCGATAACGCTGAAATGGCGTTAATTGGTTTAGTAGAAGATACCGTTGTTGAAAAAAACAAAGCCCCACAAAAATCTGAAAATACTTCTAATAAAAAAATCGATATTGTCGGAAGTGAAGCTGTGGAAGAAGTTAAAGAGGAAGATGTGGTTGCAGAAGCTGAAACTCCCGAAGAAGCTACAGCTATTGAAACTGGCAAAGATGATGCTGAAAGCACAGAAGCTGTAGAAGAAACTGAGAATACTGAAGAAAAAACTTCAGAGTAATACATAAAGTTATAATGAAGCCACGCCTAGGCGTGGCTTTTATTCTTTACAGCCGCCCCCACGCCCTTGAATTTGGGTCTCTTGTTGTTGTATTTTAGACTCAAACTTATCCAAAACTTCATCTAAATTACTTTGGTTTTTAAAAGAGTTTTTTACGCTCCATGGCGGTGCGTACTCATAATTATCCCTGTATTGTTCGGAATGGTTTATATATAGCTTAGGTTGATATTCAAAGTTTATGGACAAAACATGATCGGTTAAGTGTATGTTTTCATTTAAACTAAATTCAGAAACCTTATAATTTTCAATTTTATGGTTGAAAAAGTTGTAATTGAGGGAAACATTAAAGTAATCACTTAGTTTAATATTGAAGATATTATGCCAATTTATTATCCAATCATGCCTTTCTATGCCTGATTCTTAGGGAAATTTGCGGTGACTTAAATTAATAAGACTCATTAACTCCAATTTGGTCCCTAAGTTGTAAAATACAGATATGTTAACTTGTTGAGCTGTAAAGTTATACCAAGAATCATTTGTGTTGTAATTGGCATAGCCACCACCTACAGAAAGCAGTAACTTTTCAGTTAGCGCATCATAAAGAAACGCTTCAATTTTCACTTTATTACGAGAATGTTTTTTTTCTCGAAATAACCGTTGCCCTGGGGTTATTCTAAAGTTTAATTTATTCATAAAAGATATAGATAACTGCACTGATTTAAGCTCTTGGGCAATGCTTTGGTTTGGAAAAAGAGTGTCAGCTTGTAAAAATAAACTTCCCAAAAGTCTAAAGTCTAAGCTTAGATTAGTGAAATCATAGAAGCTTCCAACTTGGGTTTGAATATTGCCTTTATGTAGTAAGTTGTGCGCCTTGGGGTAAAAATGTGAATAGTTTGTTGAAATGTTGAGATAAGGAGAGATTGGGTGACTTAGCCATGGCGTGTAAGAATAGTAAGCAGAAAACTCTTGAAATGCCTTGGCATCACTTTGTTGTAAATTATCTTCATCTCGGAGCGGGTTAGTGCTATAACCCGAGCTTGTGCTAATTTTTCCATGGTGGTTTTTATGCCAACGAGATTTGTTGAAATTTTTTAAGAAGTGTAAAAGCTTCAGATCTTCAGCATAAAAGCATTTAGAATTATGGATTTTCTTTAAGTTATTGCGGATTTTTTTATCAGAAATTTGTTCTATATTAACAAGTTGGGCTTGCTGCTTATAAAAGAGATTTAAACCTTCTAAAAGCAAAAAACGACTATAATCACAAGGATTTTCTTTTAACTGTATTTTGAACTTTTCACTGATTTCATGTAAGTGTTTTTCGGCTCCGATTAAGTTTTCTGTACTTATATCACCCCAAATTCGCCAAAACTCTAAATTAAGGTCGCTTTTATTGTCCAAATAGGAATCAAGGGCCATAACAGCAAAAAAATCTTGCTCTTCAGCAAAGCGCTTATTGATTAATTGTATAGAATCAACTTTTTGGCTATACACCAATGTGTTAAGAAGAAACAAAAAAATTGCTAAAAAATGATATATCATGTATTATTATAATATAAAGTAACTAATTGAGTTGAATATGTGTAATAGGAAAATTAAAGATTATAGAGCATTGCTAATTTGGATGTTTTTGAGTTTATTCATTTTGAGTTCGTGTCTTATCACTGAAAATGAATCGCAAGACGATAATTCCCAGAGTTATTCTTCCGCTACGACTAAATCGAGTTCATCCACAACAACCAATATTCCGCCCATTAATCTTGGGAAGCCTTCATCTAGCTCACAAAGTGAACAAGATGATGATGAAGAAAAAAAGGAAGAGATTATAGCAATAAACCTTCCAGAAGATTTAGCTCCTTATTTTCACGAAATTAAATTAGGTGATTTTGAAGGTTCATTTCATGGGGTGTATAATGCAGAGCTGTATGCAAATACTAAAGCTGAATTCGCCGATTGGAACGATTCTTTAACTTTCGTAGTTTTCTTTAAAGCACCTGGTGAACCATGTATAAAGATTCTCAAAGATATTAAAGCATATATGGACGGAGGTGAGCATAAGAAGTTTAATCGCCATGTAGAGATTTTAGGCATTGTAACTGCTACAAGTCCATTGGGAAATTTAGATGCCTATTTGAGTGAAAGTCAAGTGGAGATTCCAATTTATAGGGATGTTACTTGGGTGTTTTCTGACTTATTTGGCACCGGTTTTGTACCAATATTAATAGTGTTTGATTCCTACGGCAAAGCTTGGCGGCTTATAGGATATGACAATCAATTGGAGTGGATTGATAAATTGTTAACCTTTATTGATGAGCAGTAAACTTAGCCAATTTTATCTTTTAAAAAGTAAGTGGCGATATTAAAATAAATTAGAATACCACCAATATCTGCCAGAGAGGTTATTAAAGGGGCGCTTGCTGTGGCAGGGTCGAGTTTAAGTTTATTGAGAAGGAAAGGGAGGGACATGCCCACCAAGCTGCCAAACACCACTATGCAGGCCATGGTAAGAGAAACAATAAGTGCTATTTCTGGTCCGCCACGCCAAAATCCAAGTACAGAAGCTGCTAAACCCATGCCTAGACCTAAAATACTTGCCACTAAAACTTCTTTGGTCAATAAATAAAGCCAATCAGACATTTTTGCTTGCCCTGTGGCCAAAGCGCGCACCATTAAAGTTGAAGATTGGCTTCCGGCGTTGCCGCCGCTATCAATTAGTAATGGTAGAAAGAACACTAGGGCTACTACGGCTTGGATGGTGGATTCAAAATGGGCTATGCCAGCTCCGGAAATAATATTGACAAAGACCAAAATCAACAACCAAGGCAGACGCTTGCGCACCATCAATAAAATACTGGTGTCGCGCATATCAATACCGCTAAGTTCTCCGTCGGTGGGTTGTGAAATTGCTCCTAAACTGTGAAAGTCAATGGTGGCTTCTTCTACTATAACATCTTCAATATCGTCAAAAGTTATGATTCCCACCATGCTTTCGTCTTCATTTAAAACAGGCAAAGCGATGATATCATACTTTCGCATTTTATGGGCCACATCTTCTTGGTGATCTGAAACCATGGCATAGGCTATATCAGTTTCGATAATCTCGCTTAAAGGCGTGTCTTTGGTGGCGACAATAATGTCTTTTAGGGAAACCATTCCCAAAAGTTTGCGGTTATCGTCTAAAATATATGTGTAATAAATAGTTTCTTTGTCAGGGGCTACTTGGCGCAATACTTCCACAGCTTCGGAAGTGGTTAAATGCAAAGCCAAAGTAGCATAATCTGAGGTCATTACTGCGCCTGCGGTGCCTTCTTCATAAGATGCCAATCGGCGAATGTCTTCTCGTTCAGCTTGGGCCAATGCAGGTAAAATCAAGTTTTGTAGTTTTTTAGAAAGCTGTTTAAAAATGTCAGCCCTGTCATCGTGTGCCATTTCACCTAATAGTTTGGCAATTTCCAATTTGCCCATGATTTCTACTACAGCTACTTGAGTATCTTCTGTTAAATGGCTTATTATTTTTGCTTGAAGTTGTAAGTTGGTGTGTTTTAAAATTTCAAATATTTCTACAGGTTCTAAAGCAGAGAGAAAATCAGCAATTATGGCAGGATGTTCGGCTTCGCAAAATAGTTTGATGTTTTCCACATCGTTGGTATCGAGCATTTCACGAAGTTCAGGCACTAAAAGAGGATTAGCTTGGCTCATAAATGCCTCCAAAGCGTTAAGGGTTTTGAGCTTAGTGCAAACTTAACAAAATATATGCTAATGGTTCCAAATAGATTTGTGCTTTGATTTTAAAAAAGACCTTTTGAAAACAGTGGTGAAACGAGTGAAATAATTTTTCTCAAAAAGTTGTCTTTCTGTAGCGCGATTTAAACGTATAGGGGTGATCCTTCTGCGTTTTAGAGCATGGGGCAAAAGGGTAAAAAACTTAACTATGGAAATAAAATAATCAGGTAAAAAAGAAGGTTTTTTAATAGTTCGTATTAATATGTAAAACAATTCCCCACCGATAATAAAAGGTAAATCTAAGCAGAAAAAAAGAAGTTTATCGTTCTTTACAATAGTAAGCCACCTATTGTATAGAGCACTACGCCTGGCTATGGGGTTTTTATGCGCTCCAGAAGCTCCTGCAATGTGATGCGCTAAACATTTAGGTTCGTAAATGGTTAAATGTCCAGCTAGAGCCATGCGCCAATTTAAATCGTCATCTTCGCCATACAAAAAATAAGCTTTATCAAAAGGACCTTCGGGGTAGCTAACATCTTTCAAGGCTTTAGTTTTAATTACAGGACAAGCGCCGTTAAAACCTAAAACCATGCGAGATTTTTGATGTTCAGAAGCAGGAGTTCCAATGCCAATATCTTCAAAACGGCGTTCTTTAAACAAAGTGTGACCAGTGGAGTAAATTGTAGGTTTTTCGTATTGGGAATATAAAATCTGCGCGTTTAAAGCAGAAATTTCTGGGTTTTTAGTAAAAGAATTTATGGCTTCTAAGAGAAAATCTTCTTCTAAAACCACATCGGGGTTAAGCATTAAGTAAAAATTGCCATCTATTTTTGATAAGATTTTGTTATGAGCAGAGCCAAAACCGATATTTTGGGGCGAAGAAATTATTTCTGTGACCGGAAGTTCGGGTATGGAATCTACAATGTTTTTAAACTCATCATATTTAAAATCAGGGCTATTGTTGTCAAAAATAATGATTTGAGAAAGGGGGTGTTTTTGCTTAGCCAGACTGGTTAAACATGATTTTAAGTGCTTTTTGCTGTTGTAAGTTACAATACCAGCGCTAATTTTTGTAGAATTCATAATATAAATGTAAACCTATATCGCAAAATTGGATAAAATTTATATCTTTGTCCAAACTGCGAAAGTGGCGGAATTGGCAGACGCACCAGACTTAGGATCTGGCGCCTTTGGCGTGAGGGTTCAACTCCCTCCTTTCGCATTAAGCTAATTCAATGGAGTTTCATTTTGAGCGTTGTTATTCAAGAAACTAGTTCTACAGTGCGCACCCTTGAGGTGTCCATTCCCCAAGAAGTCGTAAGCGAAGCTTTTAATAAGAAAGTTTCGGAGTATCGTAAAGAAATTCATCTTAAAGGCTTTAGGCCAGGAAAAGTTCCACGCAATGTAGTTATACAGCGTTTTGGTGAATCTATTCGCAACGAAGTTATAGATGCTGTTATCAACTCTGAATTGCAAAAAGAGTTAAGCGAAGCGGATATTACTCCAGTGGCACCTGGCAAAATGGAAGACTTTAAAGATGACAAAGAAAATGATATTACTTTTAAATTAATAGTAGAAGTAGATCCTGAAATTAAAGTCGAAGGTTACACTGACACAGGATTTATTGTTCCGGAAGTGATTATTAGCACTACTGAAGTAAGCGATGAACTTAATCAAATGCAAAACATGTATGCCGAACACAATAAAGTGGAAAGAGAGGCAAAAAAAGGAGATTCTGTAGAAGGGATGTACCTTAAGGTTATTATTGATGGTGAAGAAAGTGCTTTACCAGAAAATCCTCAGTTTCGCGCCATAATTGGCGATTCCACTACTCCTGGATTTGATGAGGGGTTGATTGGCTTGACTGCAGGCGATGAGAAAGAAGTTCTTTTTACTTACCCTGCTGACCATAAAGACGAATATTATCGAGGTAAAACTGCCAGTTTTACCGTGCGGGTAGATAGTGTTAGCGAAGTGGTTCTACCAGAACTGGACGATGCTTTTGCAGAAAAATTAGGCATGAAGTCTTTTAAAGAACTAAATGAGCAACTAGAAGAAACCATAGCTAATCACAAAAGTCAACAAGCAAAAAACAAGGTACAAGAAGAAGCTATTGATTATTTAATAGAAAAGAATCCTTTTGATGTGCCAGAAGCTAGAATTGTACAATGGGTTAGCCATACTCTGCAGCAACAAGCTCAAGGTGCCGAAGAAATAGAGCCCACAGAAGAACAAATTGAAGCAATGCGTCCAAATGCAGAACGAGAAATTCGTAAATATCGCATTTTAGATTCTATTGTGGAACAAGAGAAGTTAAAACCCACCCAAGATGATGTGGATAAGCAAATACAAGAAATGGCCACCGCCTATGGCATAGATTTTAATACTCTTAAAGCACAATTAAGACAAAGCGGTCGCGTTATTGATATACGAGAGGACTTAAAAATCCAAAAAGCATTAGATTTAATTGTAGGCGCTTAAAGTTTAAGGGTTTATACCATGATTATACCAACAATTATTGAAAATACGGGTAGAGGTGAACGCGCTTATGATATTTATTCGCGTTTGCTAAAAGAAAGAATCATTTTTTTAGGAAATCCCATAAATGATCAAGTGGCCAATAGCATTATGGCGCAGATGATTTTATTGGAATACGAAAATCCTGAAAAAGATATAGTACTTTATATTAATAGCCCAGGAGGCTATGTAACAGCGGGTATGGCCATATACGATACTATGCAACATGTACGCCCCGATGTGGTAACTATTTGTGTGGGATCATGTATTTCCATGGCAGCGGTGCTTTTAGGAGCTGGAACCAAAGGAAAGCGTTATGCTTTACCAAATTCCCGCATTATGTTGCATCAACCCATGGGTGCGGCCACGGGACAGTCTTCGGATATTCAAATCCATGCCAAAGAAATAGTGCGCACTAGGGAACAATTAAACGAGATTGTGGCTAATCATACAGGCCGTAAAATTGAAGATGTGCGAGAAAAAACCGATCGCGACTTTTATATGAGTGCTCAAGATGCCTTGGATTTTGGCATTATTGATGAGATTTTTGAGCCGCGTAAAAAATAATTTTTAAGGGGGAATAATGTACCGCAAAGGTAAAAATCATCCCAAAGTAGCTTGTTCTTTTTGTGGGAAGGGCGCAGAACAAGTTAAAAAGATTCTCACAGGCCCGCAGGCAAATATTTGTAACGAATGCGTTTATACTTGCAACACAATTTTATTAGATGAGGTTTCTAAAGAGGCTGCCGCAGAAGCTCAAAATACTAAACCGCTGCCAAAGCCCGCAGAAATTCGCGCTCATTTAGATGAGTTTGTCATAGGTCAAGATTATGCGAAAACTGCCTTGGCTGTGGCGGTTTACAATCATTACAAAAGAGTGCATAAGCAAAAGCCTGATGCTAAAGTAGAAGTTGATAAGTCTAATATGTTGTTAATTGGTCCCACGGGTTCGGGTAAGACTTTGTTAGCGCAGACTTTAGCTAAGTTTATAGATGTTCCTTTCACCATCGCAGATTCTACCGTGCTGACTGAAGCTGGCTATGTGGGAGAAGATGTGGAAAGTATATTGGTGCGCCTATTACAAGCTGCCGATTACGATGTAAAAAAGGCAGAAAGAGGCATAGTTTTCGTAGATGAAGTGGATAAAGTGGCTCGCAAAAGTGCCAATCCCTCCATAACTCGCGATGTCTCTGGCGAAGGTGTGCAACAAGGCTTGCTGAAGTTGCTCGAAGGCACCGTGGCAGCAATTTCTCCTAAAGGTGGACGCAAACATCCCGAACAAAACCTTATACACCTAAATACCAGAAATATTCTCTTTATTTGTGGTGGGGCTTTTGAAAGTTTAGAGAAAGTTATTGCTCGTCGCATTAGCAGCAGTGGTCTAGGTTTTGGTGCCGATGTGCGCTCTGAAAAAGAGCAGTCCATTGGCGATTTATACAGGCAATGCGAAGCTGAAGATTTAATAGAATTTGGATTGATACCAGAATTGGTAGGTCGTCTGCCTGTGATTGTGGGATTAGATGAGCTAGATGAAAAAGCTATGCTAGATATTCTAACCAAGCCCAATAATGCTTTGCTAAAACAATACCAAGAGCTATTTGCTTTAGACGATATAGAATTGAAGTTCCAAGATGCGGCTTTAAAACTCATAGTTGAGCAAACTTTAGAGCGCAAAACTGGGGCTAGAGGCTTGCGTTCGGTGATGGAAAGGGTTTTACAGCAGCCAATGTTTGATTTACCGGGGACAGATACTAAAACTTATACGGTTACTGCTGCTTATGCCCGAAAAGTGTTTGGGATAAAAAACACGAAAACTCAAAAAAACAAGAAAAAATTAAGTTCAAATGAAGACTTACAGGTGGCCTAATTGAAGGAAACGCAAACTATCGTTCTCGACATGACCCAAAAATGGTCCGTTTTACCAATTAGAGATACCGTAGTATTTCCTGGAGCAACTGTTCCCTTATTGTTGGGGAGAGAGTATTCTCTACGCATTATAGAAGGAGTTCGCGAAACTAATGGTTTTATGCTTTTGGTCTTGCAAAAAGATCAGGAGTTAGAAGAGGTTAGCTCCGCAGAGCAGTTGCACGATGTGGGAGTTATAGTTCGCCTAATAAACCTGAGCTATTTGGCCAATGGTTATGTCAAAGCCTTGGTGGAAGGTGTGGTGGCGGTAAAGTTGCAAAAACCTCGGCTTAAAAATAAACTTTGGGAAGCTAGAGTTAGACCTTTAAAGTATGTGCAAGGCCCGAAGACAAAGGCTGAAGCTATACGCCACCAAATATTAGAAGCTTTTGAGGTTTACGCAGAAAAAGCCAATGATATTCCCATAGAAATCTTGCATAATTTGTCTGAAATTAAAAAACCTTTAGATGCCATTCAGTCTATTTTACCCTTTGTAAAAGCTTCTTTGGAAGATCGTCAAATAATGCTTGCCCTCACTCGTTTAGAAGAAATTGGGGCGCAAATTTTAAGGTTAATAGATGGTGCCTTAGATTCCATTGAAACCAATCGCCGCATAGAACAAGATGTGCGCCATGCGGCCCAAAAAAACCAGCGAGAGTGGTTTATCCAAGAGCAAATTCGTCTGCTTCAAGAAGAGGTGGGGAATATTGATGCGCTTAGCCCAGAATTGGCAGAATTACACGGTCGCATCAAAAGCAAAGAGTTTCCTGAAGAAATTGCTAAAAAAGTATTAGCTGAACTAGAACGTTTGCCTAATTTGCATCAATCTAGTCCAGAGTATTCTGTGGTACGCAACTATATAGAATGGTTTTTGCATTTGCCGTTCGGAGAATATACTAAAGATGAATTGAGCATCCCCAAGGTTCGCCGGGCGCTAAACTCCCAACATTACGGTTTAGATAAAGTTAAAGAACGCATTTTAGAACATGTGGCGGTGCTAAAATTGACCCAGGTAGAAAAGCGTACCCCTATTTTATGCTTAGTGGGGCCTCCTGGGGTGGGAAAAACTTCTTTGGGGCAATCCATAGCCCAAGCTATGAATAGAGAATTTGTGCGTATTACTTTGGGAGGCGTGCGCGATGAAGCGGAAATTCGCGGCCATAGACGCACCTATATTGGCTCCATGCCCGGACGCATTATACAATCCCTGCGCAAAGCCCAAACCATGAATCCGTTGATATTATTGGATGAAATTGATAAAATGTCCAATGATTTTCGTGGTGATCCTGCCAGCGCCATGCTCGAAGTGTTAGATCCTGAGCAAAATCATGACTTTCAAGATCATTTTTTAGAAGCAGGAGTGGATTTATCTAGGGTTTTATTTATTTGCACGGCAAATTCCGAAGAAAGAATCCCAGGTCCTTTGCGGGATCGCATGGAAATTGTGCGTTTAAGCAGTTATCATCGTTTTGAAAAGCACAAAATAGCCCAAAGGCACTTGATGCAAAAAGTTTGTGAGCGCAATGGCGTGGTTTTAGGTGAGCAGATTTTTGTTTCTGTAGCAACTTTAAACCGAATTTTAAGTGAATATACTCGGGAAGCTGGGGTACGAAATTTAGAGCGCGAGCTAGACAATTTATGTCGTAAAAGAGCTATGGAAATCGTGTCTAAAAAGAAATACACTGCTAGGATTAGCCCTAAAGACTTACCAAAATATTTAGGTGTGCCGCCTTTTAGGGCCAATCGCTTATCTGCTAAGCATCGACCAGGGGTAGTAACGGGTTTAGCTTGGACTGCGGTAGGTGGCGAAATTCTGCTGTTAGAAAGTAATTTGCTTTCTGGTAAAGGAAAAATGCAATTAACAGGTACTTTAGGTGCAGTAATGAAGGAGTCTGCTCATATTGCGCTTAGCTTAACTAGGGGTTTTTGCCCAAAATTTGGATGGGATCCCGAAATGTTTAGGCAAACTGATATTCACATACATGTTCCTGAAGGCGCTACTCCTAAAGATGGGCCTTCGGCGGGTTTGGGTCTAACTGTGGCATTAGTTTCGGCTTTTAGCAAACAAGCAGTGGATCCTAAAATTGCTTTTACTGGTGAAGTTTCTTTAAGTGGAAAAGTGCTGGGCATAGGTGGTTTAACAGAGAAAGCCATTGCAGCCTTTGAGGCGGGAGCACACACTATTTACTTGCCCGCAGAAAACGAAAAAAATGTGAGCGAATTGCCCAGTGTTGTGCGCAAGGGTTTAAAAATTTACTATTGTGAATATATAAGTGACGCAATCAAAGCGTTATTTGAATTTAAAAAGAAATAAGTGAGGCTACTATGATAGAAGATTTGCGCAAAAGAGAACAGCTCTTGCGTAAACGCATTGAAATAGCTGCTCAAAAAAGCGGGCGGTCGGCCGATGATGTGGAATTAATTTGGGTGACAAAAACACATCCTGTAGAAACGGTGGAAGCGGCCATAGCTGCAGGGGCTAAGCATTTAGGTGAAAATCGCATTCAAGAAGCCGAAAAAAAGTTTAGCAAGCCTTTTCCAAAGGCTGATTTGCATATTATAGGTCCAGTACAAAGCAATAAATGGCGTAAAACTGCACAAATTGCCCAATGGGTACATAGTGTGAGCAGGCTAAAAGCTTTGTTAAAATTCCAAGAAGTCTGTGTACAAGAAGATAAAGAAATAAATGTGCTTTTTCAGATAAATACTTCTTTAGAAGAATCTAAAAGCGGTTTGAGCATGAAAGAAGCTAAAAGTTTTATTTTGGGTCTTCCTGAACTAAGCCGTGTGCATTATCGCGGTTTGATGACCATTGGGATAAATACTGGAGTGGCGGAAGATAGTCGTGAGGGCTTTGCTTGGTTGCGTCAATTGCGAGATGAAGTAAAGGCAGAAGGCGGAGAGCAATTTCAAAAATTCACGGAATTATCCATGGGAATGACTGGGGATTTAGAAGTAGCTGTGGAAGAAGGCAGCACTATGTTGCGTGTGGGTACAGCTCTATTTGGTGAGCGCAACTATAAGTAGGGTATTCTTTTGAAAAAGTTGCACAAACTTTGGCAGAATTTCACCAATTCCGAAGAAAAAAAAGCTTTGTGGACAAACTTTTTCTCACTTTCTACTATCCAAGCATTTGGTTATGCTTTACCATTACTCACTATACCTTATGTGGTGCGGGTGGTGGGCACAGAACTCTACGGTACAGCGGCTTTTGCTCTAGCCGTGGCAGCTTTTTTTACTGTGATTGTGGATTATGGTTTTAATTTAACCGCCACCCGAGAAGCTTCTATAAATCGATCCGATATGGGCTATTTATCTCAGCTTTATGCAGCGGTAATGAGCGTTAAGTTTATATTGCTTTTGTTGGGATTTTCTGTATTGATGGGTGTCAGTTACCTATTTCCAGAGTTTGGTGGTGGCTTTAAAATATTAATTGCTGCTTATTCAGTGGTATTAGGGCAAGCATTGTTTCCTGCTTGGCTGTTTCAAGGTTTGGAACGCATGCGAGCTTTTACCTTATTTAGTGTTATTCCCCGCATTTTAGCTGCGGCGGCGGTGTTTATTTTGATTAAAAAGCCGGCAGATGTGTTTTGGGTGCCTGCTTTGCAAGGTTTAGGTGGAATAGTTTCTGGATTATTGGGAATTATAGTTGCGTGGAAATCTTTAGGCTTGCGGTTGGTGCGCCCAACTTTATCTTTAATAAAATCTCAACTTAAAAATGGTTGGCCAGTGTTTTTGTCGAATTTTGGTATAAATACCTATATAAATTCCAATATCGTGATATTAGGTTTAGTAGCTAGTCCCAGTGCGGTGGGCTTTTATGCCGTGGCAGAAAAGTTAGTGAGTAGTGTGCGTGGAGTTTTAGTGATATTATTTCAATCTATCTATCCTCGTGCTTGTTTGCGCGCCCACAAAGGAAAATCATTGCAGACTTATTACAAGAAGATAATATTAATGTCGGCTTTGCTGTTCGGAACTGTGGCACTATTGATGTGGTTTTTTGCTCCGCAAATTATATGGCTAATTAGTGGAAAATATGTACCTCAATCCGCCACTGTGTTAAAAATATTGGCTTTTGTGCCTGTGATTGTGTTGTTAAACATTCCGCCCTATCAAATGCTTTTAATGTTTAAAAGAAATTCAGAGTTAAGCTTTTTGGTAATTGCTGGAGCGATATTTAATATATCTTTAAATATACTGCTTAGTCGTTGGTACTTTGAAGTGGGAACAGCGATAACTGTACTAATTACAGAGTTAATTATTACTTTAGGTTTTTATATCATATACTGGCGCAAAAACATAATGTCTATATTTCATAAAAAATAGCATATCCGTATGGAGTAATCATGGATTTAACACCTTTAGATGTCCGCAATCAAAGTTTTCGCAAAAAAACACTGGGAGGCTTGGATCCCGAAGAAGTTAGCGCTTTTTTAAATCAAGTAGCTACTGATATGGAAAAACAAGCTCGTGCGCGTACAGAGCTTACTGAGAGATTGAAAATAGCTGAAGAGCGCGTTAATTATTACAAATTAATTGAAAAAACATTGCAAGATAGCGTGGTTACTATGCAAAAAACCACCGATGAAGCTAAGTTTAACGCTGAGCGTGAAGCGGAATTAATTATTGCTGAAGCTAAAGCAAGAGCTTTGCGTGAAGTGGAAGAAACCAAAAAGAATGCCACAGATTTGCGCGCCGAAATAGAGGTGCTTAAGCAACAACGCACTAACTATTTTATACGTATTAGGGCATTATTGCGTAGCCAAGAGGAATTGTTGGAGGCAATGGAACTCGAGCAGCATGGAGAGGATGGGCTAAACGCAGAACTAACCTCCACTGAAGCTATGGCTTTTCGCAATAAGCGCATGGAGCAGACAAATCAAAAGAAAACAGGTAGTCAAACCATTGTTCCGCCACGGAATCCCCGTTTTGCCCAAAAAGCTGAGCAAGCTGTAAACCCTAGCCCATGGCTCGAAAAAGGAGATAAAGGAACGGAAAGCAAAAGCTAATATGCGCATAAATATAAAGGTTATAACTAGATCCAGTCAAAGAAAAGTTGTAGGGCCATTGGAAGATGGTTCTTATAGAGTTTATGTTTCAGTGCCTCCTGTGGATGGTGCTGCAAATAAAGCAGTTTGTGAATTGTTAGCCAAGCACTTTAATACTGCAAAAAGTTCAGTAACTGTGCATAGAGGCCATAAAAGCAACCAAAAAATTATAGATATTGAGGATTGAATGAAAAGTTTTGAATTGCCTTTACCCGATGATTTTCATGTACATTTACGCGAAGGTGATGTTTTAGAAGATTATGCCCGAGATATTGCTATGCAGTTTGGTAGAGCTTTGGTTATGCCCAATACTTTGCCAGCCATTAGTGAACCATTACATTTGCGCGAATATAAGCGCGCCATTGAAGAGGCTGCACCAAATTTAACTCCCTTAATGACTTTTAAGCTAAACCCGAGTTTTGGCATAGAGGATTTAAGACTATTGCAAAGGGTGGGGGCTTTGGCAGGAAAATATTATCCAGAAGGTGTTACCACCAATTCCCAAGATGGCATAAGTGAAATAGAGAGCATTTTTCCTGTTTTGGCAGCCATGGAAGAGTTAGATATAGTTTTAAGTATTCATGCCGAAGAACCTGGTGCTTTTAGTTTGGAGCGAGAAGAAAAGTTCTTGCCTAAAATAGATCTCTTAGTTAAAAAATTCCCTAAGTTGCGCATTATGGTAGAACATTTATCGTCGGCAGCAGCGGTGGAAGCTGTACTAACATGGCCAGAGACCGTGGCCGCTACCATTACGGTACATCATTTGCTTTTGACTTTGGACGATATTTTGGGTGCGAATTTAATGCCCCATCATTTTTGTAAACCCATAGTTAAAAGACCTCAAGATAGAGATGCTTTGTTAAAAGCTGCGTTTTCGGGGAGTTCCAAGTTCTTTTTTGGTTCGGATAGTGCACCTCATATTAAAGCTAAAAAAGAGATTAATGGAGGAGCGGCTGGAATTTATTCTGCACCAGTTGCCATGCCGTTGTTGATGGAAATATTTGAAAAAGCCGATAAATTGCAATATCTACCAAATTTTGTGGCGGGTTTTGGAGCAGATTTTTATGGGTTAGAAAGATCAAATCGTAGCTTAATCATGCAAAAAGAAGCCTGGGAAGTCCCCAAAGAAGTGAGTGGAGTAGTGCCTTTAGCTGCAGGAAAGACTTTGCAGTGGCAAGTTAAAGATATAGTTTAAGTATAAAAGGGTTACTCTGGTGTACAGAGGTTAAAAAATATATTAACTAACTGCCTTTTTTCGAATTAGTTTAATTACTTGGTGCTGTTTTAGTATCAAGTTTTGGAGTTTTATGTCAAAGTCCTTACCTAGCCGTGAAGAAATTTTACGAGTTTTATCTAAAGAATCCCTAACAAGAACTCAGTTGCGGAGAAAGTTCGGGATTACTAAAAAGCAAAAAATGAATTTTAGTTCATCTTTGTTGGCTATGGTGCGTGCGGGAACTTTAGCGCGCAACAATAAAAAGCAATTTTATGTGCCTAGCACCGAAGAACAAATAAGAAAAGGCAAAAATGAGCAACGGCCCGCTGCTCGTAGTCGCAGGCAAAAGGCAAAATTCAATGTTAGCCGTATTCACAAAGGCATGCTTTTTCAAGAAAACAAACAGTGGTTAGTCCGAGACCCTGAGAGTCGTAAAACTTATAAGATTTCTCATCGTCGTCGAGCTCCTGGCAAGTTGGGACAAATGGTGATGTTTGAACTTTATCCCCATCCAAAGTTTAAAAACGAGTATTTAGCTAAAGTCGTGGCAGGCGTAGAAGATTATGGAACTTTTGCCGAATTAACTCGTCAATATCAAGAAGATAACGATTTAAATTACGATTTTTCGGATCAAGTTTACGATGAAGTCAATGCTCTAAAAGCCCCCAGCGCCGAAGATTTTAAAGGAAGAGTAGATTTTCGCAATTTAGAGTTGATTTGCATAGACCCTGAAGGCGCTCGAGATCATGACGATGCTATTAGTGTAGAAAAGACCGCAAAGGGATGGAAATTAGGCGTGCATATCGCCGATGTAAGCTATTATGTTAAAGAAGATGGTCCCTTGGACAATGAGGCTTTAGAGCGGTCTTTTACTCAATATTTGCCTTGGGTGGCAATTCCCATGCTACCTGCGCGTTTGTCTTC
This sequence comes from Fibrobacter sp., assembly GCA_012511955.1. Classification (GTDB taxonomy): domain Bacteria; phylum Fibrobacterota; class Fibrobacteria; order Fibrobacterales; family Fibrobacteraceae; genus JAAZFC01. The sequence goes on along the minus strand of JAAZFC010000035.1, from coordinate 32,627 downwards.
AGATCTATGCTCTTTGCGTGAGGGAGAGGACCGTTTGGCCTTTTCTTGTATGATGGATTTAGACAGCAAAGGTCAGGTGCAAAATTACGAATTTAAGCGTTCGGTGGTAAAAGTTAGCCGTTCCATAACCTATGAGCAAGCGGTGCACCTTTTAACCCAAAAAGATCCTCAACTTAAGGCTTTGGCCGAAGTGGCGAGATTATTGCGGCAAGTGCGGGGTAAATCGGGGATTTTAGAGCTAGACACCACGGAATATGGAGTAAAGTTTGATGAGGCTGGCGAGCCAGTGAAAATAGTCCCTCGCAGTAATGAAGAATCTAATTCCTGGATAGAAGAGTGCATGCTAATCACCAACCAATGTTGTGCTTTAGAATTGCAAAAACGCAAGTTGCAGGGAGTCTATCGTCTTCATGAACCACCTGATGTCAAAGATGTTACCGAGTTACGCACCAACGAGCCCGACTTGTTTATTCGCTCACCGGTGAGTTTGCAGGAGCTTAGCGCCGCCCGAAGGGCAGATAGCAATTTGCATGAGCCAGGATTTAAGCTTTATTTACACTTGGTGAAAAGAGCTAAGGGAAATCCCAGCAAAATCAATAGAATTTTGCGTTCCATGCAAAAAGCCCACTACGACTCCAATCCTTTTGGGCATTGGGCTCTTAATTGGCAAGATTACGCACATTTTACTGCGCCCATTCGCCGTTATACAGACCTTTGGTGTCATCGCGAGTTGGCGCGTAGTGTCGAAGAAGCTAAAAATCCCCGTGCCCACGATGTGGTGGAATTATGTGATTTAGTTAGCGCCAACGAGATTGTGATTTTAAAAAATGAGCGCAATGCTATGAAGGTTTGTGCGGCTTGGCTGCTCCGAGAACGCATTGGCGATGAAATGACAGGAACCATAAGCGGCATGGAAGAATGGGGGGTGTTTGTAACCCTCGATGACCCTCCCACCGATGGTTTAGTGCGCTTTCGCGACTTGCCTGGCAATGATTTTTGGTTTTTCAACCGTGAAAAAAGCTGCGTAGTAGGCCGACGCTCTCGGCGCACTTATTTCCGTGGCGATAAAGTGGTGGTACAAGTGCTGCGGGTAAATCCCCTTAAAGGCGAGGTAGATTTAGCCATTTTAGCGCGCACAGATTCTGAAGCGTCCACCGCTAAGCGCTTAGATTTAAAAGAATGGGAAGAAGATGGCATTCAAAGAGTAGGTCCTAAAAGGTGATTTAAACTAAAAAGTAGGAGATAAAGATGGGTAAAAAAATCAAATTAATTCAGTGTTGCCTGTTGGCAATTGCACTTGTAAGCGTGACTTATGCTACGCCAGTGGATACCCATGGGCAACTTTCAGTGAAAGGCAATAAGATTGTCGATAAAAACGGCGATGTGGTGGTTTTGCGCGGTATGAGTTTGTTTTGGAGCCAAGCAGCTGAAGGTAGAGACTTTTACAATGCCGATGTGGTGAATTGGCTAGCCGAAGATTGGCATGCCAATATTATCCGTATAGCCATGGGTGTGGAGGGCGATTGGGGACCAGGCGCCGAAGCTTATTTGACTAATCCTGAAGTACATAAACAACGGGTGAAAACTGTGGTGGATGCAGCCATTGCCAAGGGAATTTATGTGATTATTGACTGGCACGATCACAATGCCGATAAACACCAAGCCCAGGCCATTGCTTTTTTCGAAGAAATGGCACGACTTTACGGCGATAAACCCAATATTATTTATGAGACTTTTAATGAGCCTACTAGCCAATCATGGAGTACGGTAAAAAGATATTCCGAAGCAGTAATTGGAGCTATTCGCAAACACGATAGTAAAAATATTATTGTGGTGGGAACCCCTAAGTGGTCTAGCGAAGTGGATGTTGCTAGTCAAGATCCTATTAGAGGCTATGAAAACCTGGCTTATTCATTTCACTTTTATGCTAGTGACGCTCATCATCATCAAGAATACCGCCAAAAGGCTGATGCAGCTCTCAACAATGGAGTGGCGGTGTTTGTCACCGAATGGGGCAATAGCGATGCCAGTGGTGATGGAGCTTTAAAGCGCTCCAATATGGATACTTTTATGAACTGGATGCAAGAAAGGCAGCTGAGTTGGTGTAATTGGTCCATTGTGAGCAAGGGTGAGAGTAGTGCCGCGCTAAAAGCAGGTTCTTTTGATAAAGATGGCAATTTTGTGCATAGCGCCAGCACTCAAGGAGGTTGGAGTGAAAACGATTTGAGCGAGTCAGGTAAATATGTGCGAGAAAAAATGCGCCAATATAATCCAGCTTGGGAGCCTACTCCAGTACCTATTTTAAAGAAAATTCCTAATGAAGCGGTGGAATTGCCCCACGGGGTTTTCGATGCTAATAAAGGTGTATTGATTTATGATCAAAATCACGATGCCCAAGGTCGTATGCGCTAGGTAAAAGATGAGCACCTATATTATAATAGCCATAATTGGAGTTGTTATAGGTGCTATAATCTGGTTTTTGTGGACCAAAATACGCAAATATGCGATTTTCATAATGCTGGCTGCCATAGTAGCTGGCATTTTTGTTTTGAATAATGCTTTTAAGTGGGTTAATAAATCGGTGCAAGTTGAAATGCTAAGCCAAAGTTTTGCCCAATTTGTGGAATTAAAAGGCACAGAAGAGTTGGTCATAGCCCAATTAACCACCCGTGAAACTCTTAATAAACAAAGTTTTACCCAATTAAAAGGAATAACCTTAGGAGAAAGTTCAGGGGAGTTTTCGGCGGTGGCGCATTATAAGTTTTACACCCAACTTTCGCAGTTGCACTTAGATTTATGTGGAAGAGATTTATGCATGAAAGCTCCAGATTTAGATTTATCTTTGCCGGTAGCTTATGAGTCCCAAACCGTGAGCGCTACAGCAAAGCGGGAGTGGTTGGGTATGACAAAAGCAAAGATGTTGGATAGTTTGCAAAATGAATTTAGTAGCCATCTCGCAGAAAAGGGAAGACTAAGCCGTTTGAGTGTCTATCCCGTAGCGGCAGAATCCTTAGCAGAAATTATACATCAATTTTTGCTAAATAATGCGCAATATGTGGAATATGAAAATGTGCGTGTGCAACTAGGCGTGCGTGAATATATCTTTGCAAAAGCTCGTCATTTGTGCGGTGTAAGTCCTTGTAATTGGGAAATTCGCCTGCCTGGGGATAGAGTTGGGGTGCGTTAGTATTAAATGATTTAAATCTATGGAGCAAATAATGCATAATAGCTTTAGTTTATGTATAATTAGAGCATGGATTTAGCGAGTTTAGAATTTTTTAAAAAACAACAAAAAGTTGAAGATGGCGTAGCCTCTTGGTTAAAGGCGATTGCTGATAAATATGTGCGCGCGGGTGATAATATTATTGTAGTAGATAAAATAGCCAATAAATTCCCCCAATATTTAGCCTCTAAAAACACTCAAGTCTTGACAATATCTCCTACGCTAATAGAATCTTCTAATGATGAACAAGATTCTATTGTGCATAGGCAAGGTGTCTTTCCTTTGGCTTCAGATAATGATTTGTGGCAGGCAGATAAGAAATATGACTTTTTATTTTGCGTTGATTTTTTGATGCATATATCTGAGCATCGAATTTTTGAAATGCTTCATCAGTTTCAAAAAATCTTAAAAGTGGGAGGGTATTTGGCTCTTTCTACACTTAGAGGTATAGCTAATCTGGATAAAAAGAGTCGAGATGAGCATGGAGTTTTGTATTGTCAACGAGAAATTGATCAGTATCAATTAGTGTTAGAACGCTTAGGTTTTGATATAGTTGACCAAACTAGTGAACAAGTCGCCCAAGACGATGAAAATGCTGGTTTCAGAGAGGTAGTAATTGCTATTTTAGAAACTCGCATTGATCCTTGAGGTTTTTATGCAGTTTTTATTTTTAGGCATGGTACTAAGCATATTAGTAGGCAGTCATTTTTATATAGCTAAAAGATTTTTTGCTTTTTTCTCATGGACTGGAGGAGCGTTAAAGATAGCATGGTTAATAATGCTAGTCTTGTTGTTAAGTGTTGTAGTGGCAATGCTACTTTCTCGCAGTGATTTATTAGGTAATTTTTTTGCAGACAAATTTATATGGCTAGGCTTTGTGTGGTTTGGCTTTATGTTTTTGTTTACCATAGCCACTTTTGCATCAGATTTAGTGGGCTGTGGGATATGGCTTGCTGCTAAATGGTTGCCAGTTTCTGCTGACTTATGGATTCCTCGAGTCCGTATAGCTTTTTATGGCATAACTTTAATTTTGGGCGTGACAGCATTAATTGAAGGGGCAAAACTTCCAAAAATCGAGGAAATCCCTGTTAGCATCGCAAATTTGCCTCAAGAGTTTGAGGGGTATCGCATAGCACACCTAACAGACACTCATATTGGCCCTATTTTGCGCGAAAGCTGGGCGCAGCAATTAGTAGAAATTACCAACAGTGCTAAGCCCGATTTGATTGTGCATAGTGGAGATATTATTGATGGTAGCGTGGAAAAAGTTGGCCCCATGGTTCGCCCTTTAACTGAACTTCGCGCCCCTGACGGTGTGCTTTTTGTCAGCGGCAATCACGAAGTTTATTCTCTGAGCAAACCCTGGCTAAGGCATTTGAAAAGTTTAGGCCTTTATCTTTTAGATAATAAACACATAGTGGTGAAACGAGGGGAATCAAGTATTGTGGTCGCTGGCATCTCTGATAAACATAGTGGCAAAGATAGTCTGAGCATGGCTCCAGATCCGGGTCAAGCTTTTAAAAATGCGCCTCCTGCTGCCCAAGCCCCACGTATATTTTTGGCCCATCAACCCAACCAGGCAGAAAGCGCCCAAGGTTACGATATTGCTTTACAGCTCAGTGGTCATACCCATGGCGGACAGTTTTGGCCTTTTCACCACTTTATTTATTTACAGCAACCCATTCGCGCAGGTTTTGGGAAAATCGGCGATATAAGAGTCTTTGTAAGTAATGGTGCGGGCTTTTGGGGACCTCCCATGCGGCTTTTTGCCCCCGCCCATATTCCCGTACTGGTATTGCAGAGAGGCTAGTTATGCCAGAATTACCTGAAGTTGAATCCATCCGTTTGGGCTTAGTTGATTTAATAGGCAACGAGATAAATCAAGTGCGTGCATATAAGACAGATTCTCTTTTGGATCCGAATTCTTTGGATTTAAGTTTGCTAAAAAAGCAAACTTTAAGAGAAATACTCCGCCATGGTAAATATTTGCAGTTTATCCTAGATGATTACAAGTTTTTACTGCATTTGGGTATGAGTGGCGTTTTGCGAGTAAATGGAGAAATAGAAAAGCATAGCCATTTGATTTTAGATTTTAAGTCTGGGGGGCAGCTTATTTATACCGACCCGCGTCGTTTTGGCTATTGGAATTTGATGCCAATGGAGCACAAATTTCCTCGTTGGGAAAATCTTGGCCCCGATGTTTTAGCTCGGAACTTTAGCGGCAAATATTTATACGGAAAAAGTCGGCGCAGCGCGGTGCATATCAAAGGCTGGATTTTAAATCAACGCAATGTGGCGGGAGTGGGGAATATTTACGCCAGCGAAGCGCTGTTTGCTGCTAGCATAAATCCCCTGCGGCCCGCAAACAGTCTGAGCGAAGCAGAAAGTCGAGCTTTGGTCAGAGAGCTTAGACGCATTATGCGCAAAAGCATTGAAAACCGGGGAACTACTTTTTCGGATTATAGGCTAAGCGATGGGAAAAGTGGCGGTTTTCAGAATTTTCTCCAGGTATTTCAAAAAGAAGACTTGCCTTGTCCTAAATGTGAAAATATCATTACAAAAATTAACCAAAATGGGCGTAGCACTTTTTACTGCGCTCAATGCCAAAAAGAGTAAGCTATGTTAAAAAGATTTTTTAAGAAAAACACCACAGCTAAAACACCAATTCACGATTGGCACATTTCGTCTATGAGTTGCCATCATTGTGCTGGACGCATAGATGCCATTTTAAAAAATAATAGGGTGAAAAAATATCGTATCGATATTAAAAACCGTCGTTTGCAACTATTTCAAGAAGTAGATGTAGATAAAATAAAAGAAATATTGGCAACAGAAGGCTATCAAGCAGATTAAATTATCTTAAACCGTAATCTCTTTGGCGAGTAGCACTAAGCACCGCATTCCATAAAGGACCAGTGGTATCAAGTTTTTTGCGTTCACAGACAGCCAATTCAATAGGCACATGGGTGAATTGACCAGACCAAGAGCCCACCACCATATCAGTCTTTCCTGCCATTGCTGCATGCACGGCATTTTCAGCCAATTGGTAACAGAAAATAGCATCGGTGCCCTTGGCAGGTCCGGATCGCACTATATAGCTGGGGTCGAAATATTTGATATTAAGCTCTTTACCAATGCTTTTAAAGTGCTTGTTAATTTTTTTCACTAAAAAGTCGCCAATATCATTGTGTAAAATATTGCCACTAGCATCGGTTTGAGTGTTTCCTGCTTCGAAAAGATGCTGTCCTGAGCCTTCGGCCACTACTAGTACTGCATGGGTCTTACCTATGGCAAATCGCTCTTCCAGTGCCTTAAACAAGCCGTTTTCCCCCTCTAATTCAAAAGGATGTTCGGGAATTAAGCAAAAATTTACTACAGTATTAGCTAAACTAGCATAGGCGGCGATAAATCCAGAATCTCTACCCATAAGTTTCACAATGCTTAAGCCATTATAGGCTCCATTGGCTTCTACATGAGAGTTGGCAATTATATCGGAAGCTATATATACAGCGGTTTCAAAACCAAAAGTTCTATCAATTAAGTTTAGATCGTTATCTATGGTTTTGGGCACCCCTATCACAGAAATCCGTTGATTGCGTTTTTTAACTTCTTCGGCTATGGCGTGAGCGCCTCGCAAAGTACCATCTCCGCCAATGGCAAAAAGGATGTTTATATTTAAACGCATAAGGGTATCAACCATGGTGGCGGTATCTTGCATACCACGAGAACTACCTAAAATAGTCCCTCCCACTTCGTGGATAGAGTCCACATATTCGGGGTTGAGTATTATGGGGGCATGGGCAAAAGAGGGGTTTAAGCCTCTATAACCATAAGGGATACCAAAAATATGGCGTACATTGTAGTCAAACCATAAAACCTGTACTAAACCTTTGATGACATTATTTAAACCGGGGCATAAGCCGCCACAAGTTACAATGCCCACCCGTGCCCAAGCGGAATCGTGGTAGATTTTTTCTCGAGGGCCTGCTCTTTCCAGGGAAGGTATGGGAAGATTGCGTTCTTGCCACTGGTTTAAATCTCTTTCGTCGGTAAAAAGCGACACTCGGTGGTTGGGGTCAATAAATTTTTGTCCTATAATGGGCGATTTAAGAGTAGGTTCGCCTATATCAGCTATGTTAAAGTCTGTACTTTCAATGGGGTATGGACAATTAAAGTTGTGTATTTTTGGTTCCATAAATATAAAATTTAGCAAATTTCTTTACACTGGAGTATGGCACACTTTATTGCGTCCTTGACTTTTAGCTTGATAAAGAGCCATATCTGCTTTTTCTATAACTTCTTCGATATCCCAATGACTAGTGGAAGCTACGCCACAACTTATGCGCACTGACATTAGATTATGTATGGGGGTGTCTATCAGAGATTGGCGAAGTTTTTCAGCTAAAATCACCCCTTGTTTCAAATGAGTGTTAAGGCAAATAACAATAAATTCTTCTCCTCCCCAGCGTATCAGTAAGTCTCTGCTGCGAATAGTACCTTGAATGCGTACAGTAAAGTTTTTAAGAACTTCATCCCCCACAGCATGTCCATAAGTGTCATTAATCTTCTTAAAGAAGTCTATATCCATCATAATTACAGAAATGGGGAAACTGTGTTCAGGAGGGAGGTTTTTTAGCTCTTCTATTTTATTGAACATACCATTACGGTTGAGAGTTTGGGTTAGACTGTCTCGTTCTGCAGCTGTTTTCAGGTTTTCTGATTGCTTTTTCAATTCCTTATTTAATGAAATTTGATGCAAAAATCTAAAAACTAGATAGGCCACAGCAGAAAACATCCATATAAAAAGGATAAATAAATACAGAACTTCTGCGGCTATATATTTACCAGAAAGCACAATTTTTGATAACTCAATTTGAGCGTTATTAATTTTATGAGTGGAACCAGTGGGGATCTCTAACTCTACAATATTTGACAGGTCTGGGCGTATATGTTCAATGGGAATCTGTCTTTGTCCTATCCACCAAGAAGGTACAGTAAGATCTTGTATGGCAAAAGAAAAAGGAGATTCGTGGGTGTTTGGTTTATATTCTATTTCATTGTATTTGAAAGAGACTGGATCGTCAATGGTGGAGTATGCAGGATTATAGTTTTTGAAAATAATCTTTACCGTATTGATGGTATCAGTGCTATTAAGCCAAACTTTGACGCTATCAAAATTAGTGAGGTTTTTCCCTTTTTCGTTTTCTGCGGTATGAAATTTTATACCAGCCAAAGGAAAGTTAGAACCAGGTTGCAATGAGTAGCTTAAAATTAGAGAAGAGTCTGTGTAAATTAGTTGTGCGATTGAACTTCCACCATCAGCATGGTCATTAACTATTTCAGTCTTCATAGTTGTGGGAAACTCCCAAACTACGCTTTTATTTAAACTAAAATGATGTAAAATGGGCGCAGCTATGGTGATAGCCACCAAGCACATTAATAAGAGCTCTTGGGTTCTAAAGCTGGAAATTATTCTTTTACTCAAAAACATATTAAAAAGGTACCATAAAACTTATTTTATGATACCAATATAATTATGGTGGTGCAAGCTTTGTGAAATTATTTTTGAGCGGGGGCTGGATCAGCTGCTACCCAGTTTTTTGAATCCTCGCCAGAAGCGTGTAAATCCACTCTTTTCAGTGCCTTACCGTAACCATCTGCTTCACCAGGCCAAAAACCACGGTCAGAATAATTTACCACATCTGACCAGCTTAAACCAATGCCTCCGCCTGCATGGGTTATGGGCATAATAAGGGTAATTAATTCACCGCGGTTAGAAAGGCGACTCTCATAGGGAATGCATATAATATCTTCTGGGATATTGTACATATTTCTAAAGTTTTCTTCAGATCCTGCTTGATCTAAGCGAAACATTAGTAGTTTTCCTTGGGGGGGAACCACATAGTTGTCTGCGGCATCAAAAGTAAAGGCTATTCCTTTGATACGCCATGGGTTGGTTAGTACCACATCTTCTTCGCTAGCATTAACTAACTCCATATATTCAGCATAAGCTTCAGGGGGGTTATAATGGAATTCTGAAATGCGAATAGGACCAGCGAATACTTCTGAGTTGGCTTTTCCTTTGGTTGCTGTTTTTAAAATTGAACGAGATAAATTACCGTCGCTTAACTCTATTACTCCAGCAGTTTGGTTTTCTGCTAGTGCAGGATAGCTTAGACCAGTGGTGACTCCAGTCCAATCACCATTAACTATTTGTTTGAGCACAACTTCGCCACCATTGGGGGGAGGGTAGAAGTTATCAGCCCAATCAGCTTCTTCGATAACTAAGAAGCCCTCTGCTTCAACAATAGTATTGGCAGGCAAATTAAAACCACTGACATTTATACTTTCTGTTAATTCCCAACCACTAATATCAATGCTGTTTTTCGTAGGATTGTATATTTCTACCCAACCAGGATTAGTCGCAGTGCCAGAAGGCATGATTTCGTTAACCAAAACGCCAATGGATTCCACCACTTGCTTTTCTAAACCAGGATAACCCCCTTGAGCGACACTAGCGCCATAAGATTCAGGACGAGATTCATCTCCATCAATGTAAATTAAACTATGTCCATAGCCAGCTGCTAAAGTTGGCCAGGGTGGTTCTGGGCTAAATTGACAACTAGCATCGCCTTTTCCACTAATTTTTATATCCACTAATTCACCTGCATTATCTAAACGGCCTTCAAAGGGACCAAATAAGCGTACTGGGTAGTCAGCAACAGGGTATCTAGCTCTAAACGCGTTGGTATCGTTAGTAACGACTATTTTTTCATTAACTTTAAGTGGTTCGGCGGGAAATTGGAACTCTACGGCTTTTTCTAAACGCATAAGCTTTTCTGCCATGTCTTTAATATCTTCCCCTTGAACTAGTTCAATTTCTATCCATTCAAGTTCATCGTATTCACCAGCGAAATACATTACTTCGTTGCATTGCAGTTTTGTGGCTTTGGGATCATTTTTTTGTTCTTCAATAATCTCCCCAGGATCTGCACCGCCTTGTTGGCAAGCAAATAGAAACATTAAAGTGGTAAGTGGAATTAAGATTTTTTTTAACATGCTTATCTCCTTAGGCATAAACAGGGGTTCTGTGCGAATGTCCATCTACTCCATATATATTCATAAATTCTTGGGCGGCGGAACCAAATTTGGAAAAACTGCGTAAACGCAAATCAAAATGTCTAATTAAGTCAACCATCCAATAAGGGACTTGCTTAGCTGGAGCTTTCAGTTCAAGTACCGCATCGGTGCCTGGTAAAAAGTAGCGTGGATAGCCCGAATCATTCATTTTTGCGGGATCTACATGATAATTAAAACCGTTTTCTTCGCGCCAGCGCATACTGGTGTCGATGGTAACACGAGAATACTCTTCGTTGAGTCCAAACCATGCACGGCGTTTATATTGGGTAAGCAAACGGGGGCGTGCTTGATGAGTCTCAACTCTAAACATAAAATCTTTTAGAAAAGCTCGGTGTTTTTCTTCTACTTCCCAGTCTGGTTCTGGAGTCTCAAATATATGTATGGGGTTTTTATCTTTGAGGGTGGCGCGGCTTTTGGTGCTTATACGACCAAGCTTTCTTTTTACTTCAAAATGAAAAATACCTTCGGGGTCAGGCTGTATTCCATAGGTGCGAATGCGCATATTAAATCTATCCCAAAGACCCCTTTTGCGCCAGTTAAAGAAAGTCCAACTATTACTATCTAAATATAGGTTGGTTATCCAATAGAAGTTTCCTGGGGTGATTTGCGAATAGTGATCTTCTTCGCAATATGGAGCGATAAACCTACCAATATCATCAGCCCATTCCACGGGGATGTGGTACTTGAGCTCAAAACGCTCTAGCAAACTAAATCCACGAGCTTTAGCTGACATTATTCTAAACCTGCCTTGAGATGGTTGGTTACTTTTTTGTCGCTAAATGCACCAGTTAGCTGCAATAACACTAAATATCGTCTATATATTTCATGTTCTAAGCGAATGCTGCGCAATGTACTGCTAAGTGAGCTTTCTGAAGCTTTAAGAAGCAACAAGGGGTTTGAACCAGCGTGTACAGCGAAATCCTGGAAGAGACTACCCGCATCTACTCTTTCGGTGAACTCCTGTTGTATGGTGCGCTGTTGGAATAAAGCACCAATTTCTTCGCGTAAACGGGAAACTTCTTGCTCTAAAGAGTATTTGTCAGCTAAATAATCGCTTTCTCGATCTAGTTGATCTAATTGACGGCGCATTTTAGAATCGCCTTTGCTAGCGAAAAAGGGTACGGTAAAACCAGCGCTAAGTTGCCAGCGGTCTATGATGCGAGTGTTATCATCTTTGCGTACCAAAGTGTTGGTAAGCTGATTGCCAATGTATTCATATTTCTTTTTGGCCACAGTCCAATTATAACGAACTCCTACATATTTTAAAACAGAGTTGTCTCCCACATTTTCCAAATCAATACGAGCCTCATTGGCTTTGTATTTGGTATGAGCACGAGAAAGCAAAGGGTAAGTACTATCTACCACAGGGGGGGCTGCGGTTATGCGCTGTTGAATGCTTTCCACTGGTGGCAGCCAAGATGTATCTAAAATAACCGTGTCAGACTCTGGAACCCAAACTTGTAGGCGCAAGGCAATTTCGTTGAGGGTGTTTAGAGATTCATAAACTTTGGCTTTAAGCTCGGCGTCTTTCTCTTGTGCTTCTACTAAATCCGAAGGATTAAAGTCTTCAGTGCCGCTAAGAGCTAGCAAGACTTGTATGCGATCTTGGTTAGCTTGGTACAACTTTTCGTGAATTTCAATTTCAGCTTGTTGAGTTAAGTAGCGCAAAGCTAAATTGTAGCGCCTATGTATAAGTTCTGATAGCGTGCTTGTGGCTTGAGCTTTGTGGTAATTACCCAAAGCTGCCCAGTAATTTTTAAGCGCAGCATTTTCTCCGATTTTAGCAGGCTTTAAACGGGCTTCAAATTTATGATTCATCATACCCATTTCTGCTTTATAACGCAACTCTAGGTCACTCCATAATTTAGGAGTAGGCCCAGTGCTCAGCAGCTGCATTTTTTTTTCTGATGCTTCCATAGAAGGGTCATTTAGTGCTGATGCCAATAAGTTTTCCCAGGTGAGGGGAACTGACCAAGCTAGGCTTGAGAAAAACAAAAATGTCAAAAAAGTTACTCTCATAATTATTCTTCAGACTCAGGTTGAATATTCTCTGATTTAACCGATTCAGTTTTAGGCTTCTCTGATTTAGTATTCACGGATTGAACCGGTTCGGTTTGAATCTTTTCAGGCAGAGCGTTCTCAGGTTGTGGCTTTTCGGATATGACTTTTTCTGCTTGGCTTTTTTCGTGTTGAATTATGTTTTTCCATGCTTTAACAGCTATAGCCGTTTTTTCTCCTAGCAAGAAATCATTATCTTCAGGGATTTTTATAGTAACTTCTCGCCCATAAACTAAGATTTCGGGAACTTTGCGCAATCTTTCGGGAAATTCCACAATTCGACTACCCATGCCTACCACTTCCCCTTGCATGCGGGAATTAGGATCGGCAGATGAACGAACTTCTACAGAATCGCCTACGCTAATTTTGTTATAAACTTGTTCGTGGATAAAACCACGAACAATGGAGGGAGATTTACGAGTTAAGGTTAAAATCGGATTAAAAGATGATATCTTTTCTCCTTCACGAGCGCTAACCGTAGCAACTACCCAATTACCATTAGAAATAATAGTTAAGGCTTTTTTCTCTAAGAGCAGCAATTCCATTTCTTTTTGTAGAGCATCAACTTCGGCTCTGCTACTTTGATGTTGCAAGCCGCGACTGCCACTCAAAAGTTTAATTTGACTTTCGGCGTTTTGCTCCACCATTTCTAGTTCGCGTTCCAGGCTTTGAATGCGCAAAGACATGGCATCTCCGCCACTGGGAGTGGGAATGCTACCCGAAGAAAGGCTTTTTAATTTAGAAGCTAGTTCTAAGTTGCGAGCGAGTTCATTTTTAAGCTTTTCGATTTCAAATAAGAGTGAGTTGCGACGACTTTGTAGGTCTGCTTTAACCTCAGCTACCCTTTGGTCTATACCCGCTGTGGAAAGTCCAGTCCGACCTTGCAACGCATCGAGTTCGCGGCTGACTTCGTTTATGCGCATAGTCAAGTCAGGTCTGCTGAGTTCGGCTAAGGTGTCGCCACTATTAACCTCTTGTCCAGGAACCACATGGACTCTAATTACATCCACGGCATTTTGTACGCTTACTGTGGTTTCAGTGGCTTCGGCAATACCATAAAAATTAGTGGCTTCACCTTGATACATCCATGAAATAAAAAACACTCCACCAATGGCAATAATCCAAGCTATAAATCGGCGCATTTTACATCTCCGTAGTGGCTTCTTGCATTAAAAAATGCGTCCCTGAAAGCCCATCAATTTTTGCTAAATCTGTTAACATGTCCGCAGCACCTTTTTTGTTTTTAAGGCGGATTTGATAAGCGCAATCTAAACGCTTACCGCCTTCTAGTTCTCGCATGGTAACTAGGACAAATATCTTTAAATGTTTTTTCAGTAGTTTCTCTAATTCTAAGCGGGCTTCAGATTCATTGGGCATGCTAAAACGCAATAAACCATCAAAAAAGTGACGATTTCCTAAACCGGCACGAGAAACTATAAAAGCAGCTATTATAAAAGCGATGGTTCCGCCAATAGCTATTCCCCATGCAAAAACACCACATCCAATTCCTGCGCCCAAACTGGCAAAAAGGAACATAATATCGCGCGGGTCTTTAAAGTTCGCTCTAAAACGCACGATGGCGAGAGCCCCCATCATACCCAAACCTCGACCCACATTGTCGCCAATGGCCTGCATTATAGTGGCAGCGACAATGGAACTCAAAACTAAAGCCTGCACAAAATTTCGTGAATAGGACAAGCCCATAAAAGTTTTTTCATAGACATAGGCTATAGCACTAGACAAAGAAAAGGCCAAAAGCAAAGTATAGACCAGAGTTATAATGGTCGGGTGCGCAGAACTTGACTGCAATGCTAGTAGGTCAATCATGAATACTCCAACTTAAACTACATTGGCAAAATAGGTTATTTTTAGAAACAAACAATGGATAAACAATATAGTTACATAAAAGGGTTGACTAAATAGACAACACTAATATATCGTGCTTTTTTATAAAATAGTAGTATAATTATAAAATAGTATTGTTTTGGGATGAGTTATATGAAGTTATGGCTAAGTTTTTGGCTGGTTTTTTTGTTGTGGAGTTGCGCTGACAAAAAACCTGCAGAGGTTGATGTTGATAATCCTCCTAATGTGGAAGATTCTTCTTTAGATTATAATTCTAACACCAAGCAATCGGTGTTGGATTCGTTTTTTATAGGTAATGCGCCTGTATTTATCACTGAAGTTGCATCTTTTAATGCGTCTTATAAAGATTTTGAAGGCAATGATCCCGGCTGGATTGAACTTTATAACCCCCACGAAATTCCTGTGGATATGTCGGGTTATGCGCTAACAGACCGTTTCGATCAAAAGCGCCGTTGGGTTTTTGGTAATGTGATAGTTCCGCCTCAGACTTACATTACGGTATTTATGTCTAAAAAGAATTTGGTGGATATGCCGCCGCCCCAAGAAGATATTAATCTTCTTACAGAATTTGCATATTCGTGGGCAGACGGCCAAAATGATCCCCCTGGTAATAGTGAGGTTTGGTTTAATTACTTTCCCGAATCAGTTACAGGGCTCATTGCAGGCAAACGTGGGCTTTCTGCTACCTTAATGGTGGGGGACAATTCTCGCACTCAGCTAGGTTGGACCGCTAGTAAGGTAGTGATGAACTTTTTAAGTTGGAATGGGAAAGAAAGTATAGATTTTGGTCAGCGCGGAGTTGTGGAGCTCAAAGGGTATTTGCAAAAAGGCAAAAGATTGGGGATTCGTTTGGCTCAAGCGGACTTAGAAGAGTGGGAAAGTTGGGTGACTTATATTGATGGCACGGGGGATTCCAACGGAGTTTATACCATTGAGTTACCTAAAAGTGGTTACCCAGATATTTCCGCATTATGGGCTCTAGTTATAGAAGCCCCGGCAGGGCAAGATACCATTTCTTTTGTTTTTAATGATATAAGAGCTTTAGGGCAAGTGGGCTACCCCCATACTAACTTTAAGCTAAGTAAAAAAGGCGGTTATTTATGGCTAAGCGACCCCGACGGTTTTATTCGCGATACTCTTAGTTATCCCGAGCTAGGAGTAGATATGTCCTGGGCCATGAATAGCGCAGGCCAATGGGGATATCAAGATCCCTGTACTCCTAGTGAAGCTAACGAGGTTGTTTTTGGCCAAAAGGGTTCTAGGGTGATTGCCGCTTTAGATGAGGGCTTTTATCCGGAACCAGTTTTGTTAGAACTCAATACCCAAGCAGGAGAGAACATTTATTATACCACCGATGGGTCAGAACCCAATCTTAATTCACAGCTGTATTCCCAAGCCATAGCGATTAATAAAACTACAGTGGTGCGTATGCGTAGCATTCCCGATCAAGGGATGCCAGGGCCCGTGGAAAGTAGAACTTACTTTATTGCTGACCAGACTACGGTACCTGTGATTTCCATTGCTGTGGATCCACATACGATGTTTGACCCCGATACAGGGATTTACAGTATGGGACCTAATGCTGAGGCTAAACAACCGCACTTTGGGGCAAATTTTTGGAAAGATATAGAAATATCCGCAAATGTAAGCTTATTTGAAGCTAATGGTCAAAAAGGTTTTTCTGCTCCTGCGGGTTTAAAGATTTTTGGAAACTGGAGTAAATCTTTTAAAAAGAAAAGCTTGTCTTTGCACTTTAGAGAAAAGTACGGGCTTAAAAGTTTAACTTACCCAGTTTTCCCCCAACATAAACACTTAAAAGAATTCAAATCCTTAGTTTTACGCAATGGGGGCAATAATACTGAAAGGGATTATTTGCGCGATCATTTAGCTGTGGAACTCGCCCAAGGTTTGCAGATTGACTGTCAAAATTACCGTCCTGCGGTGGTTTATATAAATGGTGAGTATTGGGGTATATATGGTTTGCGAGAAAAAAGCAACAGCAACTATATTCCCACCAATTACGGTTACGACAAGAGCGTGGTGAATATGCTCTTAGCAGGAGGGTCATTAAAGAGAGGCTCGGCAGTGGATTGGCGTGACTTTGCAGAATGGCTAGAAACCGCAGATATGAACGCCACAGCTAATAGGGAAAGAGTGCGCGCTACTATTGATATGGATAATTTCATGGATTATTTATCGCTGGAATTGTTTACAAATAACACTGATTGGCCAGGCAATAATATGAAGTTTTGGAGTGCGGTTTATCCTCATAATCGCTGGCGCTGGATAATGTACGATATGGATTTTGGTTTTGATAGTTATGCTGGCGGTAATGCAAGACCTAGCGCTAATTTCAATACCTATAACTTTATTACGGCCACCAATGGACCTGACTGGCCCAATGGCCCCCAACATACTTTGCTGTTTCGCAAATTATTTGAAGACATGCAATTTGTGGAAGATTTTAGCAATAGAATGGCGGTGCTATTGTCTTGGCATTTTACCGGGGAACGCATCAATGGTATAATAGACAATATGTTGGCTGCTTTGGGCAACGAGCCCCAACGAGATCAGCAACGCTGGAATCTAAAAGCCAGCACTTTTAAAGAAGAAGAACAGAAAATTCGCAATTTTGCCATGACTAGACCGGGATATTTGCGTGATTTTACCAGACAGCAGTTTGATTTAGGGCCAGATGTGAGCGCCACTTTGCAAAGCGCAGGCGGCTTTATTCAGGTCAACGGTTTGACTTTGCCACTAGATGAATTTCATGGAACTTGGTATGCCGACCAAGCTTTGCGACTAAAAGCGGTGGCCCCAACGGGGCGGAGCTTTGCAGGCTGGAGCGATGGCGAAACCGCGGCGGAAAGATTGTGGGTGCCTGTGCCTGGAGGGCTATTAGTTGCTAATTTTGATTAAATGAGCCACCATTTAAAAACGCGTTTAGCCGAGCTACCAGCCCTGCCTGGCGTTTATTTGATGAAAAATTAGCGCGGAGTAATCATATATATTGGCAAGGCAAAGAGCTTAAATAAACGGGTGCGCAGCTATTTTGATGGCAGACAAAAAAGCGGGCATCGTGCCGCTGGATTAATGTTGCCTCATATTGCAGATATTGAGTGGGTTATTACGGAAACTGAACAAGAAGCTTTGGTTTTAGAAGCGAACTTAATACGCAAGCATAGTCCGCGCTACAATGTGCGCCAAAAAGATGATAAACGCTTTCCTTATTTGATGGTTACGCTCAACGAAGCTTTTCCCAGGGTGCTAGTGGTGCGACGAGTGCGAGACGATGGCAATGCTTATTTCGGTCCTTTTTTAAACTCTCGCGCCATGAGATCGTTGCTAGAGCTTTTGCCCCGCTTGTTTCGCATCAGGGAATGCGATTTAAAACTGCCTTTAAAGTCCCCTATACGGCCTTGCTTAGCTTGGCATATTAAGCGTTGCGATGCGCCATGCGCTCACAAATTTAGCCAAGAGCAATATGCGATGCAAGTGGACTTGGCTATGCGCTTATTAGAAGGTAAACGCGAAGATTTGCTCACTGAATGGCGCGAGCAAATGCAAAGCGCCAGCCAAAAAATGGCTTTTGAAGAGGCGGCGCGTTTGCGCGATCAGATTGCCGCGTTAAATGCGCTCACGCAAAAACAAGACGCCGATGTGGCCGATGCGGGGGTAAATTTAGATGTGGTGGCTGTCCGCCGCAGCGGCACTATCGGCTGTGTGGTGATTTTAGAATATCGTAGCGGTAAGCTGGCCGGTCGTCGCCATTTTGTCTTGGATTGCGAGCTCGAACAAGACGAAGGGGAGATTTTAGCAGAATTTTTGCCTGGCTGGTATTTAGATGCGGGCACAATTCCCCGAGAGCTAGTGGTAGAAGTGGGTTGGGAAGATATGGAGCTCACCGCCGCGACTTTTTCGGCCCATGCGGGTCGCAAAGTGCGCTT
The DNA here is from genome assembly GCA_012511955.1 of Fibrobacter sp. GTDB lineage: Bacteria > Fibrobacterota > Fibrobacteria > Fibrobacterales > Fibrobacteraceae > JAAZFC01. The sequence continues at coordinate 14,393 of JAAZFC010000035.1, read as the reverse complement.
GCATATACCCCAGCGGGGAGAAAAAGTACGCTATTTGCGCCTGGCTCAAGCCAATGCGGAGATGATTTTGGTAGAGCAAAAAGCCCAGCAAATAAAATATGACGAAATAAACCGCGCGGTCTTTGAATTGCAAAATGAGTTGCAGCTGGCGCATACCCCTTTGAACATCGAATGCTTTGATATTTCCCATTTGCAGGGCACAGATACCGTGGCTTCTATGGTAAGCTTTAAAAATGGTAGGTCGTACAAATCTGGTTATAGGCGTTATAAGATAAAAAGCGTCGATGGGGTAGATGATTACGCCAGTATGCGCGAAGTGGTGGGTCGCCGCTTAGAAAGATTGCTTAACGAAGAAAAAGCTCTGCCAGATCTGTTGGTGATAGATGGAGGGCGAGGGCAGGTGGAGGCAGCTTGGGCGGTGGTGAAATCTTTGGGAATTGCGGAGTTGCCGGTGATAGGACTGGCGGAGCGTTTAGAAGAAGTTTATCGTCCCGGCACTGTAGATGTGCTAAGTTTGAAGCGAAATAGTCCCGCTTTAAAACTTTTGCAAAAAATGCGAGATGAAGCCCATAGATTTGCTTTAAGTTACCAGCGCAAGCTACGCATGAAGCGTATGCAAGTACAATGGTTGCAAAATATACCGGGAGTCGGGCCTAAAACTCAAAACAAAATTCTCCGTAAATGGAAAACTAAAAGAGGCTTTTTAGCGGCTAGTGAAGCGGAGAAAGTCGAGTATTTAGGAATTAAAGTTTGGGAAAAGCTTAAGGGTATTAAATAAAGCCTAAACTGCTGATATAATCTATAAATTCTTGATATGGCAATGGTTTGCTAAAGTAAAAACCTTGTATTTCATCAATGTTATTATTAAGCACAAATTTAAGCTGTCTTTCTGTCTCCACCCCTTCAGCAACGATGTTTAAATTCAATGCTTCGGCAATGGCTACAATGGTAGAAATAATGTTTTCGCTGTTTTTTCCAGCGCCAATTCCTTTGATAAAGGCTCTATCTATTTTAAGGGTATCTAGGGGGAAATGTGAAAGGCTTGCTAAAGAGGAAAAGCCTGTGCCAAAATCATCAATGGCTATGCTAATACCAGCTTTACGAAGGCGACCTAAGGTCTCAGCAACGAAGTCTGGGCTCTGCGCAATAGTGCTTTCAGTGAGTTCTAATTCCAGTTTATCGCCATCAAAACCATTAGCACTTAAAACTTTCATAATGTTTTTGTAAAAATCAAAAGCTTCAAACTGTTTTTGACTGATATTTACGGCTATTTTAAAGTCTTTTAAGCCTAAAGCGTGAATTTTAGTGGCCAATTTACAAGCTTCGTCAACAACCCATTGGCCCACTTCGTGAATTAAGTCACTTTCTTCTAGAATAGGTATAAATTTATCGGGCCCAATAATACCATTTACTGGATCATTCCATCTTAATAAAGCTTCTGCGCTGGTTAATTTTTTTTCTGAAGAAAACTTAGGTTGTATATAAAGTTCAAATTCATTGTTGGTTGCGGCTCTGCGTAAACCAGAGCTTATTTGCATTTGCTCTTGGGCCTTTTTTGCCATGGAGTGATCATAAAAAACTACGCTACTATTGCCAGATTCTTTGGCGATACTCAAAGCGTGTTGGGCACTGCGCATAAGTTCATCGGCATCAGTGGCAGAGCTGGGAAAATGACTGACGCCACAACTACAAGTTAGAGTGATGGGTTTACCTCTGGCGTTAAAAGGTTCTGCCAATACATTTTGCACTTGTCGCGCATAAGCAAACATTTCTTCTTTAGAGTAAAGATTATTAACAAAAATGGCAAATTCATTACCACCAATGCGTGCGATAAAGGTCTTATCTTGACTGTTTTCTGCAAAATTGCGTAATAATCTATCGCCTACAATAAGTAAAATATCGTCAGCAACTCTCATACCATAAGATTCATTAATGCTTTTGAATTGATCTAAATCAAGGCAAATAATTGCGAATTGCCCTTTGTTTATATTTGCATCATAAGTGTTTTTACGCAGGTGGTCTAAAAATAAGTTGCGGTTGGGAATTCTAGTTAGTAAATCGTAATTACTAGCTCGGTAGAGATTTCTTTCTACAAGTTTATCATCGCTTAAATCTTTAAGCGAACCTAAGTATAAAAAACTTCCTGATTTATCATCTTTTTCATCAATTCTTTCAATTTTAACCCAACAGGGGATAGCTTCTCCATCTATGCGTTTTTCTAGGGTTTCGCCTTCCCAAAAACCAGTATCTACTAAAGCTTGCTCTAGGTCTTCGTAGGTTTGATTTGCCCTGCTTTTAAAATTGAAAGCCAGCGGTGGTTTTCCCACTAAATCTTTAGAGGTATATCCGGTTAAGTCAGTGAACGCATCATTTAGAGCCAAAACAGTACCTGTGGAGCTGGTTAACACCATAGGTTGGGCTGATCTCATGAAAATTTTGGACAATAATGTTTTGTTAAGAGTCATAGCTTTTAGCCTGTCAAGGAGATTCCATGCGTTTTCTTTTCACTTGTATTTTATAATCTAAATCATTCTTACCAGTAAGTTCTTTCCATTTTTCTGCATTTAATAAAAAAGCCTTGCTTAAATCTAGTTGTTCATAAACTTGAATTGCTCTAAATAAATTTTGTGCTGCTAAGGTGTTTTGATTTTGCTGTTCATAAACTCGAGAAATATGGACTAAAATTTCCGCAGTTTCCCAATATTTGCTGTGGTTTTGAGCGTGTTTAAAAGCTTCTTGGTAAAGTTCAAGGGCAGAGCTTAAATCATTATTTAAATGAGAGATTTTAGCTTGGGTCCATGCAATTTGGCCAGCAGATTTCTTTTTTAATGTTTTTTGTGCAGCTTTTATAGGTGTTTCATAGTCTTTTTTTTGTGCTGCATTAATGACACCTTGTTCTAAAAGACAAAAAGCTCGCAAACTAGAGGAAAGTTTTTTGTCGTTGATTATATGCTGGAAGTTTTGCACAAATTTTTGAGCTTCAGAGAACTTTTGCTGTTGGTTGTATAAACGCAATGATGTATAAACAAAAGAAAGTTTAGTGTGATCACTAACTTCGTTTAACTTGACTTTTTCAAGTGTTTTTTCAGCTTTGGCAAAATTGTGTTGTTGTAAATAAATTTCACTTAAGGCGACATAAATATTGGCCTCGGCATCAGTGTTTGCTTCTTTTTTACTATAACGCAAGGCTTTTTTTAAGTCGTGGTGGGCGGAATTGTAATTGCCATTATAAAAAGACTGTTGGGCTTTATGGCTATATAAACCAGAATAATTACCCCAAGCATTTAAAGCGATCGCCAAAGCGAATGTTAAGAGTACTTTTACCATTGTTCCTCACTAAAAATGGGAATAGTATCTTTTTGGGGTATGCGTTTTTGTATAAATCGAAAGTTTGAAAGTCCAGAAACTAAGCCATCTATTCTTTCCAGCTTCATTTCTCCATCCGTAAGCAATTCTCCAGCGCTTTTAGTAATTATTTGCAAGTCATTAAGTACAAGATTTACTGCATAAATTGTAGTGTCCAAGGAATTTAAAATTTCTATGGCGCCATCACTAAATGTATTAAGCTTTTCTCCCACTTCTGCCACAGTATTAATTGCGCTTTCGGTGGAATCCAGTAAGGTTGGGATTTTGATTTTTAAATCTTTGAGTAAATCATCTGTACTAGTTGTAATCAAATCTAATTTATCTACTTGTTCAAGTAGCTTATCGTAAATTAACCGTGAATTTAATAACAATCCTAAGGTAGTGTTAGAGTCTAAGGCCATTAATAGCATTTTATCAATATTTAAAGCCACTCTTTCCGCCATATCCAGAATTTCTATGGCTTTTTCCACTACGGTTTCAATATCTTGGGCTTGTCCCGCATGGATTTCTTGGCCATCTTGTAATATATGTTGAGGGTTTAAGGGGATTTGAGATGGGTGGTCTATGTTTATCACTCTTTCGGCAATTAAGTTTTGATCCCTAGTGGCATAAACTGTAGCGTCAGAAGTGATCCATGGCTGATATGCTTTTTTTATGGTAAAAGTGAGCTTAACTTTCCCAGTTTTAGTGAGTTCTAAGTTACTAACACGCCCTACTTCTACGCCATTAACTTGGACCTTAGTACCTACTCGTAAGCCTAAGCCTTTATCGAATAAGCAGTGCAATTGATATTCATCTACTCCAATAACACCCTTAACCTGAAGCGTCAGAAAAATAGTTGCAGCTAAAATTATGGCAGAAGTTGCTATGGCAGCGCCTACCAAAAGCCCTGCAAAGTCATTCCAACGGAAGTGTTTAATTTTTTTTAAAACTTGCAACTTATTACCTATAAAAACATCAATAAAAATATAACTCTATTACTTTAACATTAATATTAAACTTTACGCTTATTCTATGATATCATAAAATATCATTGTTTTCAGAGCTTTCATAAACTAAATCTCTAATATAACCTTCGGGAGACTCTACAAAATCGTCATAAAACTGTGGTTCAGACAAAACTCCTTTATGCAATGCTATAATTTGGCCGTTAAGTTCTTGGGCAATGCGCAAGTCATGAGTGGCAATAAGTATGCTTGCATGGCGCAAAACTCTTTGGTTTTCTATTAAAGCTAAAAGCGAGCGTCGGTTTTTGGCATCTAATCCCGATGTGGGCTCGTCCATCAATAAAATGCGCGGCTCTAAAGCCAAGGCTCTGGCAATGGCAACTCGTCTTTGAGCTCCCATGCTAATTGCATAAGGAAAGAAATCTTTATATTCATCAACCATCATGGATTCTAAAATTTGCATTACACGGTCAGTTACTTCGTTACTAGGTAAATCAGGGTGATGATATCTTATGGGCAGTGCCACATTGTCAAAAACTTTTAAGTTGGAAATTAGAGCGGAGTTTTGAAAGACAAAGGCTACTTTATGAACCAAAGCGATGTTTAAAGCATTGTGTTCGTGAAGTTTTGATTCTATCCCAGAAAAAAATATTTGCCCAGAATCGGGTTGAAGTAAACCGGCAATTAGTCTTAAAAGAGTGCTTTTTCCTTGACCTGATTGCCCACCTATACACAATACGGAACTTTGTTGTAACTGCAGGTTTATATCTTTGAGTATAACTTTTGAGTCTTTCCAATCAGGAATACTGTATTTAATATTGCGTAAAGAAATACTTTCCATATTAAATTACCGTAGAAATAGTTTGAATATAGCCCACGAAATAAGCCAATGACAAAATTAAGTTCGCTATAATAATAGTGATAAATGAATATACCACTGAGCGAGAAATAGACTTGGGAACTTCTCTAATGTCTTTTTCTACACTCATGCCAAATAAGCAAGCATTGCTGGTGATAAGAGCACCAAAAACCAAAGGCTTTAAAACTATCATGACAAAATCCATAGCTTGCAAACTCATTAAAATGCTGTCCAAATAATGATCCCACATCAGCTTCCCTTCGAGCATGGATTGCATCACCACTACAAGGCCTTTAGCTACAAAAAAACCCACCACTATAGCGATGGTGCTAAATAGCGTACTTAAAATGATAAGGGCAAAGATCCCTCCCACCATAGCGGGCATAACTAGATATTTAATGGGGTCTATACCCATGGTTTCTAGTGCATCAACCTCAGATTCAACTCTCATATTGCCTACATAAGCTGCCAAGGCTGAACCAGTGCGGCCAGCGATTAAAAAAGCGGTGAGTACTGGACCTAGTTCTCGGATGATAATTATTACCATTAAATTGCCAAAAAAATCAGTAAAACCCATTTTAGGCATAACTGTTAAGGCTTGGGTGATAGTTAAAGTCCCCAAAACTATGGCAATAAGGGCAATTAGAGGGAGAGCTTCAATGCCCGTGAAAAAAACCTGCATTACAATTTGCCGAAATTCAGTGCGAAAACGCTTTCTGTCAATGCTAAAAAGAGCCCCTATGCTTTTAAAGATAATGCCTAATAGTTTTCCTACATAAGAATTAATCCAAAGTCTTCCCAGACGATAAAACAATCGTCCTAGAGGATTATAGTGCTGTTTTTCTTCTAAAGGCATAATTATATATCAGGTTGCGCAATAGCTTCTACCATGGAAGACCATAAAGTATCTAAACCAATTTTCCGCGTTACGCTAACAGCAATGGGATCTTGTTCTAAATTAAATCGCTGGCGCATATCTTTATTTGCCTGCACAAACTCTTTGCGGTTTAGTTTATCCCTTTTACCGCCCACGATTAGCACTGGCCTACCTAAATCCCGTAAAATATTTACGGTTTCTATATCTAAAGATGTACCAGCTCTACGCATATCTATAAGATAAACGATTCCGCGCAAATGGGGGCTGTTTTCCACATAATCTTTGATTATTTTTTCCATCTTTTCTTTGATATGGGGAGCAACTCTGGCGTAGCCTATGCCGGGTAGATCCGCAAAGTAAAAAGCTTCGTTTACCAAGAAAAAGTTGATTTCTCGAGTTTTACCAGGTCTTCTACTGACTTTTACTAAGCCTCTTCTACCCATCAAAGCGTTGAGTAAAGATGATTTTCCCACATTAGAGCGCCCGAAAAAAGCTAGGTGGGGCAAGCCATCGTCGGGGACTTGCTCCATATTTACCGCGCCAATCACAAAGTTTGCAGAAATAATGCGTGGAGATTTCATATTTGCTCCCGAGCTTCAAAAGCGCGTAACATGGTTAATTCGTCTATAAATTCTAAATCGCTACCCATGGGGATTCCCCGTGCCAAGCGTGTTTTTTTAAGGGGAGTATCCCCTAACATACGATCTATAAGTAACACTGTGGAATCCGCTTCGGGGCTAGAGCCCAAAGCGAAGATAATTTCGTTTACGCCTCCTCTGATTCTTTCCAAAAGCAGGGGTAAATGCAGTTCTTGGGGGCCAATGCCGTCGAGGGGCGAAAGCGTGCCGCCTAAAACATGATATAATCCCCGATAAATGCCGTTGGCTTCAAAAGCTTCGATATCAGCGGATTTTTCTACCACGCAAATTTTGTTCTGTTCGCGACGGGGATTGCTGCAGATAATGCACAATTCGCTTTCTGAATAATGGCGACAACGGCTGCAAGGTCTAATCTTGTCTTTTGCATCTACTAAAGCATGGGCTAAGTTCTGGGCAGATTCAGCTTTTTGGTTTAAAATATGATAAGCCAAACGCCGTGCTGACTTGCGACCAATGCTAGGTAAACGGGCAAATTCGTTTATCAACCTTTCGAGAGAAGGAGGAGAATACATGGTGTAAAAATAGCAACAATTTTATTTGTCGCTATTTAGACTTATACGCATATTATTTGCGCTGGGGTTTTGGAAAATTTGCAAGCCAAAAGCGGGGGCAATGGCAAAAATATGGTCAAAAACATCGGCTTGAACTCTTTCGTGTTCTACCCAACGAGTATCGGCGGTAAAGCAGTAGATTTCCATGGGAATACCTTCGGGAGTAGATTGCAGTTGGCGCACCATGGAGATGAGTTCTCTGTGTATTTCGGGGTGATTGTTAATATAATGGGTTAAATATGCTCTAAAAGTACCCAAATTAGTAAGCTGACGACCATTAATAGCTTGCTCGGGGCTTAAGCCAAGCTCTTGGTTATGTTTTTCCACATCTTCAATTTTATCGTGCATATAATCTTTGATTAAGCGCAATTCTGTGAGTTTGGCGATGTCATTTTCATCCAAAAACTTCACCGAAGCGGCTTCAATAAAAACAGACCTTTTAATGCGGCGACCGCCAGTGTCGAACATACCTTGCCAGTTTTTAAAAGAGTCGTTGATTAGGGCAGAAGTGGGAATGGTGGTGATGGTTTTGTCCCAGTTGAGAACGTTGACCGTGGTAAGGGAAATTTCGATCACATCGCCATCGGCGTTGTATTTGGGCATTTCGAGCCAGTCGCCCACGGCGAGCATTTTATTGGAAGAAAGCTGGATTCCCGCCACTAAACCCATAATGGGATCTTTAAAAACCAACATAAGCACAGCCGCCAGCGCACCAAAACCACTGACTATAATGCCGGGGGATTTGCCTGCCACGATGGAAAGTGAAACAATGACCCCAATGCTAATGGCAATAATGTTTAAAACTTGGAAAATGATCAAAAGGGGAGAGGTGGGAAAGCGCTTTTTGGCTATTATCTGCATGGTTTTGATTAAGGAAAGTACAGTTAGCAGTATAAATAGCGTTAAAGTCAATCTACCCAAAGCAAAACTGAAGTCAAAAGTGGTGCTAAAGTCATTTACCCAAGTGCGCAGCATGGCTAAAAAGGCTAAAATTGCCACCACAAAACTGGCGCGGTCAAAAAACTTTTGTTCAAATAGAATATCGTCCCAGTCTGTGGGAGTTTTGCGCACTAATTTGCTTATAATAGGGATCGCCACAGCAGCTAATAAATACTTTATGCCAATGGCAATAATGATTAATATCATTACAATAATGGCGCTGTCCAGTTCTAAACCCAGTTCAAAAGGTTTTAATAAGTTGTAAAACATAAAGCCTCCGTAATTACAGACACTTTAATTATATAAAAAATAACATTTTATGGTAATTGTCGGAGGAAAGAGCGCTACCTTCAAACATGTCTTCCATATCCGTGGCCTTGCTTACATCCCAGTCGCTAAGATCTTGGTTGAAAGTTTTAGCATTCCAAAATGCAATAGCATGGGTTCTGCCCACAAAAAACCGCTTATCAGGTAATGTGCGCTCATTTACCCAATAATTCTTTAATCATTTTGGGAACTTCTTTTTCTGGCGAAGGAAAATTGTGTAGTTCCTTGTTTTTGTAAATGTTATAAGTAGATTTCGCAAGCAGTGTTCCTGTGGGAGAAACAAAAATAATTTCAAGCTTATCTAAAATTTGTTTGAAATCCCATCGCCAGGTGTCATAATACCCCACAATAAAATCAAATTCTTCGGCAATCTCTCCTTTTTTTACAATTTCAGCGTAAATGCCATGCTTTTCAAGTTCTTGTTTGATAACCATATCGGTATTGCCGATTACTTCATGTTTTTCAGCTGCTGGGTCATCAAATAAAGGTACATACACTCCGGGAGAGATAATAGCTCCTGGTTGAAAGCTAATGTAATTTGAACTTTCAGCAGAAATGATTATAGCTTTTTTGTACACGGTTTGCGTATTGTCGTGTTTTACTGTGTGTATTGTTCCTGCACAACTACATAATAATAAGCTACCGATAATTAATTTAATGCTATTTATCATATTTAACTCATTTATGAGTTTTAGTAACATTGCCCCAACAGAATGGAGACTAATACCTCAATTGCGCGATACTCGTTATAGCAGATCACCTATTAGAGTATAAAATGAAAGAATTTGGTTGTAAAACAACATTTTCTTTAGCTTCGGGGCTGATTCTGATAGAGTTAGTTCCATCTCGAATCCCAAAGACTTCCATGTTGTCAAAAGTAAAACTTCCGTCATCATCAATGTCAACAGTTGCGCTGGTGCTAAACTGCAAATGGGTTAGGATAATCTGATTTTTAAAGTATGTGGTATCAAAGCCATTCAGGTTCACGGTTGATGTTCCTGAGCGGTTCACCATTCCAGGAAGCTCTGTGTCCTCGCTTACGGAATCAATTTGTGCGTTCCCAAAGGTGCCCGACAAAGACCAGTGAATGGTTACGGGTTCAGGCGGTTTAACCGGAGATGGTTCATCAGAGGATGTACAAGACCAGAACAGTGAAGCGGTTGCCAATAAAATCATTAATTTTTGCATTTGAACTCCTTTTTTATCAAAAGATTAGATTGTGGTGAATATAGAAATTTGCCTAAACTGATGCAAATTTTTTGATTATCTTGTCAAAGGCACTTTCTCCTATCATTTTTTGTTGTTGCGTACCCGTCCGACGAACTGCATAGTGCAAAATTGATTTAGTGGATTTAAACTTTGGCCTCACCTTAAATTTGGAGGCTAAAATGGATCCTGTGGCATTTAAGAAACTACTTAAACCCAAAACCAGCGATTTTGATGCTGCACTACTAAGCGATTTTGCGGCCAAAAACCCTGGAATAATAGAAGTAATAACCCCTAAAGGTTTTACCCTTAGAATACCAGCAGATTTCAATGAAGAAACTCTTTACCGCACCTTGCGCATATTGGAGTTCTGATGCTGGGAAGCTTTAGCAATGCACGGATATTAAACTGTGATGAAACCACACTTTTAGTAACCAATAATGCTATAAGCAAGGCCGCTCGAAATTTTACAGGATTTTACTGGTGAATACTTGCAAAGCGACGGCTACCAAGTGTATAAATCTATACAAAAACAACTGGGGTATAAACATATTTAGATAAAGAAGTTATAACTGCACTGCCCAAAAGCGCTATGGGTAAAGCGGTATATTACGCTTTAAATCAGTGGGAAACTCTGCAACGCTACTGCGAAGATGGCGAACTTGATATTGACAATAATATTGTAGAACGAGCCATCAGACCCGTGGCTTTAGGTCGCAAAAACTGGCTCTTTGCCGGTAGCCCCGAAGGTGCTGAGTGGGCTGCAGGTTTTTATTCTTTGATTGAAACTGCTAAGCTTCACGGTCTTGAACCTAGCCAATATTTAGATCAAGTGATCAAAGCACTCCCAGATTATGAAGATGGCGAAGGTATGCAAAGTTTATTGCCAAATGCTTACGCCGCGCAAATAAATAGCGAAAATCCCCCAAAACCCCTATAAATTAAACCACTCACGCATATTTAGTTAAAATATTACCCTAGAAACATGCAGTTCCTCAGACGGGTACCTATATCCTGTATAAATTGAAATATTCCTTCTTCTACATCTTTTTGATAAGCTGCATTTTCAATATCATTTTTTAATCTTTTCAAAAAGGCCTCCTTAGTTTCATTAGGATCTTTTAGATATTGCTGTCCCTTTGCATTGTATTTAGCTACTAGGTTATCTACATTTATTCCCACTAAAATTCTGATTTCTTTAATGTTTTCAAGATAAGGACGCAACTTAAAATAACCGCTAGAACGGAAATATCCAACTAAGGTATCAAAAGTTTGAAGGTTTGGAATGTTTTCCAATACACCTTGAAATTTCGAAAACAGACTATTGCTTCCCCTATTTGTAAAAAATTGTGTGCTCATATTTTCTTTAAAACAGTTTTTATACCATCCGATAAATATTTTAGATCTCCCAGTTCACTTATGATAGTCGATTGTATAAATTTAATTTGAATTTCCTTTTGAGAAAGTTCAAGAGTATCAGTCAATATTGGAAGCATTTCCTTAGTTGCCTTTCTTTCATCACGCTCAATCTTGCTTAGTATAGAAGTATCGACATCTAATTCCGGGGCAACCTTTCTTAATGGAAGTCCCAACTTTTTCCGTTTATCTCTTATATAAGCTCCAAATGATCCGATTTTGTTGTTTTTGTCTGGAAGATTTCTTCAAAAATATAAAATATTTCGGATTGATTGAGAAAAGTGTTGGAAAAATTTAGCTCTTTTGTTTTTTGCGGATGGATTGTGCGTTGGGAAAAAACAAATGTGCTAAATGTGCGGTAGGAAGGGGTTTCCTATAACGTCTGACCAGCTTGCCGAAGTGGCGGATTTTACCGATAAACTTCAATTGAAGAACGAAATTTCAATTTACCAAAAACGTTCAATCGAAGACGTTTCCTGCCGCTTTTGCCAAACGAGCTGTTGGTGGCTTGTGCTTTTATAAGTTTCCTAATTTTGCTTTGTTAATTATTCCCATTAGGTTTTCTGTTTTTCCTAAGAGATTATATTCTTGAGCGAATAATTTCGCATTTTCTTTTTGAGTCATAATCTCTTTAACGTTTTCGACAATATCAGATTTTATTTCCTCATCAATAGGGATTGGAATTTTAACCTCTAAAATTCGATTTCCTAATGTGGAAATTGTACCTTGTCTGAAAGATTTTGATTCGATTTGTTTTTGCACGATTTCTAAACCTAAAAGAGCTAACAAAAGGTATGGTGATAGAATGTCTTTCTTAATAATTTTTATCCGTCTAAAATGGCTTTGTATTACTATTTTTAAGTCAGCTTTTGTAACCATTGCTGTTCTACCCATTAAATAAGTACCATCATTTACAACTAAAATATCTTGTTCTTCTATCTTCTGCTTTTCTTTATATTCATTATAAACCTCCTCTGATAAACAATGAGTACAATCTGCTATAATCTCCCAATTTGCTACTTCTGATGTTCTTACAAATGGAACTTCACCTGTTCCGTAATTATGACTACCCACTTCATTACCACGGCTTATCTTTAAAATCTTTTCCTTTTGTAGTTGACCTATGGTTTTTATTATAAATTTACCTGTATCTTCATATTCCTTTAATTCATTTTCTATGTCAGGGTTATAATATTTAGGAAGTAAAATATTGTTTTTTATCTCACTAAGCCTCATTTTCCAAGCTAAATGATTGTCTTTTGTTTCCTTGTCTATACTTTTTAAATATTCAGGTATTAATTGTATTTCATCTTCATAAATTTCTCGCCCTCTTTTGTCGTGTCCACAAGTTTTAGCATAACTCATAAATAGCTGGTAATCTTCTTTTGGGTTATCTGTCCGTTTTAGAAACAAAAGATGAGTTTTTGTTGGCGTGTAAGGTAAAAATGTACTCATAGGTAAATCTATCATCCCCAAAATTTCTGCTTTTGACATTATATGCTGGACAATATAACCATCTGTTGGATTACTTAGGATACCATCAGGAAGAACCAAGGCTAATTTACCACCTTCTTTAACAAGATCTAAACAACGGTCTATAAATAAAACTTGTGGGGCCTCTTTATCTTTGATTTTGCCCATTTCCCATTTTTTCTCCTTTTTATTTAGTTTCCATTTATGTCCTAAAGGGTATTGGGATAATTTATAATCACCTTTTACTGGTATCTTAGCCCCAAAAGGCGGATTGGCTAATAATATATCAAACGTACCTAATTGCACGTTCGATTGAGTTTTTGTATGCCAATTTTTTGTGGGCTCTAAACTGTCTTCACAAAAAATACCACTTTTCCCGTCTCCCATTATAACCATATAAGCTTTAACAACCTTACTTAAAAATGTGTCTTTTTCTATTCCTCTTAGATTTATATTAGCTTTTGCGATTTTCTCCGCTTCAATTTCGTTTTCAGGCCAATTAAACTCGCTTCCTTTTTTCTCGATTTTATGGTGTAAAAACTTCAAGCTTTCAATTAAGAATCCCCCTGACCCACAAGCAGGGTCTATTATTTTATCGTCAATTTCGGGGTTTATAATTTCAATAGCAGTTCTAACTACATTTTTTGGTGTAAAATATTGACCTTGCCCACCTTTTAAAGCTCTGTGAATAAATACTTCAAAAGCATCTCCCACAACATCTCTTTGGGCTGACATCAAAGAATAGTTTTGCAATTCACCTACTACATATTTTAGAGACTTGGAATCAAGTTCAATTGTGTCTTTTTCGTCAAGAATATCTTTATAGACTGTTTTTGCTTCTTGAAATCTTTCTTTAATTCTTTGTGCAACTTCTTTAGGGTCTTCATTTAAACCTGCTCGAAATTGAACTATATTGTCCAATTTCGTGTATTTTTCATCGTACAGCTTACATAGTATTATGTTTATTATTTGCCTTGCAAATTCTTCGTCTCTTGTTGTTCCTACAGTATTTCCGGAAAGATAATTTCGAATAGATATAAACTTTGATTTTAAATTATGAGTTGCTTTTAAATCTTTTCGTTTAAATAAGCCGATATCTTCGACTCTTTGCCCAAATATTGGGATGTTAGTAAGGTTTTCATCGAAATGAATTCTGCCGTTTTTGATATACTTCCTTATGTAATGTGTGGATTCACCGTTGAACCATACACCTAATTCTGCCTCACAAAATTTCAGATAATCTTTTAGTTGTTCAATACCGTCCTCTCTTGTTTTCTTTTTACATTCGATTACAATTATTTCGTCACCTCGTTTCTTTTCTGATGTTTTAAATACCACAATATCAACTGGAAACTTAAACGAAGTATCCGAAGGGCTTCCTTTTACTCTGAATTGTGGGTGAGTTTGTATGTTTTCTTTTGGGTAGTTATAATCTTCAACTAAAATTTTTGAATAAACTTGAACTGCTTGAACTTCTTCTGGTGTTCCTTTAACTTCAGTTCCTGAGATATAGTCTAAAATATACCCTTCCTTTAATTCCTTTGTTTCTAATTCTTGCATTGCCTTTCCGTTTTACGGTGGAATGCAATTTTTAATTTCGTTCCGAAGTTTTGATTTTTAGCCGAAACGTTGATTTAGCATAGCCACCAACGGATGGCAATATGGCATGAAGCGGATTGCGAGTGATACCTTATCAAGCCGAGATGAAGTTGGAACGGGCTAAAGCCGTTCCAATTAAGCACTTCACCGCTTTTTGCTATATTGCGTGTTAGC
>JAAZFC010000034.1 GCA_012511955.1 Fibrobacter sp. | reverse complement strand
GGTAGTCGTCTTTAGCTTCAATTAGCATACGGACGGCTCGCTCTTTCATTTCAGGGGTATAGTTTCGTGTTTTCATTGTCGTATTCTCTCAGAAAAATGAGTCTCCGACAATCCCGGGGCGGTTCATTGTTCATTGTGAAAAATATAACATCGTTGGGTTTTGTGTAGACGCTCCTTTTCATGATGACGATATTTATTTAGGTTACCCATTGTATAATATTGATGAAATCGACGAGGAGATAGATACTGTACAATTGAAGGCTTTCTTGGCAGTAGGATATTCTTCTATGCCAATTCGTGAATCAATGTTTAATAAGCTTGTAGCTAAGGGGTTTGAAATTATAAATATAATCTGTGAAGGAGCAAAGATTGATAAAACTGTTGACCTTGGCGTTAATAATATTTTTATGCCAAATGTTTTAATAGAACCATTTACTAAGATAGGTGATAATAATATCTTTTGGACCAATGCTTTGGTTTGTCACGACACTATCATTGGCAGTCATAATTTTTTTGCTTCAAACACAGTTGTAGGTGGGTTTTCTAAGATTAATGATAGGAATTTTTTTGGTTTTGGCTCTATTGTTGCAGACAACTTAAAAGTAAGCAGTGGCAATATTTTAGGTGCATCTTCCACCCTGCTTAAAAGTATAAATATTCAGGGTAAAATGAAAGCTGCTGGTTTAGAAATTGTTAAGACGACATCTTTCGTATCTTTGCTTGTTCCATTAATGTATTTGGCGCGTAGCCAAAAGAAAGATGACAGCACCGAGTTTTATCCTTCAGCCGAATTGGCTTTGAACCCGGTTTTAAATTCAATCCTGTACGCGATTATGAAGTTAGAGTTAGCTCTAATAAAGCTCGGAATTCGCTTCCCGATAGGCGGTTCACGCTTGGTGGTTGGTAAGAAATAATGATTAATATAGTTAATAGTCTAAATCGCAATAATTTCTATATGGTATTAGCAGGACTTTTTGCTTTTGTTATATATTCTTTAAACGTAAGATTTATGTGGTATGGGATTGATTTTACCGATGAGGGTTTTTATTTAAGTTGGATATCAGATCCTTTTTCTTATGAATATGGCATTACAAATTTTGGGTTTTTCTATTTTCCTTTCTTTAGTCTGTTTAACGAAAATATAGTATTTTTGCGCTGGTTCAATGTTTTTTTGATTGGTGGGCTAGGTTTTTTTGTAACTTATCAGGCTTTAGATAAATTTGTAAAAACAATTGAGGTCAAGGAAAAAGTTGTTCTTTCGTTTGTCCTATCCTCGCTATGCCTTGCTTTATATTCAGGAACTATCCTCTTTCTTCCGACACCTAGCTATAATGATATGAATTTTGCGGGCTTGCTAGTGGTGATGCTGGGCTGGTTGATTGGTTTGGAAGCGAATAGACGTAATCTCATACTTACGAGTAGCTTTTTTATTGCTCTAGGTGGATTGATTCTATTTCACGGCAAGCCTTCCACGGCCGTTTTGGTTGGCTTTGCTATTTTTCTTGCCATGCTGATTCGTTCGGAAAAAAGAGTTTTATGGCTTTCATGTACCGTTGTTATTTTTTTAGTTCTTTTGCTTGCGTCAAGTTTTTATATTTCATCTGGACCGTTGGCGTTAATTCAACGTTACATAACCGCTTATGAAATTCAATCTTATCTACAAAGTGGTCATGACTTTTTTAGTATAATTCGGCTTGACGATTTTTCACTTGGAAAAAGACTATGGTTTTACCTCTTTATATTGTTTTCTTTATTAGTATCGTTTTTTTATCTAGATAAAAATAGAAAAATTTTATTTGGGCGTGATTTGATAATTATTTTACTTGTGGGTTTTGTAATATATTATATTCTTTCCGGTCAAGTATTTAGTATTGGTTATTACCAAGGGGTATTTTTACTTCTATTGAGTATGATTCCATTGGTATTGTTTTATATGTTTGGTTGGCTTCATGGTTTTAAATTAACTTCCAACTTGTATTTATTTGCTTTTTTAAGCTTTGTTTTTATTTACGCTTATGCTTTTGGTACCAATAATAATTATTTTTTAATGTACCATAAGGTTTTTTTCTTTTTTGCCTTGGTTGGTGCTGTTTTACTCAGAGAGCATATCGGGTTACGTTCAACTTTAGTTTTCGTAATTTTCCTACAGTCAATAGTCGTCTTGAATTTATATAAGTCTTACGAGACACCTTATAGACAACCACAGCCACTTTCGCAAAATGATGCGCTTACAAATGTACACAATAGCAAATTAATGTTGGAAAAAGGATTTAGTAAGTATATTGATGAGTTAGGTATACTCAAGACATCTTTAAAGGCAACAAATTTGATTGATTTTAGTGGGCAGTCGCCAACTCTGGCGTATATTCTTGATCTCAAGCCTGTCGGTGTGGCTTGGCTTTTAGGGGGATATCCCGGGTCAAATGAATTTGCTTATCAAGTTTTGAAGCAGGCTGGATGTAGCCGATTTGAGGATGCAATTTTGTTGTATGAGCCTAAAGGACCTATTTCAATTAATATAGATGTGTTATCAAAATTTGGTTTGGATTTAGAGAGAGATTTTGAGCTTGTCTATGAAACCGTGACCCCTGCTGGAGCCGGTGGATATGATACACCAAGACAACAATTATTTTATTATTCAAAATCAGAAAATATTAAGACGTATTGCAATGTCCACTGAGTTTTATGTTGCAGATTGCCAGGTTCACCTCGCCCCGAATTATTCATGAGGCAGTTTCTTACGATGAGCGAAACATAAATGAAGTGGGTGCAATAGAATACGCCAAGCAAGCCTTGCCAATAATTTCACAAGAAGTAATCAATGCTAACTAAGCTGTTCAGAAATAACGAGTTTGCTAAAAACGTACTGACTTTAATGACAGGAACCGTTTTAGCACAAGCAGTACCTATAGCGATTATTCCTATACTTACCCGAGTTTTCACGCCCGAAGACTTTGGTTTGCTGGCGCTGTATGGAGCATTTGTTTCCATCTTAGGCGTAATAGCAACAGGGCGTTATGAAATAGCCATCATGTTACCTAAAGATGATGAAGATGCGCGGGTATTATTACAGGTATCAGCACTGGTTGCTTTTTGTATTTCTATATTCATCAGTATTCCTGTTTTTCTATGGAATACAGAAATAGCCAATTTTTTAGGCAATAAAGCCATAGCACCATGGTTATATTTAGTACCCATTTCAGTGTTGCTAACAGGTGTATATCAAGCTTTAACTTATTGGAATAACAGACAAAAGAAGTTTAAAAATACAGCCGTGTCTCGTGTCAATCAAAGTTTATTTCAAGGTATGACACAAACTGGCTTAGGTTTTATGCAAGTTAGTGGTGGACTTATTTGGGGGCAATTTGTTGGAATTATATCCTCAATAACCTATTTGCTTAGAAAAGATCGAAGCTACAAAGAAATGCTAAAAGAAACAAAAATAAGTGACTTAAAGCAGCAAATGAATAAATACAAAAAATTCCCCAAGTATGGAATTGTTGGCGGTTTATGTGATGCTGGTGCAATGCAAATGCCAGTTTTAATGCTAACTAAATTTTATTCAAGCACAGTAACCGGTATGTTTAGTTTAACTTTTCGTGTGCTAAACATGCCAACAGCCATCATTTCGTCGGCCATAGCACAAGTACTATTTCAAAAAGTAGTAGAAATAAGCCACACTGCACCAGAAAAACTAAATAGCTACATTATAAAAATGTTTTTTATACTTTTTATACTTTACCTGCCAGCAGTACCTATCTTATTTATTTGGGGTGATACGCTATTTGCCTTTGTTTTTGGTGAAGAGTGGGGGCAGGCAGGAATCTACGCAGGTTACCTAGTAATAGCCGTTGCTATACGTTTTGCTGTTAGCCCATTAAGCGCGGTACTTGGCTTAGAGCAAAACATAAAAAAAGGAGTGTTTTGGCAAGTGCTTTACTTGTGCACCATCACACCAACGCTATATTTTTGTTCATCTCTAACAGTTGAGCAGTTTTTTATGGCTTTTGTTATACATGAAGTTGTTTTATATATTATTTATTTGATGCTTATTCTAAAAGGCACCAAAGCCATTGTTTAAAATTAAACCAATTATCACTTTTTAAGGCCCTTTATGTGCGGAATCGCAGGTTATATTGCTAGCCAAGTAGCAGACCAAACACCTCTTAAGAAAATGACCGATGCCATCATCCACCGTGGACCCGATGGTGAAGGGCAGTATTACGCGCCAGACTTTGCTTTAGGGCACAGGCGGTTGGCCATAGTTGATTTAAGTGAAGCTGCTGCACAGCCCATGCACTATCTAGACCGTTACGTCATCACCTATAACGGCGAAGTGTACAACCACCCAGAGCTAAGAGAAGAACTCACCCGTCGTGGGTACACCTTTAACAGTGAATCAGACACCGAGGTCATACTCGCCAGCTACGATTGTTGGGGTGTAGACTGCCTAAACAAATTCAACGGCATGTGGGCTTTTGTACTCTACGACAAGCAAGAGCAACAATACTTCATTGCCCGGGACCGCTTTGGTAAAAAGCCACTTTATTACACTCACACAGCAGACCACTTTGTCTTTTGCAGTGAAGTTAAAGGCATCTACGCCAGCGGCCTAGTAGAAAAAGCGCCCAACATAAGCTACCTAAAAAATTACCTAGAAAACGTCCCTAATGAGTACGATGCGGACACCGCCTTCGCCAACATTTACCGTTTTCCCTTTGCTCACTATTTTTTAGGCAGCAAAGAACAGCTACTTAACCAACCCCAGTTCACCCGCTACTGGGAATTAACCACCAACACCAGCAAAGAACGCTTCTGCCCAAATAAAGCCAAAGAATACGCCCAACAATATTACGATCTACTAGCCGATGCGGTAAAACTACGTCTAAGAGCCGACGTAAAGGTAGGCTCGGCACTCTCCGGCGGTTTAGACAGCAGCTCGATTGTTTACCTTGTCAACCAACAACTAAAAGCCCAAGGCAAAGCAGACCTACAAGAAACCTTCTCCTCTGTTTACAAGTCCGACGGCACACAAGACTGCGACGAAAGCCACTTTATTGACCTACTCGCCAAAGAACTTAAGGTCAACTCCAACCAAATAGAACCCCAAGAACAAGACGTACCCGCAGAACACCAAAAAGTTATTTGGGCTATGGAAAATCCACCAGAAAGCACCTGTATGTCTGGCTGGCACACCTTTATGAAAGTAAAACAAGAGGGCGTAAAAGTAACCCTAGACGGCCAAGGTGCAGACGAACAACTCGCAGGCTATCTACCCTTTATTGCCAGCTACTTAACCTCTATTTCACTGTTCGACCTCTACAAAGAATTCTTTTACTTTCTAAAAATACCTGGCGCTAAAAAAACATTGTTACTTAGCTTTTTAATGGCAAACTTTAAATACATCTTCGGAAACAAAGCCTATCAAGCGCTATTCAAAAGACTCAAAGGCCGCCAACCACCTGCTGAACTAAATCTAGAACTAAAAGCTGCTACAGAGAAAGGCTTAATTACTCTAATTCACTACTCAGACCATGGCTCTATGGCACACAGCATAGAATCTAGAATGCCCTTTATGGACTACCGCCTAGTGGAATTTTTAGCCCAAGTACCGGCTTGTTATAAAATGCACAACGGCTGGACAAAATACCTGGCACGCTTAGCTTTTGATAAAAAACTACCTGACGAAATCACCTGGCGAAAAGACAAAATGGGCTGGCCAATACCAGAAGAACATTGGTTTAGAGGTAATTTAAAAGATTGGTTTATAAGCACCACAGAACAATCCAGCTTATTAAAAGAAATCAACCCCAACAGCAATATAATTAAAGAAATAGAAAGCAAAGAGTCAATTACTAAAATTGTTAGAAAGTTGAATGTTAGCGCTTTTAATGAAAATTTTTTTTGAGGTTTGTTTATGGTTAATATTTTAAAGAAAGTAATCAAGTTTTTTTTACCAAAAAGATCGAGGTCAGTTATAATAGAAAGACTGAATAATTTTATTTACTTTAATGCTTTATATAAAGCACGTCCTAAAGTCTACGCTGTAGAAAAAAACGGTAAGAAGTTGTATCTCAGCAACTTAATAGATGTTAGCCATTGGAATAAGCTCGATATTGGTAATAATGTTTTCATTTGGCATTTTACAATTCTTGATACATTTAATGGAATTAAAATAGGTGACGATTGCCAGATTGGAACTCGGGTTGGTATTTTTACACATAGTAGTCATCATTCAATAAGATATTATAATAAAAAATATCATGAGGTTTATTTTGATGAGCATAAAGGTCGTGTAAGAGGCTCGGTTGAAATAGGCGATAATACCTTTGTTGGTGCGAACGCCATAATTATGCCTAATACAAAAATAGGTAAGGGATGTATAGTTTCTGGTTTCTCTTATGTACAAGGCAAATTTGAAGATTTCTCTATCATCTCAGGTAATCCAGCAAAACGTGTAGGTGATGTTAGAAAAGTTGATTATAAGTTTCTAAAAGCAAACCCTGAGCTAGTAGAGTCTTATTTAGATTATTTTGGTTTTAATTCAATCGAAGATCTAAAGGATGTAAGTTAGAATAATATTAATAAAAATTACAAAACCTTTGGTTGTAAATTGTTGTTTGTAGCCACTGATAGCAACAACGATCAAATTATTGGAATAGATATGTTTTACTTTAATCCACGTGATTTTAATGAAAATACTGTCCATGAAGGTTTTATTGGAGTCTTACCTGAGTACCAAGGACAAGGAATAGCCACTATCATGCGGCAACAAGCAATCAAGCATTTCAAAAAAAATGGACTGGCTGGTATATCTACAAGAATTTCTAAAAATAACCTTGGCTCACTTCATTCCGCAGAAAAGTTAGGTTTTAAGCCAGTGGAAGAATACTACGATGAGGCTATGGGCGAGGAAAGGTATTATCAGGTTTGTAAATTTTAAGAGTTAATCGCAGTGAACTTTCTTAACTTTTACAACCTATCCCGTCCTTATTTTTCCCTTGCTTTCTCTTGGCGCTTCATTGCAGTTGTGCTTTTGTTACTAGTCGCGGCGGGTTGGTATTCACTTACCCAGTACAGTGGGTTTAACTGGCTTAATCTAAACCTTGCTAGCTTGCCGTTACCTGTTTACGCGCTTTGGTTGCTGGCGACTGTTTTAAGCGCCTTATTTGCTTTTGCCATGTCACCTGCAGAGCGCAAACTAGCCAAAGCCATTCGCCTAGCTAGCCAAGACTTAAGGCGTTCCGATGCAGAGCAGTTACTACAACAAGCCAACACAGCATTATTTTTACTACCCAGCGCAAAAGTAACGCTCGATTCACAATAATTTAAATTTGAGAGTAAATAATCAGCCAGATGACTAACAAAGAAAAATAACGCTTGTTATGCAAAAACGAACCCAGCATCCCAATCTTTAGCAAAGACTGGTGGTTAGATTCCGTTGCCGGTGATGCCTGGGATGTGGTGCTGGTAGAGAAGGGCGATCAGATTCTTGCTTCGCTGCCCTACACCATGCGTCAGCGTTATGGCTTAAATGTCATCAGTCAGCCAGCATTGACGCAAACGCTAGGCCCTTGGTTGCGCCCTAGTACGGCAAAATATGCACACCGTCTGTCGCAGGAAAAAGATTTACTGCAAAAATTATTTGAGCAA
Organism: Fibrobacter sp.; assembly: GCA_012511955.1. Classification (GTDB taxonomy): domain Bacteria; phylum Fibrobacterota; class Fibrobacteria; order Fibrobacterales; family Fibrobacteraceae; genus JAAZFC01. Next base: position 1,927 of record JAAZFC010000034.1, on the reverse strand, counting down.
TTGCCCAAGTTTGCTCATTACCAACAAAACTGGCACTGCACTAGAACCAATTGGTTACCGCTGTATTGGCTAGGTTACGAACAAACCACGCGCTATACCTATCGCCTAGAAGATCTGTCCAGCGAAGAGCAGGTATGGGGTGAGTTACAAGAAAATATTCGCCGCGAAATAAGAAAGGCCTCAAATAAAGAAGGTGTCAAAGTACGTACCGACTTAGATATTGAGGCGTTTTTAACTCTGAATGAAAAAGTTTTTGCACGTCAAAATATGGCTTTGCCGTATACAAGAGACTTTGTACGCCGTCTTGATAAAGCGGCAGCTCAGAATCAGGCACGTAAAATATTTATCGCCGAAGATGAGCAAGGTCGCCATCATGCCGGCGTTTACTTAATTTGGGACGACAACACAGCTTATTACTTAATGGGCGGTGGTGACCCAGACTTACGTAATAGCGGCGCCACCAGTTTGTGCATGTGGGAAGCGATACAGTTTGCTGCAACAGTTACCAAAAACTTTGATTTTGAAGGCTCTATGATTGAACCTGTTGAGCGTTTTTTTAGAGGCTTTGGTGCGGTGCAAACGCCTTACTTCTCAATCTCAAAAACCAATTCAAAACTCATTAAAACTTACCGCTTCCTGCAAGAAATACGTAAATAGTTAGGTAGTTTGATTTTTTAGCCATGAAACGCACGAAAGTTTTTTATCATTTAGCCACGGAATCCACCGAAGAACACGAAAATTGTTAATTGGGCGAAGTAAACTTAGGCCAGTAGGGGTGGTAGTTCAGGGTTCAATTCCTTGGGTGCTTGTTGGTGCCTTAGCCCTTTTTTTAGTGTTATGCCGATATGTATATATCCGTATTGTATCTACTGCAAACGATAACAAAACTAAGGAGGTAACTATGGCGCAAACTATTAAATGCTGTATGCGAGCTTTGATTGGCTCAATTTTTGAAACAATCTGGGCTATTGGCGTCAGCATCATCGCAGGTTCGCAACTACTGACCTAAGTTTATTTAAAAGTGAGAGCCGCTTTGAAAACCATCTACATCGACGAATCAGGCAACACTGGCTCAAACTTACTTGATAAAGACCAGCCTGTATTTGCGACGGCCAGTTGTGATTTTTCACTTGTAGAAGCTGAATATCTTTTAAGTCATTTACCCAGCTCCGCAGCAGCAGAAGCTCACTTTAAGCGTTTACGGAAATCGCCAACGGGCCGCAATGCAATAATAAAGCTATTAACAGATAAGCTAATAAATACGAAGCGCTTAAAAATCCATGCAATGCATAAAGAGTTTATGGCGCTTACGAAAATAGTCGATACGCTTATAGAGTCTTATTACAACGCGCACGGCTATGACTTTTATAAAAACGGTCAAAATATTAGCTACTCAAATATGCTGTGGTATTGCTTGCCTACATTTTGTGATACTGAGCAAGTCCGCGCAATGTATGCAGCGTTTATAGCAATGGTGCGTGCTGCATCGCCTGCCACTATCAGCGCTTTTTATTACGAAGTGAATCAGCTAAAAAACTCAAATAAGCATGCTCGTTTTAATCGAGATATAGATCTGATTTTAGCGACTCAGGCCATAGCTATGAGTGTTCTTAAGCATGTTGATAAGTTTGCATTAGACCCGTCCATTCCCTCGCTTTTTATCCATTGCGCACAGTGGGGCGATGATTACCCAGCAGGTTTTTGCTGTTAAACACGATGATTCCAACACTCTGGAGCAGCAGCAACACATGGTCACGCAGTTTATGGATTGGTCCAAAAGCGAGGTGGTTGTAGGATACGATAGACGCAAATTTACACTGCCCTTGAAATCCAAAACGCTAGATTTCGTATGCTCTAAGCAGGTTAAGCAAATCCAAGTAATGGATATAGTAGCGAGCAGCTTGGGGTATTGGGCATCCAGCATAGC
>JAAZFC010000133.1 GCA_012511955.1 Fibrobacter sp. | reverse complement strand
TGCCAGGGCTTTAATATCTAATCCGAGAATACTGATTCTTGATGAAGCCACTGCACATGTTGATACATTAACAGAACAAAAAATACAGCAGGCAACTACAAAGCTGTTAGCTAACCGCACATCTTTTGTAATTGCTCACCGGCTCTCTACTATTTGCAACGCTGATAATATCATAGTTATTGGCAGTGGGAAAATATTAGAAAGCGGTACTCACCAACAGCTGTTGGATAACAAAGGTGAATACTGGCAGTTATGCAGCAGTCAGCAGCAAGCTCAAGCAAACTGATATTAATATGGAGGGAAAATCTGGCATTTGTAGAATTGTTAGATTAAGGTGTTTTTATTTACTTTCTTTACTTTTTAGAAACAAATAATCAAGGAGGCTGTTTAGATGCTTAAAAAAAATGTGTTGTTAATCTTTGTATTGGTAGCTGCTTTAGGTTTATCTGGTTGTTTTTCGTTCTTAAAACCGACCACGCCGCCTGTGGCTAGTAAGTTAGACATATCTGCTGCAGACAATCGAAATGCAATAGCTTTATCAGCTGATGACAAGACAATGGAATTAACTGCTCTTGTCAAAGACAAAAATAACAAAGAATTTATGGTTGAAGAAGAAGAAATAACTTGGGAAGTAAGCGATACAGATAAAGCTTCACTAGACTCTCAAACAGGTTTTACAGTTGTATTAACCGCTAAAGCTGAAGGAGAAGTAACTGTAACAGCTGCTTATGAAGATTTAGATTGTACTTACAAGATTGCAATCTTTGCAGAAGAACCGCAAATAACAGCATTCAGTGAGGACTTTGAAGAATTTGAAGCTGGTACTCCTGCTGAAACAGAAGGTTATACGTTTGTAGGAAATACTGAAATAGTTACAGACCAAGTTGAACAGGGTGATAAAGCTCTGAAACTTGTTGCTATAGAAGGAGATGGTGAAAAATCAGATCCTGCTGAGTTTTTACCAACCTTTAGTGAAACTCTTTCAAATCACTGCGTTTCTTTCTTAATCTATAAACCATCGAATGCGGGTACATTCAATGTATATCTGCAGGGTACCGAAGTAGATTCTGGATTCCAATTAACCAACGGTAACGGCTTCCGTTATCGCAATACTGAAGGCAAAGTATCATCTGATACAGAGATAGGCAGTATTCCGCTGGATGAATGGGTTAGAATTGAATTTGAATTTGATGATGAACTAGGCAAGTATTCTTTCTATCAGGGAACAGGTGAAACTAGAAGTACAATCGGAACTGATTTGGATTATTTACCTGGAGAAAATGGCATAACTGGCCTGCGGTTTAGACATCAAGGTGAAAAAGACACCGCAATTTATGTCGATGACATAGTAGTTACTGTTCTAACCTTTAAAGACTATATTTTCTAGCAGCAGTATATAACTTAAGGCTGTTGGGTCTGATGAAAACAAACTGCTCAGATCCAACAGTCTTTTGCTATATCAATTTAACCGCAAAATCCATGCATCACCTGTTTAATTATTATTACTTTGAGAAGGAATACAAGGTTCTGTTGTAGAATAGTAAAAATTAGATGATGATTTGTGTTAACTTTTATTAATTGAATAAGATTAATGGTTTGAAAGGGGGATAGCGTTACCTAAGAGTTTTCTAATTTATTACCGAGGAGGATATTTTATGCATAAAAAGAATCTTTTGCTTGTATTAGTGTTAGTATTGGCAATGAGTTTTAGTGGATGTCTGTCTTTTATATTTGGCGGTAAAC
>JAAZFC010000033.1 GCA_012511955.1 Fibrobacter sp. | reverse complement strand
TGCACATTAGGGCAAGTGGAAATGATATATGTAGAGATGCCAAAAGTGAAAATGATAAATAAAAACAGCAAGCCCATCGAAAAAATGGTATATTTAATAAAGAATGCAGACAACTCGGAGGATAAAATGGTGTCAATATTAAGAGCAGAAGATCCCGCATTAGATCAAATTTGTATAGACTATAACAAAACCGCAGAAGATAAAGAATTAATGGCTTACCTTGAAGCCAGAGAAAAATTTCGTCGCGATGCCGTAGCTGAAAAAGCTTATGCTCGCGATGAAGGATTAGCAGAAGGATTAGCAGAAGGATTAGCAGAAGGTAAAGCAGAAGGATTAGCAGAAGGTAAAGCAGAAGGCAGAGCTGAAGGTCTAGCCGAAGCTAAAGCTGAGGTTGCCCTTCGCTTAGCGCAGCGAGATTTGCCAATAGCTGAGATTGCTGATATGGTGGGCATCACCGAAGCTGAAGTTCAACACATAATTGCAGCAGCAAACGAGTAATTTATAGTTATCATGATTTTAAAAGAGGCGCTCACCAGCGCCTTTTTATGTTTTCAACATTTTTACATCGATACAGTCGATACAGTTTTGCACGAAATAAACGCAAAAACACAATCGGAAAGCCATCTCGATACATCTCCGGGTTGTGCATGGATGCTTTTAATCAGCCCGCTAATTGCTGGCTGATAGAAAGTACGGAAGTTCAACATACACAGGATTAACTATCTTCTACGACCGTTGCAATAAAAGTATAGCGCCTACACATTTCCAAGAATAGTTTTTCGGAGCGAGCGAGATGCTAGACGAGAAAGGCAAAGAAAAAACTGTGAGGAATACACAAGTCTCAACCATGGCTTAACCTATGTATTAATGAATTCCGAACTCTCTGCCGATTAGCTGATGCGAATCGGCTAAGAGCTTTTAATCATAGTACGGAGATACTGCAGCCTGACGAAGTAAAGCGCTCGCGTAGCCCGAAAAAAGATTAAACGGGATTAGGAATATCCACAAACACAACCTCCACCCCTAAATCCGTTTGTATTCTTTGACCTAAGGCGCGGGGGCCGAAAACTTCGGTGCGGTGATGGCCGCAGCCGAACAGGTGCATGGCCTCTTCCCTAGCTTGGATTGGTGCGTTTTCTTTTAATTCACCGGTGAGCAAGGCTTGAGCGCCTTTTGCTTTAGCTTCTAAGAGGCTACCAGAAGATGCCCCGGAGCTTATGGCTATGATATTAATTTTTTCTTCTCCATATAAAAGAGCGTGCTGGACTCCTGTTTTGCCAAAAGCAGCGGTGATTTTTTCGCGTAATTCCAAGGGGTTTAGACTTTGCGAAAATTTGCAGAGTAGACCCACATCGGCTTGACCGGCGTTGATAAAAGTTCCATAGTTATTGCATCCTAAGGCTTGGGCTATGCCTACATTGTTGCCTACTTCGGGGTGTCCATCTAAGGGTAAATGAAAGGCAAAAAGAGAAATATTGTGCCGCATCATTAGTTTTAATTTTTTGGCTAAAGCGCCTACGGGCATGCGGGCTTCGTTGTCCCAAAGTCCGTGAGGGTGATGCACAATTATGCAGTTGGCGTTTTTTTGGATGGCTTCTTGCACCAGGTCGATGCTAAAGCTCACGCCAGTTACAATGCGGTTTACAGTTTGGGAGCCTTCGATGTTTAAGCCATTGGTGCAAAAATCACGGTATAATTCCGGTTTAAGTAGTTCTTTAAGGTATTTGTCTAAATCTTTGAGTTTCATAAGGATTCCATAAATTCAGGTATGTCTTTTATTGCTTTTAAAAGTAGTTCCCTACCCTGTTTAGAAACTTGATAAAGCTTTCTTTGAGTGTCTAAATCTAAAATTAAAAATTCGGGTTGCAAGTGTTTTAAATAGCGAGATATTTGCACTTGAAGTTCCTCCCAAGAACTATTATCTCGGGTTTTACACTCCGCCAATATCCAAGGTTGGGCCACTCCCCTGCCCTGCCGAGTGCCGTGAACTAATACATCAACCCTACCTGGGGCATTTTTACGATAATTGGACAGCGAGGACTCTACTTCCATTAAATGCAAGGGTACTTTTTTGTCTTCGTGGAGCCACAATATTAACTTTTGCCTAACATGTTCTTCAGGGGTCGCTTCCACGAATTTTTGTCGCACAGGATCGTATATACTCATTACCTAAATATGTATTATTTATTTATATAGGGATATATTTAACTTAGCTATTTGCTTAATTTTGTTTATTGCTAACTTTATGATAATTAATGTTTTGGAGGCCTTGTGAGAACTCGTTTGCTAAAAGAAGGCGTTAAAGAGCTTTCTTATGAAATTCGTGAAATCGTGAAAAAAGCTATGACTTTGGAAAAGTTGGGTTTAGATATTTTTTGGGAAAACATCGGTGATCCCATTGAAAAAAACACCCAGATTCCCCAATGGATGAAACAAATCATTGGCGAATTGGTTCAAGAAAACAAAAGTTATGGTTACTCTCCTTCTAAGGGGATTTTAAGCACCAGAGAATTTTTAGCAAAACGTACCAACGAACTGGGCGGAGCGCAAATTAGCGCCGAAGATATTTTGTTTTTTAATGGCTTAGGCGATGCTATTTCCACTTTTTACTTCTTATTAGACCAAACAGCTCGGGTAATTGGCCCTTCCCCAGCTTACAGCACCCACAGTTCCGCTGAGGCAGCCCACGCCCACGCTCGCCCCATTACTTATAGGCTTGACCCCGAAAACAGCTGGTATCCCGATTTAGAGGATATGTACAACCGCATCAAGTACAATCCCAGTGTGGCAGGGATATTAATCATTAATCCCGATAACCCCACGGGCATGGTTTATCCCCACGAAATTTTGCAAGCCATTGTGAAAATCGCCAAAGAATTTAAGCTTTTCATTTTATCTGACGAAATTTACAACAAAATCACCTATAATGGCGCCAGAGCCTATGCTTTAGCTGAGTTTATTGACGATGTTCCCGGCATTGCCATGAAGGGTATTTCCAAAGAATTTCCCTGGCCGGGTTCCCGCTGCGGTTGGATGGAGTTTTATAACAGAGACAAAGACCCTGAATTTGGTGGTTTATGCAGCGCTTTGGACAACGCTAAGATGATTGAAGTCTGCTCCACTACCCTACCCCAAATGGCGATTCCCCGCATTATGGAAGATGAGCGTTACGATGCTCACCGCGAAGATCTCAACAACAAAATTGGGCGCAGAAGTAAGATTATCGCTGAGATTTTAGGCGAAGTGCCCGAGTTGACTTTTAACGAAACTTTCGGCGCTTTTTACAACACCATCATTTTCAAAGCTGGGGTGTTAAACGATGTGCAAAGCTTGGAAATCGAAGATGATAATATCCGCGAACTAGTAGAAGAATGGACCGAAGGGGTAAGACCCGATTATCGTTTTGTGTATTATTTGCTCGGTGCCACGGGTATTTGTGTGGTTCCCATAAGCTCTTTTTGCTCGGATCTGCAAGGCTTTAGGGTTACTTTACTCGAAGAAAAAGAAGATGTTTTGCGAGAAAAGTTCTCTTTACTCCGCGATGCCATCAGAGCTTATATAAAATCAAGCACTTAATATGAGTTCTGAAGTAATTGTCCATAAGTCTAAGTACAATAAGCGTTTAGAGGTACGATGGGAGAAAGGAAAAAAGCTTTTAGACACTCCTAACACCAATTATTCTTATGGTACGCTGGTAGATGTGCTGAAGTTTGGACTTAACAAAATCCCCTTGAAACAGGCTAAAAATGCTTTGATTTTGGGTTTTGGTGCGGGTTCCATAGTTGAGCCTTTGCGCTATCAATATGGGATTAAAGGCGAAATTGTTGGGGTAGAAATTGATCCTGTGGTCATAGAAATTGCTGAGACTGAATTTGGCATAAGTCCCCAAGATGATTTACAAATTATTCAAGATGATGTCTGGGATTTTGTGCAGCGCCCTCAGTCAAAATTCGACTTAATTATCATCGATATTTTTATTGATCTAAAAGTGCCAGACAAGTTTTATAGGCAAGAGTTTTGGCAAAGGGTAAAAAGGTTGTGCAATGACAATGCCTTTGTTTTGTTCAATGCTGGGATTGACCTCAGCGAAACTTTTGTGGAGAAATTTGCCGACACTATCCCCGAAGAATTTGTTTATCAAATCGCTTACAATGTATTAAAAACCAATACATTAATATCATTGCAAAAGGTGTTTTAAACCTTCTTTTCGATGCGGGCGGTGGAAGCAAAAACCCCTATTAAGCATAGCACAGCAAAGACCATAAAAGCCATGCGCATACTTTGCAAAAATTCGCCGAACAGTGCGGGGACGATTTTTTCATTGCCCATAAAAAACGATATGGACATGCTGGCAATTCCCATACTAATGGCATTGCCGGTTAAACGCATGGTGCCGGTGGCGGCCGAAGCTTGGGTGTATTCCTTTTTTTCCACGGAACTCATAATTACATTGGTGTTGGGCGACGAAAACACCCCAAATCCTGTGCCTAACAACATCAATAGAAACATTATGTAAGCAAAGTGAGTGGTAGGACTGATAAAAGTCAAGCCAATTAGCCCCACAACTATGATTGCCATGCCTGTGGTGGCCATTTTAGAAGGAGAAAATTTATGAGATAAATTGCCTACCACTATGGAGAAAAACGATTGTACCACTGCTTGGGAAATTAATATCAAACCTGCAGTGCTGGGTTCTAGTCCTCGCACAGCTTGTAAATAAAGGCTGAGCATAAAAGCGATAGCGGCAGTGGCAGAATAGTTGATAAGAGCAGCAAAAGAGGAAAGAGCAAAGGTTCTGTTGCGGGTAAATAAACGCACATTAAACACGGGAAACTGTTGTCGTCTTTCGTAAACTATAAAAATCACAAAAAACGCTAAACCAGTGAGCAAAAACACGATTCCCAGAGTTTTGGGCAGATTGGAAAATCCGAAAATTAAGGATGCCAGACCAATACCGTAAAATATGCTACCCAATAAATCGAATTTCTCTCCTTTGGCTTCGGTCCACTCCCCTTTTAAGCAAGATTTTGAAAGAGCTAAAATAACTAGCCCTACGGCAGCCACCACAAAAAATATGCCCCGCCATCCAAATATTTGCGTTATTATGCCACCAAAAAATGGCCCCGCTGCCAAAGCGGCATAAACCACCGAAACATTGACTCCCAATGCTTTGCCGCGTTTGCTGGGTGGCACTAAAGCGGTGAGAATAGCCATATTGGTGCCCATTAACATAGCTGCTCCAATGCCCGACAAAAAGCGCATGGCAATGAGCATTTCTCCAGAGGTGGAAAGACCGCTGGCTATGGTGCAAAGGGTAAATAAAAATACGCCCCAAATAAAAACTTTGCGCCGGCCTCTAATATCTGCAATTTTAGCCAAAGGTATTTGAAAAATAGCGGTGGAAATCAAATACGCCGTAGCCATCCAAGTTAGGGTTACCGCCTTCATATTAAAAGCCTCCCCAATTTGTGGGAGGGCTAAATTCAGCGAAGATCCCATAAAGGGGACTAAAAATGCAGAGATATTTATAACTAAGAGACCCTTGCGGGCCTGGGTAGAAACTTTTTCCATGTAGTACAATTTTAGTTAATATTTAATTTTAAACCGTGCTTGACTTGCAAAGCATCGAGTAAAGCTTTGTCTTGCTTTAAAGTTCGCCCTTCTCGGGTGAGATAATTGCCGGTCATAATGCCATTGGCCCCAGAAAGCAATAGTAATGGGTGGAGTTCTTGCAAGTTATCTTCGCGGCCGCCGCAAATAAGAATATCGGCACGAGGCAAAATCATCCTATAAATAGCCACCAACTTGAGGCAACGCAAAGGGGTTAATCTTTCAATATGCGCTAATTTTGTGCCTGCGGCAGGTAATAAGAAGTTAAGCGGCACGCTTTCCACTTGCAAGTCGCGTAACTCTAAGGCCATTTCCACGGCTTGAGCGTCGCTTTCCCCTAGACCAAAAATGCCGCCAGCACATACGGTCATACCTGCTTGGTGGGCGGCTTTTATGGTGGCAATGCGGTCGTCGTAGCTGTGGGTGCTAACCACATTGCCAAAATGCGAGCGGGCGGTTTCGAGGTTATGATGGTAGCGCGAAACGCCGGCATCTTTGAGTAGCCGCATTTTTTCTAGGGGAATTATGCCCAAACTGGCGCACCATCTGGTTTTAGCTTCGCCAATTTCGCCCTGCATCCCCCCCGGGGCGGAAATCCCGGCAAAAGCGTCGGCGACTTGCTGGACTTGTGCGGTGGATAGCCCTTTGCCAGCGGTTACCACCGAAAATCTATCTACGCCGCTGTCCACGGCTATTTGAGCGGCTTCCTGCATTTCTACCGGAGACATTAAAGGGTAATATTCCACATCTTCACAATTTGCACTTATGGATTGGGTGCAAAATCCGCAATCTTCGGAGCATTTGCCAGATTTTCCGTTGAGAATGGTGCAAGTATGCACCGTGTTTCCTTTAAAATGCTGGTTAATGCGATGAGCTTGGGCCTGTAAATCGCTACTATCAGCTTCGGGAATTTGGGCTATTTGTTGCGCCTCAGCTGGGCTTATTTGGTGCCCAGCTATGATTTTATTGGCTAAATCGTAAAGATCTTGTGCATTCATGGGACTAAATCTATTAAAATCTTATATTTAGTTGGTCTTTTTAACGGAGGTTTATGTTATGGCTGAATTGCGCTCAAAAACAAGTACTAGTGGTAGAAATATGGCAGGAGCGCGGGCTCTGTGGCGTGCCACGGGCGTAAAAGACGAAGATTTTGGCAAACCTATTATTGCTGTGGTCAATAGTTTCACCCAATTTGTGCCTGGTCATGTGCATTTAAAAGATTTAGGCCAGATGGTGGCACGGGAAATTGAAGCTCACGGTGCTATCGCCAAAGAATTTAATACCATCGCCGTAGATGATGGCATAGCTATGGGGCACGGTGGTATGCTTTACTCCTTACCCAGTCGTGATTTGATTGCGGATTCAGTGGAATATATGGTAAATGCCCACTGCGCCGATGCTATGATTTGCATTTCTAACTGCGACAAAATCACCCCAGGGATGATGATGGCTTCCATGCGCTTAAATATTCCCACGATTTTTATCAGCGGTGGCCCCATGGAGTCAGGGAAAGCGGTGATTGGCGATGAAAAGAAGCATATTGACTTGGTGGATGCCATGGTTTTGGCAGCGGATCCCCATGCGGATGACGATACTGTAACTATTACAGAACAAAATGCTTGCCCCACTTGCGGAAGCTGTTCGGGAATGTTTACCGCCAACTCCATGAACTGTTTAACCGAAGCTTTGGGCTTGGCGCTCCCTGGAAATGGAACGGTGCTAGCCACCCACGCTTTGCGCAAAGATTTGTTTATGCAGGCGGCGCGTCGTATTGTGGAAATCACCAAAGATTATTACGAAAACGATAACGAAAATGTTTTGCCCCGCAATGTGGCTAATTTCAATGCTTTTGAAAATGCCATGCGCTTAGATATTGCCATGGGGGGCTCCACCAACACTGTGCTGCATATTTTAGCCATTGCCAACGAAGGTGGCATTGAGTTTTGCATGAAAGATATTGATCGTCTAAGTCATGATACTCCTTGTATTTGTAAAGTAGCTCCCGCCATAGAAAATGTGCATATAGAAGATGTGCACCGCGCTGGGGGGATTTTTGGAATTTTGGGTCAATTAGACACTAAAGGTTTGCTAAATCGCGATGAACCCACGGTGCATGCCCCGACTTTGGGAGAAGCCATAGATAAATGGGATGTGTCCCGCAATGGCGACCATAGCTCTGTGCAAGAATTTTATCGCGCTGCCCCAGGAAACTATCGCAACATCGTAGCTTTTAGTCAAAATGAAATGTATGACTCCTTGGATCTAGACCGCGAAAAGGGTGTGATTCGCTCCTGCGACCACGCTTTTACCCAAGATGGTGGCTTAGCGGTGCTTTATGGTAATATCGCCGAAGATGGTAGCGAGGTAAAAACTGCCGGCGTAGATGAGTCTATTTGGACTTTTACTGGCCCTGCGGTGGTATTTGAAAGCCAAGAAGATGCCGTGGAAGGCATTTTAGGCGGCAAAGTTAAAGCCGGCGATGTGGTGATTATTCGCTACGAAGGTCCCAAAGGCGGTCCTGGCATGCAAGAGATGCTCTACCCCACAAGTTATTTGAAATCCATGGGCTTAGGGGCCAGTTGCGCCTTGCTTACAGATGGAAGATTTTCGGGAGGAACTTCTGGATTATCCATAGGCCACGCCAGCCCCGAAGCGGCTAGCGGTGGTGGCATTGCATTGGTAAACGACGGGGATATAGTGGATATTGATATTCCCAATCGCACCATAAATGTTGGCATTAGCGAAGATGAACTAGCCCAACGCCGAGCCGATATGGAAGCCAAAGGAAGCGACGCTTGGAAACCTGCCAAAAGAGAAAGAGTTGTTTCCCAAGCTCTTAAAGCCTATGCGGCCATGGCCACCAGCGCCGATAGAGGTGCAGTGCGCGATTTAAGGCAAATCGGCATCGAATAAAAGTCTATTTACTGTATAAACAAAAAGCAACCCCTGCTGGGGTTGCTTTTTTAATGTTTTTATTGTTTATTTTACCAATATTTTGCCCGCGACACCGCTCTGCATATTGCGTAGAATATACAAACCAGCTTTTTGAGGTTTACTTGCACCCAAAGGCTTACCTTTTAGGTCGTAATAACGCATTTCAGCATGGGGATTAGCAAGGTTTATGCTATTTAAAGGTTTCTTTATGGCCACGGTATTTGATTCCGAAGGTGGTATATAAGTTGAAGAACCCTGATCAAAGGTCCTATCACTAGCGCTGGGTTCTTTCCATGCAGGAACTGCGCTGGCATCTACTTTTTCAAACATTCTAAAGTCGCCGGGTTCATAACTTTGGAAAGAAATATGGTAATAAGTTTTTCCATCAGGAGTAACGGTGTAGAGGTAATCATAAACTTTACCATTGTCGTCTAAAATGCGCAAGAATGTATTATCCACAGTAAACCAACTACCTTTGGCTAAAGAAGTGTAGCTAGGGGGATCATAGACATAAAATCTAGTGTAATCTTCGTTATCAAAATCAAAGCGGTAGCGGTGAGTTCCCCCTGCCCCCATAGCTATATTGTCTTGGAGCCACGCTTGGTTAGGCCCTTCGATGAGTCGGGGATCGCGGCCATCGGTGGGAGGATTGTTCATATCTATGTTATAACCCGCAGGAGCTAGTTGTTCTGGGGTTTTAGGATTAGCGATAGTGGGAGCTTTAGCATCGGAATTAATTTCCGAAAGCTGGCGGCGATAGTACCGACCTGGCATCCCCCCTTCGGGCATCATGGATAGGTTATCATGGTCAATTAAGTAATAGATATATTTTTTCTCCGCTCCAGAGCTAGGTACAATGTTAAGGGACATACTATTTAATGAGTACCACTGGCCTTCCACTTTACTAGAGGTGAAGTTGCCGTAAGTCGATGTATATATGGCAGAGTTTTCCTTGACTATTAAAATATTGGTAAGACCCATCTCATTGACCCAAGCCTCACCTTCGGCATTTATCAATCTATCATCGTGAAAGCCAGGTTTGCCACCGGTGGGTACGGGTTGCTCAATGGTACAAGGGTCTAACATACCATCGGGGCGAGCACCATCTGCAGAAAGGGCTAAACGCAAGCCTATGGAGCCATCTTTTCCTTCAATGGAGCGAATTTTACGTCCCGAAACCCTAGATTCCGATGCGGGTTGATCGTAACTGCCACCCCGGCGAACTTTTTGGGTGTGTATAGTAGCTGGTCCGATAGGATTAACTAAATTATCGCCACTAAAAGTACCATAACTATCGTACATCCACTCATAAACATTTCCGCTTAAATCGTAAATTCCCAATTCGTTGGGGGCTTTGGTACCCACATCCTGCACGCTTCTAAAGCAAAATTCACCAAAGCAAGTCTCCGTCAAATTTCCTGCATGCCAGGCCACATCGTCGGCGTTATTACTACCAGAATAAAGATATCCTTTGCTCTTGGTACCACCCCTTGCGGCAAATTCAAACTCCGCATCGGTGAGCAAGCGATATTGCTTGCTCGTGGCTTGGCTTAATTTACAAGTAAACTCAATGGCATCGTACCAGGTTATGCCAGTTTTGGGTTTATTATCTTTGCTTGTATTATCACCCATTACCGCCTCCCATTGGGCGTTAGTAAGCTCGTATTTGCCTATATAAAAATCACTTACAGTTACCGTATGGGCAGGCTTTTCTTGGGATTCGCACTTATTGTCCCCACTAGAACAACCTCTCTCATAGGTTCCCCCTTTCACAAATACCATATCTAGAGTCTTACTTGACCCAGATAATCCACTTAAAGCTTCGGTGTAATCGCTTTGCGCAAAAGCATAGAATACCAAAAACAAGACCAATAAACTGGTTAATTTAGGAAATCCAATCCTCATATTTTTACCCTATTTTTAAAAACACTATGATAAAAATAAGTCCAATGAGCCTTGCCACTGAAAACTTTTATAAAAAGTGTTGAGAACTAGTCCACTATTTTGGATTTTATACCTTGGATTTGACGATTAAAACTCTAAAAAACCAATCTGAGCAAAAAACAACCAATTGTCAGTTTCACTTATGTTTTTAGTGAAGTCATCTAAATTACTGTGGAAATGTGCCCCCGCTCGGGCTTCTAAACTTTTCCATTTAAAGCGCAGAGTACTTTCCATTGCTGATCGGCGATCTTGCAACTCATTATATATATCGGGGCCTTCAAAATCATTGATAAAAGTAGCATGAAGCCATAGGGATAAAGGTCCCCATATCCAAGCAGCATGAGCTGTAGCCGTTCCGTAATGATGGCTACGAAATTGCGGTAAAGGCATTTTATGGATTAAAGGAGTGATTGGCATAGCTAGGCGATAATAATTGCTAATGGCAGGATCAGTTAACTTTTGAGGGACAATATCTATGCTGTCGGGATAAAGCCAAATTAAACCCTCGGGAACTCGCCCTTGTAAGCCAAAAGATCCTTGAAGACCAACTGACCAATTTGGAGTCAATAAATGAGCAAATTTCAGCAAAACTTCGCCGCCGTAATTCAAATGGGTAGGTTTACTGCCTAATAAATGAGGTGCTTCCGACTTGACTGCCAAATTTGCGTGCAAATTTTTAGCATTAGACGCAAAATAATCGCCACTAGTGTCTCTACCCCACACAAAATCTAAACCAGCATTTATAGCAGTTACTTTAATGTTTTTAACGGGATTTTTAACCCAAAGAATTTTGTTGGTGCGGGTAATTAATTCTGTGTTAAAATAATCATCAGATAAATATATATAAGGGCTTAAATACTGATGCAGTTTTGGATTTATATTTACGCGGAAACTAATGCTGCGCTTTTCTAAAGCGCGGATTTTGCTAATTTCTTCAATACCGCTCTTAGCTTGGGAAAAGCTTAAATTTTTCCACAGAGAATTGAAGTTTTGTCGTTGAATAGACATACTTATGCTAAAGCTTAATTCTTGTTGGCTGAGTTTAGAAATGGTTAGAAATGGCTCTAAACCTTGAGCGAAAGTCCCTGCTTTAAGCTTTAAACCACCAAAATACTCAAATTGATTAACCGCGCGTAAACTTAATTTTCCCAACACTGCAGGACCACTATAAGTAGTTCCCATTCCCCCAAGTTGCCATGCCACAATACTACGGGGTTTGGCTTGTAAATTTAAGACTAAAAAATTAGAATCTAAACCTCCCCCATAGCCTAACTCACTTTGACTTTGTTCTTGTAAGTTTAAAGATATATCGCCATAAAGTTGGCTTTTTTGCAAATTTAGCGAAAAAGAGTCCAGAGCCTCCACCCAATCGGTATAGTCTGAAGGCCAATAACTTTGTATATGATTTTGATACTCAGCACTTATTTCGTCTAAAGCTGGGCTGTCTATGCGCAAACTACTAACTATAGAGGCTTTATTATTTTCTCCCCATTGATAAGGTTTTAATTGATATTTTTTTATTTGTCCTAGGCGAGAGCGCATATCTTTTAAAGCCAGTTGTTGCCAATAATCCCTTTCTTCTAAAGAGTCAGCTTTTAACCAATGAGGATTAACTAAAACTTGATACTCTATACTTTTTCCTAAGTGTTGCAATTCAAAGCGCTGAGAAGCCTTTAAATTTAAACCATCTTTTCGCATAGGCCAAGGAGTTGCGTATATAACGAAATGCTTATTTCCAACCATATTTTGCAAATAATCAAGACTTTGCAGAGCACAATTTTGAGCTGGTAAATATAGTTGTTTACCGATTCTTTCACCGCGAGGATCAAAACTAGCATTTATCCATTGCCAATTAGGAGCTTCAGGGCTTAGCGTTAATTGCGCACTTTGCTCTTGACAAAGCAATGTGTGCCAAGAAATTTTATATGGCTTAGGCGGAGCCATTAGTGGCGTTTGCAATTTTAAATGCGTGCTAAAATCCTCGAATGCAACTTGGTTGGGTATGGGAAAAAATCTTTCTTGGGTTTTAGAGCTAAAATCTACGGCATATTGTTGCTTAAAACTGGGAAAACCTTTGGGAGCTAAATACTCCCCAATACTGAGATTAGCATTGTTATTTAGGCGCGCAGTACCAAGTTCAAAAACGGGATAATTTGCATCTATTAAAATTCTTTCTAAGCTATCTAAAGAATAACCTTGATTCCATAAAGCTACCACCCAGGACGCTATGCCAGAAGCAACTATTTTTTCTAGTGGAATTTGATATTGTTCCACCGCTTTAAGTATGCCTAAATAATACCATGGACTTGCCAAACTGCCATCTAAATACAAAATTGCGGTACGAGAGTCTTTAACTAAATTTTTAATTATCGGAGCGGTTGAGCTGTTTTCTATGGCATGGTTTATAGCTTGTTGAGCTAGGATAGAATCACCTGATACTTGAACTGTATCATCTGAAGCTTGGGCAGAATCGTCTATAATGAGATGTGAAACTGTGCCTGCTGCATTCGTGTTTACAGTATCACCCCAAGAACTAGCGATTCCTATACAAAACATTGTTAGGAAAAGTAATTTAACGCTTATTCCTTTATCATTATGAAGTCGTTTTAAAGACATTTATGTTCCATTGATAAGGTTCAGGATTACCTGCTGGTAATTCACTACAAAAAACTACCGCCGCTAAATGTTGACGCAATAAAGTTGGCAAATGCGTTTCTTTGGTGCTTAAATTAGCTTGGCACAATTGCACAGCTCCTTCTAAATTGTGCGCGCCTATGCTCGCCACAACGAGACCGCCAGTGGAGGCTGATGCGACTACTTGTGGGATTTGTTCAGAAGCAATTTCCCCCCAAAAGTAAGCATCTGCCTGATTTTGAAAATTAGGGATTGATGATGAATTCTGGCTAGCAGTTATAAAACTTCCTGGTAAAACTTTTGGTAAATCTTCGACAAAGCTAAGGTTTTTTATATGCAGTCCTTTGTTCTTAGAGTATTCTTGCATAAAAGCTGCAGCCAAAACTCCGCTATGAGCGTGAGGTTTTTCAGCGAAAAGTATAAGGCCTTGCTTTAAATTAAGCAAGGATTTTAATTTGTCTGGTGCTTGCCAAGCTTCGAGAGTTGGTAAGTTATGCCCCCAAAACTTGCGCACATAAGCCACAAAACCACGAGCACTGCGACTTAGGACCACTTTATAACTTTGAGCATTGGGCGCTGGAAATGCAAAGCGCACCGACTCTTTTTCTACTTTTTTTAAAATTTCTGGTCGTTCGTAAAGTTGTAGAAACTCAGTTAATGCTCCTTCAGATATGGAGTTGTGTCCTGGGAATGGGGCTGAATTTTCACAAAGAAGTACAGCGCCTTTTTTCTCTATATAATCAAAGCATAATTGGGAATCAATACTCATAAATCACTCCTCATTTGCTCGGCGCAGCTTGATAGTTTTGATTTTGAACTTTTATTTGTTCATATAGCATACTTAAGTTTCCTTGGGAAAAAGCTTTGCTCATTTCTGGACTGATATTTAAACATTCATAAGTAGCTTGGTTATCGCTAAAATGTTCTGTTACTATGGCTTTCAAGTTGGAAGCCGTTAATACCAGTTGAGATTTAGGCGCGTGCATTAACCAAGCCAAAGACTGATTGATACTTAAAGTGGGAATTGTACTTAAAACTGACCAACCTAAACTAGCCACTTGATTTACCAAGCTTAAACTATGATAATCTGCACAGTTTTCTAAAATAAACAAGCCAGGGGCGAGATTTTGAATGGCGCTAACACACATATCCAAACTTTGTCCATGCCATTCTGGTTGCAGAACTACAAAAGGATATTCGCTAGTATCAGCCAGCCATTTTGCATTATCTGTTAGCCAATAAATTGGAGTTTGGTGCACTTGTTGATACTGCATGGCATAGCTCAAAAGAGTTGAATACAAACTTTTGCGATTATGACCAGAAAAAAGAACCAAAGGAGGACTAGATTCAGGTAAACTTCGCACAAACTCAGGCAAATTCAAGCTAGCCCAAGGGACTGGCTCTGTGGGTACGAGTTGGATTTCTATGGCACTAATGCGCTTTTCCATTTTATGAACAGAAGCAATAAAACGGCCCCAGCCACTAATAGCAAAATTGTAAGAACCTCCTCTTTCACTATTAGCTTCAGCACTGCGTCCTTGCAAATCAATAATTTCAGCATACCAACGCTTTAAATCAAATTCAGAAGGCGTTTCATCACTTAAAGGTTTAAGTTCTCCGCCTATTCTAACATAAAGCCCTTGATTTATAGACAGCAACAATTCTGTTGCTGAATTTTTCCGAGCGGTGGCGAGCAACATACTTAAATCAGATTCTACACCTGGTACTAAAGCTGCTGAAACTTGGCTTTGTTTTTGCAAACCGTGGTTGAAAATCCATTGGGTATCACTTACCAATTCTTCGGCGGTGGAAAGCGTGCTAAAATCAGACATACGAGTATCTTGTAAGCCGGAAATGCTTTCTACTTCGGTCAGAGATGCTGTTCCGTAAACACTGTTACCTTCCACGGCAAAATCTGTAGAGTCAGCATTTAAGTTTGAAGAAACCACTTGCTGATCTGTGTTTGTACGAGGTCGCGCGCCAATACGCGGTGGAGAAGTGTCTTGTTTTTGGTTAGAAAGTGAAATATCTTCTACGCCCGGGGATTCTTCGACGATATTTTCTTCCTCTACTGTGGCTTGAGCTGCAGTATGATCTGCTACAAACGCTATAACTTGCTCATAAACGGCCGCTTCCAATTCACCATTTTCCACTAAAATGGCGGCGATATTGTGTTCATCAGAAGATTGAGACCAAAACTTTTGAATTTGCTCTTTAGTAGCTAACTGATTAGTTATTAAAACTTTTGCTATAAGTGAATTATTCACAGAAAATCCCTTTTGCTAAACCACCAACTTCCTATCACCAAAAAAACTGCCACAAAAGCTATAGCATATAAGCTATGCCAAAACAAATAAAATGGTGGCAAAGCAATTTGGTGCACCAATGCGTTAGTAATATTAAACTTATATAAAGCTGGCAAAATGCGGTTAACCCAAAGCGCCCCCCATTCCATAAGTTGCAGAGAAAAACTACTTAAATTTTCGTCTATTTTTTGCAAAAAACGCACTTGGGCCAGTAATTCATGGGATAAATGGCCAGCAAAATAAACCCCAAGGGTAAAAAGCGAGCTAAGCACAGGAGTACTAAAAGAACTGAAAAGCATAGCCACCGCAACTATGATAGCCAACTCCCAGAATATAAGATACACACCTTGTAAAAGTGCTATTTGCGGATCGGCGTTACTCAGCCATAAAATACCATAAAAAACCACGGTTAAAATACCTAAATGAGTGGCCACCACCGCTATTAAACCCAAATATTTGCCCAGAATAAACTCAGCGCGATGCACAGGTTTAGAAAGCAGCGTATATATGGTGCGTTTCTGAATTTCTTTTTGCACTAAGCTAATTCCAACAAAAATTGAGATTAACAGGCCTGATAACGACATAATGGAAAAAGTGGTGGATTTTATGGCATAAGCTTTGTCGAATACCGACCACTCACCCAAAATAATGGAAAAAATGCTTAAAGCAATGGCCAAAAACACAATATTATAGAGTATTTTATCACGAATGGACTCTCTAAAGGTATTATGAGCTATAACTCCTATCCTTTTAATGCTAGCTCCCATGATTAACTCCCTCTTTGGCTACTTCGCGACTAAGTATTTCTTCTAAATCACGGGCATCGGCATTGCTTAGAACCTGCTCAAAAGTTCCTTGCTGTACAATTTTACCATCCACAATTATAGCTATGCGATCGCTAAGAGTTTCTACATCGGAAAGCACATGGCTGGAATAAAAAACCGTAGTGCCCATATCATTCATTTCCTGAATTACATGACGGACATCTCGTCTTCCTAGAGGGTCTAAACCGCTCATGGGTTCGTCTAAAACAAGCAACTGAGGCTGATTTAAAATAGCTTGGGCTAGCCCCACTCTTTGCACCATTCCTTTAGAATATGTACGCAAACGCCTATGAATCCAATCTTTTTTGGCACCTACCATCTCCAAAGCCCAATCCATGCGTTGGGATTTAAGCTTTCCGCTTAAACCATAGAGATCTGCCATAAAATCTAAAAGTTCATAACCCGTCAAATAATCATAAAAATAAGGATGTTCTGGTAAATAGCCCAAAAACTGCCTAGCCCTTAAACTCTGAGGATTTAAGCCTTTGATTTTCACAGAGCCAGAGCTAGCCTGCAAAAGTCCTACCAACAATTTGATAGTAGTGGATTTCCCTGCCCCATTGGGACCTATAAAACCAAAAACTTCCCCAGATTTCACAGTGAAGTTTAAATCCTGTAAAACCATATTAGGGCGCATAAAAAAGCCTATACGATAGCTTTTTGACAGTTTCTCTACTTGGATCATGGTTAAAAATCCAATTTATCCTTGGGTGGAGGGCGACGGCGGAAGAAGTAGTAAAGAATGGCTCCCAAAGCAAAAAAGCCTACTCCTGAAAAAAGGAAAAACTGCGCCATTCGCGGATCCGCTAAGCCAGGCATAAATCGTAAAAACTGTTTGGTAAATATTACGGGAAGTAATAGCAAAATTCCTATGCCTCGTAAAACCCATGTAAAAATTAATGCATTAAAGTTCATAAATTGAAAATACAAAATTTCACTGGAATAAATCTAATTTGAGGTCATTTTGCTGGTTATTTTCAGCATCTTCGCCTTTTTCGGCCTCTTCTTCAACTTTTTCTTCGGGTAAAGCTTTGACTTTTTTGATGGTTTTAGCGGTAAACTTGCTTCCCAAGGTTTTATAACCTTGAACTCCAGTGAGATCGTAAAGCTCTAAAATTTCAGTTTCATTTTTTTTACTGCTACCTTGCAACTCAACTTCTGCGCGAGCTTCATCGTGGGCAAAAAAGGCCCACATTTTACTGTCAGCGTGTTCGGTGATTATGTAAAAACTTGTGGTGGTAGGTATTCCATCTAAGGTAAAACGCTTGACATAATTGCTAAAATTTATCCCATCAAAGTATAAAACGGTGAAAATTTTGCCCTCTAATTCATCGGTACCCACTTTGCTAATATGAGCTACATCATTCCCCACTAAAAGCGGTTCACTGAATTCAAACAGCTGGGCTTTTCCATCTCTATAAACTACTAAAACTCTATCTTCATCCTCGAATTTTCCGATACAATCACCCCGTTTTTGCGCAGTAACCAAACCTGCATGCAAATCAAAATACAAAGATTGAGCTCCGAGGGTACTTACCCCTGCGCTAATTTTTTTAATAGTTCTCACCGGGTATTTAGTAACAATATTCCCCATGGCTCCACGGTTTTTTATGATTATTTCAGAAAAATCCACTTCAAAATTGAGTTTTATACGCGGACGATTTCTTAAAAACACTTCTACAACTTCAGCTTCACCATTGGGATTGCTAGAAAAATATAAGACCTTGTTTTTACCTTTACGACCTACATTATACTCCCTATTTCTAGTAACGCCGCCTATATTAAAGCGCTTTATATAAGTAGTATTGTTTTTATGATTTTCATAAATCATATTGTATATGTGGCGATCATCATCTTTGTAAAAACGGTCTATATGGATAATATCTTTGCCTACAAATTCCTTGTCTGTAACCTTAATAACTGAAAAGGTCGCATCGGCTCTAAATACGATTAAATCATCATAATCGGAAACATCAAAAAGATATTCTTCTCGCCGCAAAGAAGTGCCTATAAAGCCTTCTTTGCGATTTACATAAAGTTTTTGATTAGCTATGGCCACATGTATGGCTTCTACGCTGGAAAACTCTTGAAGTACAGTTTTTCTTTGCCTATCCGCTCCGTATTTTTTGAGCAAGCCTTTAAACCATTTGATGGTATATGGCACCAGATTTTTTAAATCATCTAAGGTTTGTGCAATTTGCACATCTAATTGAGCTAATAGTTCATCAGTCTTTTTTATATCAAAACGAGAAATGCGGCGAATGGGAATCTCAGCTAATTTAAGAATTTCATCACGCATTACTGGCCTGCGTAAATTCTTTACATGGGGCTCTAAGCCTATGTCAATAAGGTTTACCATTTCATCGCGATCCCTAGCATTTTCAATGACTTGGTAAACTTTCTTTTCGATAAAAATCTTTTCTAAGGATGTCATGTGCCAGCGATTTTCTAATTGCGCCAGCTTATTTTTAAGCTCCCATTCCAGTAGCGCTTTGGTATGCTCCGTGGAGCGGCGCAATATTTCGCTAACCCCAATAAAATGCGGCTTGTTATCCATGATTATACAAGCATTGGGACTCAGGGATTTTTCACAATCTGAAAAAGCATAAAGCGCGTCAATTACCACTTGAGGGTCAGAATTGGGGGCTAAATGCACCAAAATCTCCACATCTTGGGCGGTATTGTCATCCACTTTGCGAATTTTGATTTTACCTTTCTGGTTTGCAGCCACTATGGAGTCTATAAGCGAGCTAGTGGTGGTACCAAAAGGAATTTCTCTAATGGCTAAAGTGCGATTATTAACAATTTCTATTTTAGCGCGAACTTTAATGCGCCCGCCCCGCAAACCATCATTGTAAGTAGAGACATCGGCAATTCCCCCCGAAGGAAAATCAGGAAATATTTCCACCTTTTTGCCCCGCAAAATATCTATGCTGGCATCTATTAACTCGCAAAAATTATGGGGTAAAATCGTGGTGGAAAGTCCCACCGCAATACCTTCTACCCCCTGTTCCAATAAAAGCGGAAATTTAACCGGTAAAGTAATAGGTTCATCGCTGCGCCCATCGTAGCTGGGAATCCAATGGGTGGTTTCGGGATTAAATAAAACTTCTTTGGCAAAGGGTGTCAAACGCGCTTCAATGTAGCGAGGTGCCGCCGCCGAATCGCCAGTTAAAGGGTTGCCCCAGTTTCCTTGGGGGTCAATTAACAAATCTTTTTGCCCCAAGTTCACCAAAGCATCGCCAATGGAAGCGTCTCCATGGGGATGATATTGCATGGTGCGGCCAATGACATTGGCCACTTTGTGATAGCGGCCGTCGTGCATTTCAAACAAAGTATGCAAAATCCGGCGTTGCACTGGTTTTAAACCATCTTCAAAATACGGCACCGCCCTATCTAAAATAACATAACTAGCGTAATCTAAAAACCAATTCTCGTATAAACCGGAAAGGTGATTTTTCTGTTCACTCATTCATAAATCCTATAATCAAACCACATCGAGTACAGCGTCATGGCGCAAATTATCTACAATAAATTCCTGGCGCGTGGGGGTGTTTTTACCCATATAAAAAGTCAAAAGCTTTTTTAAGGTGCTTTCGGAAGAAGGAATAGTTACTGGCTCCAAACGGATGTTTTCGCCAATAAACATGCCAAATTCGCTGGGGCTAATTTCACCTAAACCTTTAAACCGGGTGATTTCCGAGCCTTTTTCCCCTAATTTTGCCACTGCTGCATCTCTTTCCGCCTCGTCATAGCAATAAATCGTCTCTTTTTTATTGCGCACCCTAAACAAGGGCGTTTGCAAAATATGTAAATGCTGTTGCGCAATTAATTCAGGAAAAAACTGCAAAAAGAAAGTCATTAGTAGTAAGCGAATATGCATACCATCTACATCAGCATCAGTGGCAATTACCACATTGTTAAAACGCAGGTTTTCTAAGCCGTTTTCTATATCCAAAGCATGTTGCAGTAAATTAAATTCTTCGTTTTCATATACCACTTTGCGGGTAAGTCCAAAGGTGTTAAGGGGCTTACCTTTTAAGCTAAATACCGCTTGGGTTTGTACATCTCTAGCTTTGGTTATGGAACCTGAAGCAGAATCACCTTCGGTGATAAATATGGTGGTTTCTCGCTTGCGAGGATGCTTAGCATCGGTCAAATGTATGCGACAATCTCGCAATTTTTTGTTATGCACATTAGCCCTGCGCGCTCTTTCATTAGCCAATCTGCGAATACCCGAAATTTCTTTGCGCTCCCGCTCGGATTGCATAATGCGTTCCAAAATAGCTTTGGCCACATCTTCGTTGCGGTGCAAAAAGTTATCTAATTCTTTGACTAAGAAGTCTATCATCCAGCCGCGAATGGCGGGGCCTTTGGGGGCAATGGTGGTGGATCCTAGTTTGGTTTTAGTTTGGGATTCAAAAACTGGTTCTTGAATGCGTACAGAAATTGCCGCCACAATACAAGAACGAATATCCGCTGCTTCGTAGTCTTTTTTGAAATGCTCGCGAATGGTGCGCACAAAAGCCTCGCGGAAAGCTCCCTGATGAGTACCGCCCTGGGTGGTATGCTGTCCATTGACAAAGCTATAATAATGCTCACCATATTGGTTGGCATGACTAAATGCCACTTCGATATCTGGGCCTTTTAGATGCACTATGGGGTAACGAATAGAATCTTCGGTTTTAGCCGTTAAAAGATCTAAAAGCCCATTTTGACTCTTGTAGGTTTTGCCATTGAATATCATGGATAAACCATTGTTCAAATAGGCGTAATTCCACATTTTTTCTTCTAAATATGCGGGCAAAAAACGATATTTAGGGAACATGGTGGGATCCGGCACAAAGCTAACTTCGGTGCCATTGGCTTCGGTGGTTTTAGTCTCCGTCCATTCCTTTACCAACAGACCTTTGGAAAACTCAGCCTTTTTGCAAAGCCCGTCGCGATAAGAACTTACGATAAAACTCTCAGAAAGAGCATTAACCGCTTTAGTGCCCACACCGTTTAGCCCTACAGACTTTTGGAAAGCATCGGAATCGTACTTTCCACCGGTATTTATTTGGGAAACGCAAGCCACGACTTTACCTAGAGGAATCCCCCTACCGTAGTCGCGTATTCTGACAAAATGCTCTTGCACTTCTATTTCAATTTTCTTACCTGCTCCCATAACAAACTCATCGATGGAGTTGTCGATGATTTCTTTAACTAATACATAAATCCCATCGTCCGGGGATTGTCCATCGCCTAATTTACCTATGTACATACCAGGGCGAAGTCTAATATGTTCGTGCCAATCTAGAGTTTTAATGCTATCTTCGTTATATGACATACTGCACAAATGTATAGAAAAAAGTGTATAAATGGTCAAACTTGTTCTACAAAGTTACAAATAAGTCAGCCAATACTAAATTGGTACATTATGAAAAAGCTTGAAATAGAAATTTATTCATATTATAATAAAATTATATTGACTACAAAAAATGTTACAACTCCTAAGCTAAAGTCTGTAGAAACCAGCTGGTCAGAGTTAAGTGAAAAATATGATAACTTCGTTTTCGATGGCTTTGGCACATTATATTTAGCCAATACTGTTTATGATTATTCCATTGCTTTAATAAATAAACTTAGGAAGGCCAATAAAAAGCTCCGAGTTTTAACCAATGCCGCTTCTCGTTCTTCGCAAAAATTAGCTGCTCATCTAAACACTTTATCCTTAGAATTTGCTCCGGATGAAATTATAAGTTCTGGAAGCCTGATCCCCGACGCCTTGCTGAAACAAAAAATTAGCAAGGCTTTTTTGGTAGGTCCACAATCAGCAAAATATTTTTTGCAACAAGCTCAATGTCAAAGTGCAGAAGTTGGCGATTTAGACTTTTCTGGCAATCCGCAGCAAAGCCCAGTGGTGATTTTAACTTCTAGCCTTGATGACGATGCGCCCGAGCGCCAATGGGCTACAAAACTTTTGCAAATTCCCGGTTGTATTTTAATCATAGCTAACCCTGATGTCATGGCTCCTTCCCCTAGCGGAAAGTATTTTGTCTCAGGATCTTTAGGCTATGAATGGGAACAGAAATATCGTTGCAAAACCACATATTTAGGCAAACCCTTTGCTGAAATTTACCACAAATTAAAAGCTTCTTTGCCTGGGGGCAAAACTTTAGTTATTGGCGATACCATTGGAACAGATATTCTCGGTGGCAAAACCCAAGGATTAGACACTGCCTTAATATTAAATGGCAATTCGGCGCAGTCTGCTTGGGTAGAAAACTCGAAGATTTTAAATACTGCCCCCCATTGGATAATAAAACCCTAACATTTGTGAAGATTTTTATGAAAAACATTTTCTCTCAAAAACTGCGTAAAACTATCCTTGTTATAATGGGATTTAGTGCCTACGCCCTGGCGCAAAGTCCTTTAACTAACCACGATTTTAGTGCCCTGGGAGCCAACTATAATCTTTGGAATAATCCCAGCCTTATGGCTTATACGCAAAATTTAACTTGGGCCGCTGAATTGCAAAATATTGACTCCAAAGGCCTAAGCTTACAAGCGGGTTTGCATGGAGCAAACATGGGGCTAAGTTACTTTTACAAACGAGTGGATTCCACTAACTTTGTGGAAGATGTCAGTGCTCTTAATTTAACCAGCGCCATGGGTTTTTGGGGGCAACGAGCGGCACTAGGGTTACGACTTAGCGCCCATAAAGGCATAGGTTTTCGGCAACCTAAATTCGCTCTTAGCCCTGGTTTAAATATAAGACCAACTTCTTGGCTTAGTTTAGCAG
>JAAZFC010000032.1 GCA_012511955.1 Fibrobacter sp. | reverse complement strand
TTCCGAACACGGAAGTTAAGACCCATAGCGCCGATGGTACCTGGTTTACGAACCCGGGAGAGTAGGTAATCGCCGGATTTTTTACTTTATAAAATGAGCCCTGCAAATACGCAGGGCTTTTTTTGTTTCAAATAAAAACTAACTCAACCTGACCATGTAAAAAACAGTCGCTGCAGCAATTATTGAAAATGTAACATTCAAAAGAATGTTAATCAAAGCTAGATAGGCTTTTTCTTGTTGTATTAGTGTTAGAGTTTCTAAAGAGAAAATAGAAAATGTGGTAAAACCACCACAGAAGCCAACCAATAAAAATATACGGGCATACTCTCAGAACGCAAGAGTCTTGACAAAAAATAAACGAGCTAAAAAAGATCCGATACAGCTTACCGCTAAAGTAATCCAGCGAATAGATGAGCTTTGGATAGTTAATAAATAAAATGCGTATCTAAAACAAGCAGCTATTGCTCCTCATGTAGCTGCTATAAAGAAATTCATGTTAAAAAAAAGCCCCGCAATGCGGGGCAAGTATTTTAAAATATATTTATTATTTTTTTGCTTTTTTAACTTCAATCATTTCGATTTCAAAAGTTAACATGCTATTGGGTGGGATCATACCAGCGCTACGAGTACCATAGCCCAATTCGGGGGGGATCCAAGTTTTAACTTTAGAGCCAGCGCTGATTAAAGGCAGAAGTTCTTGCCATCCAGGAATAACATTTTTAACGCCAAATGTTATTGGTTGTCCACGCTTGGTAGAATTGTCAAATTCTGTGCCATCGATGAGTGTTCCAATGTAATGCGCTACTACGGTATCTTCTGAGGTGGGTTTTGGCCCAGAACCCTCTTGAAGAATTTGGTATTGTAAACCACTTTCAGTGGTGATAACATTGGCTTCACCTTTGTTTTTAGCTAAGAAAACTTTAGCTTTTTCGGTGTTTTCAATAGCTTGAAGTGAGTCTTTTTTAGATTTTGCTTCGCGTAAGCGAGTCATTAATATTTCCATGGTTTTAGCTCTTTCTTCTTTGTTTAGCAACCCACCACTATCTAATCTAACAGCATCGCTAATTCCGCGATAAACTATAGACATATCTAGTTCTACATCTAATTGTTTAAGAGTTGTACCCATATCTTGACCAATGGCGTAACTAATTTTTTCGTCATCGGTTTTTAAAGAGCTTTTATTTGAAATAAATTCGTTTTGAGGCTGGCAAGAAAGTAATGCCAATGAGGCCACGCAGAATAAACTTATTTTTTTGAGGTTCATTTTTGTCCTTAGGTTGTTGTTTTAGTTAAATGTACAAATGCAAAATTAATAAAGTTAAAGAAATTTTAAAAATGGCATTTTTTGTAGATTTTTGATATAAATATATTATTACCTTCCTTTGATTGGAGTTTTGATGGGTCTTATTAACATAGTTGTCATCGATGATTCGAGTATTTTTCGGATGATTTTAAGCACAGCTTTTATGGATATCCCAAGAGTTCGTATTGTGGCTAGGGGAAAAAATGGTATTGAAGCTTTGAAGCTCATAGAAGAGCACCGTCCGCATTTGGTTACTATGGATGTGGAAATGCCTGAAATGGATGGCTTAACTGCTTTGAGAGAAATTAAAAAACTTTCTAAGACAAACAAGGTCTTTAAAGATGTAAAAGTAGTAATGCTCAGCAGCATCACGAAAGAAGGTGCAGATGTTACAGTTAAAGCTTTAAATGAAGGTGCCTTGGATTGTATTCCCAAACCTGACAGTGGAACCATGGAGGAAAATCGCAAGTTATTGATTGAGCACTTGCAGAGAGTAATTGATATGGTGCGAGAATCTTTAGCTTTGCAACCCAAAGTTGAAGGGGAAATAAAACCAACATTAATACATACAGTTCATCCGATAAAAGAACAAGTATTTACAGCCTCTAAAATTGGGTGGGAACCAGCTTCTGCTTATGGTATAGGGATATCTACAGGCGGTCCCATGGCTTTATCTAAAGTCTTACCGGAACTTTGTGAAAAAACCGATTTACCAATATTTATAGTGCAGCACATGCCTGCAGGTTTTACCGCATCTTTGGCAGAAAGTTTAGCGAGAAAGTGTAAATCCCAAGTGGTAGAAGCCGTCGCAGGCATGGAAGTTAAAAACAATTTTGTGTATATTGCCCCTGGGGGGAAACATATAGTTTTGGAAAAGAAAGGAAGTAATATTTTTATAAAAACCAACGAAGATCCTCCCGAAAATGGCTGTCGCCCCGCAGTAGATGTGCTTTTCAGATCTATGGCAGATATTTATGGTGCAAAAATGGTGGTGGCTATCATGACAGGTATGGGTGCTGATGGGGCAAAATCTTTGGAAAATTTAGCTAAAGTTGGAGCGAGAATTAACGCCCAAGATCAAGAGTCTTCAGTGGTTTGGGGTATGCCTGGCAGTGCCGTGGCCACAGGATTAGTAAATGAAGTGGTAAGTTTAGATGAAATTCCCAAGATTATGGTGGAAAAAGGGACAAAAAACCGGTAAAAAATGGAAAAAAAACGCGGAATATTACTTGGAGTAGGAAATATAGGCAGACATCATTTTCGTTTGCTGAAACTAAGAGACGATATTAATTTTATTGGTTTTATAGATCCCTTAGAAAGAGTAGATTTTGTTTTAAAGCAGTGGAAAAATTTAGATGATTTTGTGGCAGAAAATGGCTGGAATATAGATTTTGCGGTCATTGCTACCCCCATAGAAACTCACTTTGATTTAGCCCAGAACTTTTTAGAGCACGATGTCCATGTATTATTAGAAAAACCTATATGTTTTGATTACCAGGGCGCAAAGTAGCTAATGGAATTGGCTGAACAAAAGCAAAAAGTTTTGCAAATTGGCCATAGTGAAAGGTTTAATCCAGCTTTTAAAGTGTTTCAAGAACTTATGGAGGCTAATATAGTCGGCGATATTTATCGTATGGAAATAAATAGGTCTGGTCCGTTTCCCCAGCAAAAAATAAATGCTGGAGCTACCATTGATTTAGCTGTGCATGATTTAGAAATTGTCTCTAGGCTAATGAAAAATAAAAAGCCTTTGGGGGTTTTTGCATACAGTGAAAAGCGCATTGCCAAAAAATTTGAAGACGGCATTACTGCTTTATTTAGGTTTGAAAATGAGATATTAGTGCAAATAACAGCTAACTGGCTTTCACCTCGCAAAAATCGCTACATAAGTGTTTATGGCTACAAAGGTTTATTGCATTGCGACTTATTTCATCAAAAGGTAATTTTTTATGAAAATAAGCATAAAAGAGATAAAGCTGATGAATATGGCATAGGCGGCATTGAAGAAGGCGCAAAAGTAAGTTATGAAGTTCCCAAATGGGAACCCTTAGCTGCGGAACATAATGAGTTTTTTGATAACATTGCAGCGGGAAAAAATGATACAGAAAGTTTAGAAACGGCTAGTACAGCGGTGTATTTAGCTAATTTAGTAATGAAAGCGGCTAATGCCGAAACCCACCAAATCAAGAGGTAAAGAGATGAGTACAATAAGTTCAGATGTGTATATTAACCCCACAGCTGTGGTAGAAGATAATGTTAGTATAGGTTCGGGAACAAAGGTTTGGCATCATTGCCATATTCGCGAAGGTGCTAAAATTGGTGAAAACTGTGTGCTTGGAAAAAATGTTTACATAGATAAAGGCGTAGTAATTGGAAATGGTGTGAAAATCCAAAATAATGTGTCTGTCTATAAGGGCATAACTCTTGAAGATGATGTTTTTATAGGGCCTTTAGCAATTTTTACCAATGATCCCTATCCCAGAGCGTTTTTAGATTGGGGAGATGACAAGATTGTTGAAACGATAATTCGCAAAGGAGCTTCCATTGGTGCAGGATCTGCCATTCGCTGCGGTATAGAAATAGGCAAATACGCTATGATTGGTATGGGGGCCGTGATTACCAGAGAAGTAAAACCTTACGAGTTATGGATTGGGAACCCAGCAAAATTAGTTGGTATAGTTAATAAAGAAGGGAAAAGAACTTGAGTATGCAATTAGAAATAATAGCACTTTGCGATGCCGCCACTGAGCAGGGTGGTCGTCTTAATTTATTGGGAGTATTTGACCAGTTAAATGTCAATTTACCTTTTGTTTTGCCCCATAGCGCTATTGCTTTGCGTTTTCGCATTAAAGATGCGGTGCAAAATGTTAGGCAATTATCGCTGAAGTTCACAGACCCTCAAGGAAACGATTTTATACCAGAACTTAACACTGAGTTGACCTTACCAGAAGATGGACCCGCCGGTGGAAGAGCGTTAAATATGGTACTTAATTTGCAAGGCTTAAAATTTAAGCACGAAGGTATATATCATTTAAGGGTTAAAATAGATGATAATTTGATGGCAGAAAACATTTTGAGAGTAATGGACAATACTCCCAAAGAACCGAATCCTCTGGATTTTAATTAGTTAAAATGCTGGGGAGCAGCGCTTACATTGCTGGAAATAGCATCTTTTTTGCGTTTTACCATATTTTCAGCTATGGCGCGCGTGGTTTCGGTTAGCCAGAGCCAAGTATGGGAGCCTTCGCGGTAATCTGCTTCTCCATATAAATTAATGCGACCATCTTTTTGTAACTGGTTGACTTGGCGTAAGGCTTGCCGGTCACCTGCAGGGTAAATAGCATAAGTATGCCCTTGGGACTGATTTAGAATGGAAAAAGCAGGGACATCCGAAGGACCGTCTGCGATGTAAATCATTTGGTCAAAAGGAATGCGGCGCTGGGAATAGTCTATTTTAGAATGCACTCCAATTTGGGGATGTTTATTAGTTCCTTTATTAATTTCAAATAAGTATCTGGTTTTTGAAGTATTATCTAAAGCGGTGGCAATTTGGCTAATGGCACTGCTTTCTGAGTTTGTAGGGGGATTTTTAAGATAACCAGGTTCTGCTGGGCTTTCTATAAATTCTGCGCCCCAAACATTTTCTACATAAGGGGCAATGGCACTGCCTCTTATGGTTTCTGCAAAGCCAGTGCTTACAATGTAATGCTCAACTTTGATATTAAATTGAGAAAAAAGCTCATCTTTGCTAATTAATTCAGAAATTTTGGGGAAAAATTCAGGCAAACCAGGATAAAAACTAAGTTCTTGGCCAAATTCTCGCAGCGATTTGTTGGTTATTTGAGGAAGTTTGCCTTTTTGCACCCAGGTTTAAAAATGGTTGAGATAAATCGTGTCGGGATTAACTGACACACCTAAATTTTGGTAATGTTTTGCTAAGCCATTAACTTCTTCCCAAAAATCAGCAGCAGAAACATCAAATTTTTTAAAAATCGGGGTTTGCATATACTCAGAAATTAGGGTTTTATCGAAATCCCAAACTAAAGCGATAATATTTTGTGCGAAAGCTACTGGTGTTTTTGTGGTCATAATTTTCTCACTGGGTTAAGAAAAACAATTCCGGATTTATTGCTTGCCCTAAAATGCGAACTTCATAGTGTAAATGTGGGCCTGCTGCTCTCCCACTTTGTCCTACAAGAGCTATAGGCTGTCCTCTTTTAACTGACTGTCCTGGCCTAACCAATGACCTTTGTAAGTGTGCATAAAAAGTTTCGGTTCTTTTGTTATGAACCAATGTCATTTGATTACCAAAACCATAATCATGCCTTATTGAGCCCACTATTCCAGAGCCAGGAGCAAAAACAGTGTCGCCTTCAAAGGTGGAAAAATCTAAACCGTGATGGGGTAAATTTTGACCAGTATGTTTGTCATGAATCACAGAAAAACGCGCCGTAATATGTTTGTGGTTAACCAAAGGGTGAATAACTGGCAAGGATTGAGCGTAATTTGGATTGCTGTTTAGACTATCTAAAAATTCTCGCATAGTGGCGTGAACTTTGCGTATTCTAGTCATTTTAAGCTCATCATCTACTTTGTGAGGAAAGCTCACATAAGGCAGTAAACCTGCATCTGAAGCGGTGTGATAGCGTATGCTATCTAAGGCGTGTAAATTGTTACGAGCATCTTCTACGCGGTTTTCTAGTTCCGAAATAGTCGCCGTTAATTTTTTGTTTTCAGCAAAAGTATCGAATAATGTTTTATCGCTTAAGGTGCGAAATACATGAAAAGGATCAAAAATGATAAACCCAACTATGGCCACAATGCAAATTATGCTAATAAAAAAGATTTTCCATAAAGAAATTTCTCTATAAGTTGGGGATTCTGTTCCCCGAGTATAAACTCGGAATTCGATTTTAGGGGACATGAATTTCGCTTATTCTTCCTGGGAAGGAGGTGCTAACTCATGTTCCACATCTATAATGTTTTCAGCTTCTTTTTCTGCAATGGAGCTTAGTTGTTCGTTTAATTGTAAAATTCTCTTTTGATTCTCAACGATAGAGCTGGTTAACTCTACTGCTGCGGCATCTTCTTTTAAAGAATCTAAGGAGGCGTTCTCCATAGCTTGAAAACATTGTTCGCCTAATTTTGTCATTTTTGTTTCTAAACTGAGCTCTTCAGCTAGCAGATCTAGCTTGATTTTTGTGTATCTAACGCCCTTTTCTATTTTGGATGCTGCGAAGCTTCCACCATTGATAGCAGTGCTTTTTATTTTACTTATTATGCTTTTGTTCATTTTGACCCCAAATTAAATTAGATTAGAGTGTAT
>JAAZFC010000031.1 GCA_012511955.1 Fibrobacter sp. | reverse complement strand
TCACTCATAAAATCCATTGACCATACCTGATTAGCAGCTGTGGGCACAGCCAGTGGCTCTGGCTGCTTTCGTTGAAGGCGTAGGCGAGGTTTAATACGTAAGTTCAATGCTAACTCCTTGTAGATGCAGTAAACACGCTTATGATTCCAAACAACGCCTTGGACATTTCTGAGATAGAAAAAGCATAGTTTATAGCCCCACCGCTTATTGGCTTGGGTAAGTTTAATCAAGCAAACGGCAGTCTGCTCGTCCTCAGCCTTTCCTTTACTTTGATAGTAATAACTTGATGTGCTAATACCCACCGTTCGGCAAGCTAACCTGACAGCAAAGCCATGGTAATCACCCCATTTTTAACAGCAGTTGGCAGTAGAATTATTTAATTTATGTTGATGTAATTTTTGCCTCAATGTGATGCCACCTAAAGTCATATTGGAACGCTCGTTACTACAACTTAACATCCAAGCAAACTGAGTTTACACATCTTTATTAATAACAATAGTTTTTTATTCTGAATTT
Source organism: Fibrobacter sp. (assembly GCA_012511955.1). Classification (GTDB taxonomy): domain Bacteria; phylum Fibrobacterota; class Fibrobacteria; order Fibrobacterales; family Fibrobacteraceae; genus JAAZFC01. The sequence goes on along the minus strand of JAAZFC010000031.1, from coordinate 2,379 downwards.
TCTAAAATATATTCATATCCCATACATCCTTTAGGATGGTTACCTAAATCGCACGATTTTTTATACCAGTCTTTAGCTTTCTTTATGTCTCCCATTCCTTCATAAACTCTTCCAAGTAACAAATAAGCATACGTATTGCCTTTTTCAGCTATTTTTTCAAAATAATAAGCAGCTTTTTCGTCATTTTCTTTGTCTAGCCAATATAAATGTCCTAATTCATACTGGACTAATCCTTCATCCACTTCTGCAACAGCAAGCCAAAGTTTTTCCGCTTGCTGCTTATCCTCTTCAACACCAAGTCCAAAATAATATAACTTCCCTAGAATTAATTGAGCTTGAACTTTAATTTGAGTATTATCTGTGACTTTATTGAGCATGTTATTTGCTTTTACAAACCAATAATTAGCTTCAGTTGTGTCATCAATTCCTGTGATAGAACCAAATCCGCTATAAGGAGTACTATCTGGACCATTCTTTTCCATACCTAAAGCATAAAAAACTTCTCCTAATTGATAATAGTTTTCATCACTTGCATCGTGTGAATATAACTTCAAAAGCTTACTGGCTTCTTTACTATTATTTTGTACTGCTTTTTTATACCAGTATTTTGCTTTATTTGTATCTTTATTAATTCCTTTTTCACCCCAAAAATAACTTTCTGCTAGAATTAACTGAGCTTCTTTACTATTATTCTGAGCTGCAGACATGTACAACTCTTGAGCTCTTTTCAAGTTTCTTTCAACACCTATTCCAAAATCATATCTTCTAGCTAAAAGATATTCTATAGAGCCATCTTTTTTATATTTATTTTCAACAAAATATTTTAAAGATTGATAAATAATTTGTTGAAAATCATCATCTTTTTCATCGATCTTATCTAAAATTTCTTTTGCTTCCAAGTGACCATATCGTGCTGCATCCTTTAAATGCGGCACTGCTACTATTTCATAGGAAGGTTCGGTAGGGGATGAAAATAAAAGCTTTTTAAATAAAGCAAATGATGCATCAGGATGCCCTTGGTTTGAAGCTTTAACCCATAATATAGATGCCTGATGTTCTCCTTTTTTATCTCCTTTAGCCTCATTAAAAAGCATCTTACCCAAAAGAAATTGAGCTTCACTATTTCCTTGTTCAGCAGCTTTTTCAAAGTATGATTTAGCCCTTACATAATCTTTATACTTAAAATAATTGAGTTCTCCCAGATAAAGATATGCTGTGGCCAAATTCAGTTTTTTTAAATCATCTTTAATTATTTCAAACAAGTCAATGGCTTTTCCTTTATTTTTTTGTATATTATTACCGTAATAATATTCTTCGGCTAACATTAAAGTTGCATCTTTATCTCCATTTTCAACAGCTTTTTGTAACCAGTAAATAGCTCTTTGATAATCCTGCTCAACTTTCAAACCATAAGCATACATTTCAGCTAAGTTAATTTGCGCTTTACTGTTTCCACTTTTAGCAGCTTTTAACAACCAATAAAAAGCTTTACCATACTCTTTTTCCTTATAAAACAGATTACCTAATTCATATTGTTCAGCATGAGTGAAATCCTTCTCACCTGTTTCATCAGCATAAAGTTGATTGCTGAATACTAATAATAGAGATAAAGAAAATATAGTGAAAATTTTTTTAAAATTCATTTTTTTAAACATATAATATTTTTTATTTTAGATAAGATGTAATGACCCAGCACTTTCTGCTCACACTATGCTGCTAAAACCTCTCTGACTTCACCTCTGTACTCAGAGTCAAATTTTCTCCATAATAACAAATTAAGACCTAAGCAGTTTTTTACTGGGTCTTTACATAATTATGCCCATATTACTGACACAATTACCTATAGGCTACTAATCCAGTTAGACAACACTATCTTCGCGTAAAAACAACTAGTCTGCTGACTTAACAACAGCAATATTTATAAACTTAACCACTATAGAATGAAAACTCTGTTGAGCACAGTCGTTAACACCCTTTTCGCCACTATCAATAAATTCTCAAGGAAAAATAAATTGCAAAACCCTGCAGTCAACAACAAAACAGACCCTAACCAGCATATTAAAGAGTACTTAGAATATTACTTATCGTTTACTGAAGTTCCTAAATATGCAGTGCTTCTAAATGGTTCGTGGGGAATAGGTAAAACCTTCTTCATAAAGAACTTTTTGGAATCATTAGATTTAAATGATAATAAAAAATTTAAGCATGTCTATGTCAGTCTTTATGGCCTTACCTCACTTGATGAGATAGATACCCCTGTATGTCAACATAGACCTGAGCCACTTGATTTTGAGATAACATATAAATCAGGGCAATCAGGAGCGCATTATGCCAAAACCAGTGACACCGATCGAATCCAAAGTGGAGCCGAATCCTTCC
>JAAZFC010000144.1 GCA_012511955.1 Fibrobacter sp. | reverse complement strand
GCTGAGGGAGAAGAATATCTAGAAGCCAAAGAAGAATTGGCTGAAGAACTCTTAGCTTTAAAACAATATAACCATTTTAGAGATACTTTGAACAATTTGTCTTATGGAGCAGATGTGGAGATCCACAATCCTGCTTTAGCTGGTTATTTCTGGTACAGAAGAGGCGAATTTGCTAAGTCTGTCAAAAACCTAGGTCCAATTGCCAAGGATATTGGAGATAATGCAGTTTTACTTGATATCTTAGCCAATGCTTACTTCTTGACCGGTGATGGGAAAAAAGCTTTAGAAGTTTTTGAAGATGCTATTAAAGATTCTCCAACTAACTGGGAATTACGTCTAGCTTATGCTGATTTCACAGGAAAACTTGGTGACTACGATACAGCAGAGATACATTTACAAGCAGTTATCGATGGGGCCTATGATGATTATGATGAAATGGTAAAACTATTACCACATATCAAAAGACTAGGCTCAAGAGAGCAAATTACCCAAGTAACAAATATTGTTGAAGAATTTGAAAAGGAATTTGAGACTGAAGTTGATCTAGAATAATATTATGAGGAGTAATACAAATGTCAGAACTGAGGGCCCCGCGGGGAACAAAAGATTTACTACCACCAGAGAGTCAAATTTGGGCTAGCATTGAAGGGATGCTCAGGGAAATCTACAAAATCTATAACTACAAAGAAATTCGTACACCAATCTTTGAAGACACTGCACTATTTATTAGGGGTGTCGGTGACACAACTGATATTGTTGAAAAAGAAATGTATACCTTTAATGATAAGGGAGGGAGGAGTATCACCCTTCGTCCTGAAGGAACTGCTTCCGTTGTCAGATCCTACATTGAGCACAAGCTCTATGGCGCTAGCCAACCATTAAAATTCTTTTACATTGGGCCAATGTTTCGTTATGAGAGACCTCAAGCAGGTAGATATCGCCAACATCATCAAACAGGTATTGAAGTTCTAGGAGGCGATTCTCCTTTAATCGATGCTGAAGTAATTAGTCTAGGATTAGAAATATTGAAAAACTTTAAATTAACAAATTGGAGACTTCATTTAAATAGTGTAGGCTTTCCTGAGTGCAGGCCAGCCTATACTGAAAAACTCATAACTTATCTTTCAGATAAGTCTGGTCTTTGTGAAGACTGTCAGAAAAGGTACAGGCGTAACCCTTTACGTACCTTAGATTGTAAGAGTGCCACTTGTAAAGAGATAATAAAAGATGCGCCTTTGCTTACTAATTCTCTTTGCATTGAATGTCACGATCACTTCCAAAAATTACAGGAATATCTAAAGATATATGGAATCAGCTATGAACTTGATCCTTTTCTTGTTCGAGGTCTGGACTACTATACTAGAACAGCTTTTGAAATAAAGACCAAAAGCTCGGGTTCGCAAAACCAAATCTTTGGTGGTGGTCGCTACAACGGACTAGCAGAGCAATTAGGTGGTCCTAAATCTCCCGGTATCGGATTTGGTCTGGGTTTAGAAAGATTATTTCTTGCCTTGCAAGAAGAAAATAGCCTTGAGATTCCCCTAGCACCCTTAGATGTTTTCGTGGTTACTATAGGGGGCGATGAAGTGGTCGCTAAAGGCTGGGAGATTCTCTACAAGTTAAGAGAAGCAAATATTAGTGCGGATATGGATCTGCTTTTAAGGGCACCCAAAGGACAAATGAAGGCAGCTGGACGTAATCAGGCAAAATACACTGTCATTATTGGTGAAGACGAGCTTAGGGCCAATAAATTGCTGCTTAGGGATATGGATAGTGGGGAAGAGTATACTCTAGATAACAATGAAATTGTTAAATTTGTGGAAGAGTTGGAGAGGGGCCAAGAACAATGAAAAGGGATCGTTGGTGTGGCGAAGTTAGCAAAGAAGATGT
>JAAZFC010000030.1 GCA_012511955.1 Fibrobacter sp. | reverse complement strand
AGCGAACTTTTAAAAATAGTGAGCGTAAATAAAGACAGAAGTCATAACAGGTTGGAGTTTGGGGATAGGGTTTTAGATGTTCCCAATGAATCCACCGCAGCAGGGGTAACTTTAGGTTTATACGGTTGGAATGGCAAAAATCACCAGCGTTTTAGTTTAGAGAGCCAAGACAGCGATTCCACTTATATTTTACGCATGGTGCACAATCGCTTGCCCTTGGCCCAAGTGGGCGAACAAGTGCAACAAGTGAGCGCACAGTCCCACACCGAAGCGCAAAAATGGGAGCTTTTGAGCACGCTGGGCGAAGAACCCACCGCTATCTTGCCAATGCCACCAGCTTTTCAGCCAAACACGCAAATTCGCCTATACGATTTGCTAGGCAGACAATAAAAAAAGGTGCGACCAATTAGTCGCACCTTTTTTAACAAAGAGACAGCTTAGTCTAAAGATATTTTCACAATGGGGCGAATTGCTGTGGCTGGCATAGTTATGCTTTGCATCCCTGCGCCATAGTCACCGCGATGGCTAAACATTTTTTGTCCTAAATAGTTGAAGACTTCCACTTTTACACCGCCGGAGCGAGGCATATTCCACTGTAACTGATCGCCACTAATACGCCAGTTTATGCTTTGGACAATTTGAGATTTCAAAGCTGTGGTTCCACCATAGCCTGGGATAGCAAAAGAGCTTATAGCAATGGATCCATCACCGCCAGCGGATTCTTTTAATTCCCATTTTACACCTTGTATTTTGGTTAAATCCAAATCGGTGGGACTATCTACCCAACTTGGCTGCATAAGATCAGCCCAAGTTAAGTTCAAGGTGGTGTAATTAGCTGTAACTGGAAGATCATAGCCCCACTCTTGTCCGCCAGGCATACCTGATTGAGCCACCGACATACGCACAGCACCTGCAGATTTATAAGTCAAGCTTATTCCAGTAGCTCCAGTAATATTTGTAGCAACTCCATTTTCAGCAAAATCCATGGCCATGCCCACATAGGGGTATTCTAAATCAGCACCTTCTACATATTCGGGTTCAGGCATAATGCTAAAGCTAGCCTTGGCCACCATGCTTCCACCTTCTTCAACTACTGGTTTAGTTCCGTCAGGATCCACTTGCGAGCCAATAGCATCTACATAAGTGTACCAAATATCAAAGCCACCTAAATCACCGCCTGCTGGGGGTAAATCTGTACCAGGATCAACGCTAGAAGAAGACCCTTCACCTGAAGAAGAAGATTCTGGAGGAGTTACAGGAGGATTCACACCATCAAACACAGAAGCAGTTTGCGCTTTAGCTTTTAGCCCATTGGAATTATTTACCAGTAAATCTCCCCAGGAAGTCAGAGGTGAACCATTCCAGTTTGCCGCAATATCTAACTGCTCTATACCTGGGGCACCGCTATTACCTTTCCAGGACCAACCCAAATAGCCTTGACCATTTTCCACAGTTAAGCGCAAAATAGCTTCAGCTGCCACTGGTTTGTTAGTTCCATGGCTATCAGCAAATTCCCCCACCACCAAATGCACTCCGGCATTTTTTGCTGTTTGCAAGTAAGATTTTACTTTAGCTTCTGTGCCATACACTTCGTACATGTGTACGCTGAAAATAACATTCTTGTCGGGGTCGTAATTTAACATAGTCGCCAAATTATCACGCATGGTATTATCCCAATCTTGTCCCCAACTAGCACCATCCACCATTAAAGCGTGTTTGTACCCTCCATCTCGCAGCCTAGTTATGGCGGTTTTGTGCTTATTAAGGTAATCCGTTTTACTTACGCCATTGCCAAAAGGCTCATTGGCGATATTTATAATCACAAAAGCCTCTTCACCCATCAATTCTTTTTTAATATCAGCACTTAGCCAATAATCCACCGCTTTACTCAAATCCACCGCTTCAGAATCTTCGCCATAACCAGTGCAATCATGCACCTCTAGCACCGCTATCATCTTGTACTCTTTGAGCTTGTTGATAATAGTGCGCACTTCGCTTCCGCTAGTGCGATTCCAACGGTCGCCAGTGGCCATAACCACGCGCACGGTATTGGCACCCGTAGCCGCAATGGCGGGGATAGCAGTGTTGAGCTGACTGGCATACCACGCATGGGGGTGATTGACTCCGCGCATGACAAATTCATTGCCATTGGCATCTAAAAGTTTAGTTCCACTGGTTTTAAAACCCGCAGCCCAAGAATTTATAGTAAACATAAGTGTAAGTGCCACTAACATGGCTATTTTCGATGAGATTTTTAAGTTTTTCATATTATTAAATTAAACTCATACTACAGTCTTACCGCAAATATTTCAATTACGACTATTTATTCGGTGATTTTTTGTCACCATAACCAGCTTTGTTGCTTTAACCTCAACAGATACTTTATAAAGCTTTTGCGCTAAAGCTTTTGCTTAGCTAAATTAATATTATGTTACCTGATGTTTTGGATTATTTGGATTATCGCGATTACCTCAAAGAGTGGTATCAAGAAAGTAAAAAGCGTAACCGCTTTACTTCTTATCGTTATATAAGCCAAAAAACGGATTTGGATCCTGCATGGATTGTGCGGGTATTTCAAAAACAAGGGCACTTGAGCGAAGAAAGCTTACCCAAATTTGAAAAGCTTTGTCGGCTAGACCAGCGGCGCATCGAGTATTTTCGCACTTTACACCACTTTTGTCGCACCAAATCCCCCGAGCAACAAAAAGATTTATACACCCGCCTTATGGAATTACGGGATATAGAAGCTCGCATGTTAGAAAACGCAGAACTCAGCTTTTATAACCACTGGTTTGTGGGAGCTTTGCGGGCATTAATAGGAATTACCCAAGATACTTCAGATTTAGATAAATTAGCCAAAAACCTTTCCCCCGCAATTTCTCCCAAAGAAGCCGAAAGCGCCATTAAAGTTCTGCAAAAGCTTGAACTTATAGAAGAAGACGGTGTAGGCGGCTGGAATATCACCGATAGAATTTTAACTTCTGGGCCGCAAGTGCAAAGCGGAGCGGTCCGCAATCACCATCGCCAAACCTTAGACCTAGCCATTGACTCTTTAGACAGACACCATCCTAACCAACGAGATATATCTTCTTTAACCCTAACCATAGACAAAGAAGATATTGAAGAAATTAAAGAAAGAATTGCTGCTTTTAGGCGTGGACTCTTGCAATTTGCTCATCAATCTACTACATCAAATAAAGTGTTTCAGTTAAATGTGTCTTTTTTCCCACTATCTGAAACTGTAAGTGATCCTGTAGGAGAAGAGTAATGAAGCTATTTCGCAGTTTTGAACTTTGGTTTGTGCTTGCACTAATTCTGATTGGTTTATTGAATTCATGTAGTGACAATCGCATAGCCGGTGGTGGCTCCACAGGCTCCGAAGCAGGAAATGCCATTACCGCAAAAGTGTTATTAAACGATGAAAATGTCGCTTTACAAGCTTTGGTACGAGTTCGCCCCGTTGATTATATTGCTGGTGACTCCACCTTTAAACTAGATACCTTAATAGAGCTAGAAAACGGTAAATTCAGCCTAACTAATATACCTATTGGAGAATACTCCCTAGAGGTTCGGGCTAAAAGTCAAGCAGCAGTGCATACTTTACACCTTATCTCCGATAAAGACAGCACCGATTTAGGCGATATAGAACTCAATACAACTGCGCAGATAAAAGGTAAAGCTCCCCTTAAAAACAATAATTCTCCGCAAATTTATGTTTCTGGTCTTGAATTTAAAACCACAGCTAGTGCCGAAGGTGATTTTACCCTCGATTCTTTACCTTCTGGCAAGCACAAGCTCTTTTTCAATTACCCCGACAGTTCTTTTCACACATCTATAAACACCAAACCTGCGGACACTTTGAAACTGGACCTCAGGGATATTAATTCCACTAAGATTTTATTGTCTGATTTTGAAGATAACAGCATTTTCCATTCTTATTCCTACCTCACTGAAGGCGGATATTGGTATATGCAAAAAAGCCCTGGAGTTAATTTTATAGACAAAGATCATTTTGGCGTTCCCATAGTTCAAGACAGTTCTTGCGGCTCCTGTATCCATATTAAATCAAATTTTGACAACACTAAAGGCGCACCAAAGTGGTACGATGTGGGCTTGCATTTAGGCGGTCCTTATCAGACCTACGACTTTAACGGTATGGATAGTGTAGCCTTTAAAATCCGCGGTTCTGGTGAAATATTCTTTAAACTCTTGGTTTTAGATTTTTTAACCATGGAATTCAGCACCCTAGTTGAACTAGACAGCACTTGGCAGCGTGTATCTTTTGCAATCAAAGATATGGATTTTGTGCGCTATGATATAGCTAATGATAACAATAAAGAAGAAAGTAATATCACTGCAGAATATGCGCTAAAAAGCATCCATGCACTTTCATTTTTAAGTGTAACTGAAACAGAAATCTGGATTGATGACCTAGAATTAATAGGCCCACAAGTATTTATTTTCTCTGAACTTTAGCTTTGGTTGAATTTTTCTAAATTTGCTCCATGGCAAAATATAATCCTTCTCAAATAGAGCCCAAGTGGCAAGAATATTGGTTAGCAAATAAAACTTTTCGCACGGGTACAGCCCCGAACAAACCTAAATATTATTGTTTAGATATGTTCCCCTACCCCAGCGGCGACGGTTTACATGTGGGACACCCCGAAGGTTATACCGCCACAGATATTATTTGTCGCTACAAGCGTTCCAAAGGCTTCAATGTTTTACACCCTATGGGTTGGGATGCTTTTGGTTTACCCGCCGAGCAATACGCCATCGAAACTAAAACCCACCCGCGTATTACCACGGAAAAAAACTGCAACACTTTCCGCCGGCAAATCCAATCTTTAGGACTTTCCTACGATTGGGATCGAGAAATTAACACCACCGATCCCAAATATGTAAAATGGACCCAATGGATTTTTATACAACTTTACAACACTTGGTTCGATGAAGAATTACAAAAAGGGCGCCCCATTGACAAGCTTCCTATTCCCGCAGATATTTCTGCCCAAGGGAAAGAAGCGATAAATGCGTATATCGCCTCTAGAAGGCTAGCGTATTACGATGCAGCGCAAGTTTGGTGGTGCGGAGAATGTCGCATTGTCTGCTCCAACGAAGAAGTGCTTAACGATGGTTCCCACGAAAAATGCGGACATCAGGTGGAACGCAAAGCGCTAAAACAATGGCAGTTGCGCATTCCCCTTTACGCGGAAAGACTTTTACAAGGCTTAGACGACTTGGATTGGCCGGCGGGCATCAAAGATATGCAACGCAACTGGATTGGCAAAAGCCACGGCGCCGAAGTTGATTTTGCCGTAGCCCAAGCCGATGGCAGCGCTTCTGAACAAAAGTTGCGTGTTTATACCACTCGCCCCGACACGCTTTTTGGCGCAACATACATGGTGATTGCCCCCGAACATCCTTTAGTAGATGCAATTAGCACCGAAGAGCAAAAAGCAAGCATCAAAGAATACCAACGCGCAGCATCCTTAAAAAGCGATATGGATCGCACGGAGCTAGCCAAAGAAAAAACCGGTGTTTTTACTGGAACTTATGCCATAAATCCTGTAAATCAGAAACTCATACCTATTTGGGTGGCAGATTATGTGCTCACCGGCTATGGAACTGGCGCTATTATGGCGGTTCCCGCCCACGACACCAGAGATTTTGAATTTGCTGAAACCTTTGATTTGCCGGTGCAGTGCATTTTAGAACCCGATGATTCTTGCGATGCCGAATTAAAAGCCCAAGTTTTGGCTGGCAAAGCTCCTTGGACCGAAGATGGCACTTATATCAATAGCTCCAACAATCTTATTTCTCTCGATGGTTTAAGCCAAGCCGAAGGCATTGCAGCCATGAATAAATGGCTAGAAGAACAAAATATGGGGCAAGCCACGGTGAATTACAAAATTCGTGACTGGCTTTTTAGCCGCCAACGCTATTGGGGCGAGCCTTTCCCCGTTATTCACTGGGAAGATGGCTCCATTGAACTGCTCGATGAAAAAGATTTACCTTTGGAACTGCCCGAACTCACAGATTATTTACCCGGCGAAAGTGGCGAATCACCTTTGTCCAACGCTCGTGAGTGGGTAAATATTAGCGATCCCAAAACTGGCCGCACTGGTCGCAGAGAAACCAACACCATGCCTCAATGGGCAGGGAGTTGTTGGTACTATTTGCGCTATATTGATCCCCATAATGACGAAGCTTTTGTTAGTCCAGAATCCGAGCAATATTGGATGCCCGTGGACTTGTATGTGGGCGGTGCCGAACATGCAGTTTTGCACCTTTTGTACAGTAGATTTTGGCATAAAGTCCTCTATGATTTGGGATTGGTTAGCACCGATGAACCCTATCAAAAGCTTTTTAACCAAGGGATGATATTAGCTTTCGCCTATGAAGATGAATTAGGAGCCAAAGTTCCCAGCGACTTGGTGCGCGAAGAGGGCGATAAGTTTTACCATATCCATAGCGGCAAGGAGCTCAAGCAAATAGTGGCTAAAATGAGTAAATCTTTGCGTAATGTGGTAAATCCCGACGATGTTGTAGAAGAATACGGTGCGGATTCTCTACGCCTTTACGAAATGTTTATGGGACCACTCGAAGCTACCAAACCCTGGCAAAGCCAAGGTTTAGAGGGGATGTATAGGTTTTTAAGCCGCGCTTGGCGCGCCATTGCCGGGGATGCCGATGCTAAACCGGAATTTAGCGATGAAAAAGCCCCCGCAGAGCTATTGCGCATTGCTCATCAAAGCATTATCAAAGTGAGCGAAGACATAGAAAACTTGCATTTTAACACAGCAATTTCTCAGCTTATGGTATTTAACAATGAATTGCTTAAAAACCCTGTGCGTTACAGAGAAATTTGCGAAATATTTGTGAAATTATTGCATCCCTTTGCGCCGCATTTAGCCGAGGAGCTTTGGGCGATTTTGGGCCATAAACCTAGCTTAACTTTTGTGGAATGGCCCACTGCCGATGCCAGCTTAGCGGTGGAAAGCACTGTGGAAGTGGTGTTTCAAGTCAACGGCAGAGTACGCGCCCGCGTGCAAATCGCCAAAGACACACCCAACGAAGAACTGGAAGCCATGGCCAAAGATACCCCTCGTATTCAAGAATATTTAGAGGGCATGACCATTATAAGAAGCATTGTGGTGCCGGGCAAACTGGTGAACTTCGTGGTGAAACCTGCTTGACCAGCTTTTGAGGCAGTAGGGTGATGCTTTCTAAGCACGGTCATCGAGTGATTTCGCCTGTTTTGAAATGCTTTTTTCTGCGAAATCGTATCGAGATGGCCGCTTTCTGCAAACTAACTACTTATTACTAATTCCCCAGTGCTTTTTTGAGGCGGCGCAAACCATCGGCGCTGGCCCTTACTTTTATACCGCTTTTTAGCACTACCATTTGCCCAGAAGATGATCCTGGTATGGGTTCAATGCTTTGCACTTCGCCTATGCGCACAATGCTGCTGCGATGGATGCGGCAAAACTCATCTGCAGGCAAATGCTTTTCCAAATACTTCATGGTGATTTCTTTGAGATAACGACCATCAAAGGTATTTAGCATCACATAATCCCCTTCGGCTTCGGCTAAAACCAAATTGCGCACTTGCACCACATGAATTTTACCTCTGATTTTTACAGGAATACGCTCCAAAACCTTGCGCTGCTCAAGTTCTTTGGCGACTTTTTGGGTTTGCGCTGCATTTTCCGCTCGCGAAGTCTCAATGCGCTCTCGTACCCGCACCAAACTTTGAGCCATACGGTCTTTATTAAAAGGTTTAAGCAAATAATCCACAGCATTTTTCTCAAATGCTTGCACCGCAAACTCATCATAGGCAGTGGTAAAAATCACCCAGGGAGGATCTTCTAACACATCTAACATTTCCAAACCGGTGAGTACAGGCATTTGTATATCCAAAAATATCACATCGGGTTTGAGTTCCTCGCACAAATCATGGGCCTGTTGCCCATCACTGGCTTCTCCCACTATTTCCACATCGCTGTGATCTTTCAAAAACAAACGCAAAATACCCCGCGCCGATTTTTCGTCATCAACTATCACTACTCTCATGTTTTTACCTCTACTTTGCTTTTTAATGGCAATTGTATTTCCGCCTGAAAATAATCTTGACCGTGGTCAATGCGCAACACAGCTTTTTTACCATAGTGCATTTCTAAGCGTTCACGAATGCTTCTTAAACCATGTCCTGTGCCCTTAGCACCGCTTTGATGCTCGTCCAAAGAGTTACGCACCTGTATTAAAATAAATTCATCCCTTTGTTTTATCACAGTACTTAAAATAATCTTACCATTACTTTTTTGCACGCCGTGTTTAATGGCATTCTCATACAAAGGCTGCAAAATCATTGAGGGCAATTGCACAGACATACAGGTCTCTGCAATCTCAAAGTCAGCCTCTAAACGATCCCCGAACCTTTCCGTTTCTATTTCTAAATAGCGTTTTACATTAGAAACTTCTGATTTTAAACTAGAAAACTTATCAAAACCACTTTCTCGCAAGGAATAACGCAAATAATCAGATAAAGTAACTATCATATTGTGCGCTTTTTCAGGCTCAGTTAGCGATAAATAACTCACTGAATTTAAACTATTAAACAAAAAATGCGGACTGAACTGCGACTTTATGCGTTCCAATTCTGCATCTTTAAGCGAAGCCCTTAATTCTCCTTCTACTAAATCACGCTGACGCACATCGCGGTTAAGCAACAGTAAGACATACATCATACTAATCACAATCTGATAGAACAAACCTGTGCCTAAGCGCCATGGAACAATAACCCGAAGGGCCTGCAAATTTTTAGTATCCTCGCTAAACAACATTTCCACCACTATCCAATGAAACGAAGCCACAAACCCTACCACAATTAATCCAGCAGTAATTTGTATAATAGCATATTTATAGGTATGAAAACGCAAACGCCATGATTGCTCCATAAATGGCCAATAAGCAAATCCCACAAAAGCATGCAGCAGATGAAATAGCGTGGTCAAAGAAACCGCAATTCCCCAAGAAACATGGCCAAATTGTATAAGTGGCCAAGAATTCCAGGCTATCATAAATATCCAGAATATCGAATAAAGTACTGCTCCGTTAAAGCTAATAAGTGGGTGGCGAGAGCTTACGCGATTCATATTTTTCCGTCTTATGTTTAACGAGCCCGACCATAACGAACTTCGCCACCACCAAATACGCAATGCCCAGTAATCATCAATACTTTTTCTCGATCTTTGCGCTCAATGGGAACCACCCCTTGTTCGCTGAACTCTCCCAATACCACATTCACATCAATTTTAACCATCCAATTTTCGGGAACGATAATGTCTATCCCCCCAAAAACGCAGTTTATTTCCAAATATGTAGAGCCTTCTTCAAGTTCAGCTTGGCGCAAATCAATTTCAGAGCCTGCAAAAACGATATTTACTTCTCCGCCGCAAAAAGTTGCATCACTTATGGTGCGCTTAGAACCGCCAAAGACTCGGTTTTCTTTTAACTTACCATCTTCTGTTAAACCGCATTTGTCCACTACAAAACCAGACCGCTCAGAACACCATTTCACATTTTTCCTACGATGTAATATCACCGCAAAGCCTAAAAGCACCAGAAATAGCGGCAGAGTTATGCTAGATAATTTAGGCAAAACAAAACCTAGCTTGGGGGTCAGCCAATGCAAACCTATGGCACTAAGTATGAGCCCAATAAAGATGTGCCCACCTTGTAAAATTTTAAATACGCCTATAACTAAAATAAGCATACGCCAAGAGAAAACAACTTCTTTGTATTCACTGGGTAAAAGACCAATATTAAAAGCAAATAGCAAAATGCCCGCAAAAATAATACAAACTCCCACGGAGCTTCTAGTAAATGCAAAAAACTTTGCTAGCTTCGAGCTGCTCATATTTATCCCTATTAAATCTACTACATCTATTAAGATATTTCAAAAACAGCTGCTTTGTGGAGAAATTTGCCTTTTTTTCGTTGAATAGCTACTTAGTGGCGACCAAATTCATAAAAAACTTTAGCGCCGTTGCCATTCCCCTGATTATTGCTTAAAACCACCATACGGTAACAGGGCCGGCGGTTCCCGTTAAATCTTCACGGTACATTTTGTCTGCGAAACTCATGGCGCGGCCTTTGTCGGTGCGGTCAAAAATCACTAAATGTTGGGTGTCAGGTTTAACTTTGTCCGCATAAAAAGCGATTTGCTTGAGCCCTTCGGTT
>JAAZFC010000029.1 GCA_012511955.1 Fibrobacter sp. | reverse complement strand
CTCCCAAGTTAAAATTCGCATTGATTCACGGTGGCTTGGCTACAATCAAAGAATGTGTCTATTTTAACAAACCCTTTTTGATTTTACCCATGGGCAAAGATCAGATGGACAACGCGCTTCGCCTGCGTAAATATGGTATCAACAATACCTACCAAATCTCGCAAGTCAGTGCCACTGGGTTGGTGAATGCAATATTTGACTTGGATGCAGATAAAAAATCAAAGGATAACTTAGCTAAACTCAGCCAGATTTTTAACGAAGCTGAAAACGCAAAACTGGGCTATAAACAGATTTTAGAAATAAGCTAATTTTTGTAACGCTTATCGAACGCCCCTACTTCCTACTCTGCGAGAAGCTTGATATTCCTATAGTAAAATCACCCGATGACCGTGCGTAGCAAACCCCTTGGTACTTTTTTACTCCAGACCTTAACATATTCCTTTAGTATAAACATTATTGGTTATAACCCCGGGCCCACACTAGTTCCCAGGTCAATTTTATTGTGCCATCGGGTTGCACCAGAGCTTGTTCTAAGTCCAATAATTCTTGCCTTTTGAGGGGAGGGCGGGTTTTAACCCCAGTAACGCCCATATATTTGAGATGGCGCAAAAGTTCGCGGGGAGTGTTCCATTGTTGCACCACAATTTCGCTAAAAGTTTGCACATTGTGGTAGCCCGCATCCATCATCCATTTTTGTAAAAGATGGGCATCAATATCGTGGGTGGCATTGTCGAGCTTTTGCCCCAGAGCTTGCTGGTATGCTTGGCGCAGTTCTTGCCAAGACTTCCCCCCAAAAGATCCCAAAGCGCAGACTCCTTGGGGGCGCAACCATTTTTTGCTGTGCGCAATAAATTTAGCCGGGTTTTCGAACCATTGCAGTGCTGCGCTGGAGATAATCCAATTGAATTTTTGCTCCGGGACATAAGTTTCTGCGTCGCCAGCCCAAGTTTGCACAGAAAAATAGGGTTTTGAGTCTAAAATTCTTTGCTTAGCAATGTCGAGCATAGCATCGCTTAAGTCCAGCATTTGTATGCTTTGGGCACCATGGGATAAGCAATGAGTTGCCAAATGTCCCGTGCCACTCCCCACATCTATGACTTTTCCCATGGGTTCCATAAAGCAACCAGCCATTCTTTGGGCTAGTAGTTCTTGAATGGCTGAGTTTTGGTCGTAGCGATGGGCTTGGAGACTAAACTGTTGAGCAATGCGTTGTTTCACCGCCACAATTTAGCAAATTTGCTTTTCTATAAACTCTATAGCATCTAAAAATGCGTTATTTAGCGGCCAGTGTCCGCTGGCAGGCAGTATTTTGTGTTGCTTCACTTTAAGCTCAGTGGCCAAGTTTTGCCCCAAAGAAGATGCAACGATCTTATCTTCTTCTCCAGCAAGTAGATAAATTTCTGCCGCTATGTTGTGCTTTGGTATATCTGTTTTTTGAGTGCGTAAATATTCTAATCCCAAAGTCAAACTAGTTGGGGAATATTCAAGGGCATTTTGCAACCAAAGCTTCTTGTCATCGGGTTTGATAGGACCTAGTTGGTGAGAGAAATCTGTTAAAACTTGTAAAGGATCATCTTTTACTTTACGCTCCATCATCTGCAAAATCCGGGGAGGCCAAGCTCCTTTTCCTTCGCAAAAATTGGTAAAAGGACTAAGCAGTACCAATTTTTGCTCAGCTTTCCACAAAGGAGCGTTTTGTAGCGCAATAAGTGAGCCTAAGCTCCAAGCTATTACCACTTGAGATTTTGACAAAATTGGCAAAGCGCTTAAATCATCGCTGTGATTCAAAAGATCGCTATAAGAAGCAAAATGATGTTCCCAGCGAGGAAAGCGTTGGGAAATAAGGTCATTCCAAGGGCTAAAATCCGAGGCCCAACCGGGCAACCAACAAGTGATTATTTTTTGGTTTTTCATGTTAAAGTTCTTTTTTAAAGAAGTTCCGTAAAGCACAAATTAGTTTATCTATATGCAAATGACTATGCCCAGCGGTGATGTTAATGCGCAAGCGAGCTGTACCCCGAGGAACCGTGGGTTCTCTGATAGCCGCCGCCCAAATCCCTTCTTTTTGCAAATATTGCGCTGCTTTTAGTGCTTTTTCATTGCTTCCCATCACAAGGGGAATAATCTGGCTTTGGCTGTTTAAAGTATTTATTCCCATATTTTGCAAAGATTCACGCAATTCGGTGCTGCGCTCTTGCACTTGTACCCGCCGCCAAGATTCACGCTCCGCCACTTGTAGAGATGCTACAATACCGGCAGCGATGGCGGGGCTCATGGCTGTGGAATATATAAAAGCTCGGCTTTGATTTTGCAACCATTGGGCTAGTTCCTGGGAACTTAACACGCAAGCCCCAGCTACTCCATAAGCTTTGCCGTAAGTAGCAATTACGGCATCCACTTGCTTTTCTAAACCCCATTCGTGTACCAAACCTTTGCCCTGGGGCCCCCAAACACCTTCGGCATGGGCTTCATCCACCACGATTTTTTGTCCATGTTTTTTTGCTAATTGCACAATTTTTGCCAAAGGAGCGAAATCTCCATCCATGCTGTAAAGCGATTCTACAGCAATCCACCCTTCGTCAGGATATTTTTGCAATAATCTCTCTAAATCTTCGACGTCGTTGTGCTTAAAGCGGTGAATTTTAGCCCCAGCTAAGCGCGCTCCATCAATGACACTGGCGTGGACTAGTCTATCGCAAAAAATATGCTTGCGCTGGCATACAGCGCTGATAAAACCCACATTTGCCATGTAACCAGTGGCGTATAAACGCGCTGCCTCAAAACCTTTGTGTTTAGCGAGATAGTCTTCAGTTTGGTGAAATATTTCAAGATCTCCACCCAATAAACGCGAACCCGTACTGCCAGCCCCGTACTCAGTCAATGCCACTTCCATAGCTTTAATTATTTGCGGATGATGGGATAAATCCAAGTAATTATTGCTGACAAAGTTTATGAGATGCTCTTGATCTTTAGTCACTTTAGCTTCGGGCAAAATTTTAATAGGATTAAGTTCTCGTAAAAGGCCTTTTGCTTTTTGCTGTTCTAATAACCGCTTATAATGGGAATGGTTTTGCATAGTTTAAAATAAGCTTTCCAAATATTTTTGCAAAGGATGTTCGATAAAGTTGTGCTCAGACCAACCTTGCTCCCAATGGGGGATAAAACCCAAAAAGTCCACTTCACTGCGTTGGGCAATGGTGCGATAATTGCTTTCCACCAGCTTATCTATCACAAAATCCTTGTGCGCCACGCTAAAGCAAAAGCCAGCAATGGGTATTTGTTTGCTTTGTAAATGCTCTATGCTCAATAATGTGTGATTTATGGTGCCTAAATCCGGGCGGGCCACCAGCAAAATTGGGTATCCGCTTATTTTAGCTAGGTCGGACATTTCTAACTTATCGTCAATGGGTACCCGTACGCCACCAGCGCCTTCAATTACGGTAAAGGGGTGTTGCTGAGCCATAAGGGCCAAAGTGTCTTGATATAGTCCCAAAGCAAAAACTTCATTTTCCACAGCCAGGGCGTAGTGGGGAGATGCGGGAGTTTGCAAGTTGTAGGAGCATAAAGTTGCTCCATAATCCAATAAATGGGTTTGTAACTCAGGGTCGCCACCTTCTAAGGTTTCCTGGTTTAATTCTCCAGGCCCGCATTGTATGGGTTTGTAATACAGTGCCTCTATATCCATGGTTTTTAACATGGTGCGCACAAAGGCACAGGCAAAACTTTTGCCCACATCGGTATCAGTACCACTAATAAATAATCCTTTACTACTCATAAGGCAAAACTATCTTATAACTTATAAATATGCAACGCTAACTAAAATACTATTTTAAATATCTTCTCTTTATTTTAATTTTTTGTAATTTCTAGACTATGGCTTTACAGCGTATAAAACTGTCAGGTAAATATCGCTTAATCACTCGAAGTGATTTAGATGGCGTGGCTGCTGCTGCATTGTTGCAAGATCGCGGTTACATAGAAAGTATTTTGTTTACCCACCCCAAAGATATTCAAGATGGTACAATTTCTGTGGGTAATAGAGATATTTTGGTGAATTTACCTTATATGCCTGGTTGTGCCATTGCTTTTGACCGCAGTGGGGCTAAGCTCAATGCTGATGCACCCAATTTGGTCTCTGATTCTGCCGAAGGTTCTGTGGCACGCTTGGTTTACACTTGGCTGGGGGGGAGGCTTAGCTTTCCCCGTATCGATCAAGAAATGCTCAATGCCGTGGATAAGTCAGTTTTGGCTAATTACACTGAAACTGAAGTTATAGACCCACAAAACTGGAGTTTAATAGCTTTTTTATTGGATGCGCGTACGGGTTTGGGCCGTTTTAAAGATTTTCGCTTAAGTAATTACCAACTTATGCACGCATTGATTCCTTTGTTTCGCAATTTAACGGTGCAAGATATTTTACAAAACCCAGATGTGGCTGAAAGAGTAGAAATATACAGAGAACATCAAGATCGTAGCATTGAACAGCTGCGTCGCTGTACACAAGTACACGGTAAAGTGGCGGTGGTGGATTTGCGCGATGAAGAAGTTATCTGGGCAGGGAATAGATTTTTAGTTTATGCTTTATTCCCTCAGATAGAGGTGAGTATTCACGCTATTTGGGGATTACGCAGACAAAATACCGTTTTCGCCCTAGGAAAATCCATCATAAATAAAGAAAGCGCTGTGCATTTAGGCAATGTGGCAGCGCAATTTAATGGTGGTGGGCATAGCGGCGCGGGAACTTGTCAAGTTTCCCATGAAAAAGCCGCAGAAACTTTAACAGAAATATTAGCCCAACTCCATACTTAAACTAAAGTTTAAAGACCATTTAATCCTAAAGCTATACCAGCGTTGAATACGGTGGTACTGCCAAAGTTTGCATCGGCGTAAATATCAAATACGAGAAAGCTAAAACGAGCTCCTAATTGCGTGCGCAAATTATTACTGCCATCAATGGAGGTCTTAAAGCTAGGTAGGCTCATATCGTCGGTGATTTTAAGTTCTTCTACTTTTATATCTAAAGAGGATTTTTCCCAGCCAATTCCACCATAAACCCCAACGCCTACTAAAAAGGATAAATCCGCAGAGGCTTGTAACATTGCAGTTTGGTTAAAAGAAGAAAGGGAGCTAACATCTTTAACTGTTAAGTCAAAAGTTGTTTGGGCATAATAAGCAGATAAATGGATTAGGGGTAATTTATTTATTACGGGAATTAAGTGTGTAAATTCATATTTACCCATAAAACCCAACATACCAACTTTACCTAAGTTTTTATTAGACAGTTCAGGTAGCCAGCGTACGCCTACGGTAATGTTATTGAGGACGGGAATTTTGCTTAAAGACATAGTTACACCCACAGGTGGAAGAGTGGGGGCTATGCTTGTGTTTAGCCCGCGGAAGGGTAAAGCGATTGAATCAGGCATATCTATGGTGGACATACGAGCAACTTCGTCTTCAGAAATGCCTTCTTCGTCTAAAGCTTCGTTAAAATCGTTGACTAATTGGTTATAATCATCAAATAGTGTACCTATATCACCGATAACATCTTTGGTGCCAACTTTTTTAGCTTTTTTGCTACCGTAAATAGTTGGTACGCCTTTGGCGTTAATTTTCAAAGGTTGGGTTAAATCATAATCTTTGTCGCTAAATTCTGTTAAAGCGTTAAGATCTTCTGGGTTTATGCCTAATTCTTTGAGCAATGGCTCCACAGGCATTTCTCCTTTAAAATCAAAAGTTTTCATTTTATCGCTAACTGCGACGATGGGATATCCAAAATACGCATTAAATCCAATGGGTAAACCCAAAAAGGACATGGTTTTGGCTGTATAACTCCATTGACTGTTCATTCCTACACCAATACCTTCTACAAATGGTTGGGTATAACCTTTAACAGCATTTTCGCCCATTTCTTGCATGGACTTGGCGAAGTCCTTAGCAGTAAGTTGTACACTTAAAAAGCATAGGGCAATCACTAAGGTTTTGATAAAGTTTTTTGTGTATTTCATGTTTTCTCCTATAGTGTTTGTAGAAATATAAACCTTTAAACGCAGATAAAGTTACATTCTTTAATAATAAGAGTATTTTTTAAAGGCTTATGGATAAAATAACAGACAAAAAAAATGTTAACATTTTAATAATAGAAGATGAAATCGCTATTGCACAGGGCTTGGTGGATCTTTGTGAGTACAAAGGTTATCGCGGAGAATTTGTGCAAGATGGCGCTTTGGGACTACAGAAGGCTCTCAGTGGTAAGTACGATTTAATTATTTTAGATTTAATGCTGCCTGGACTAGATGGTTTTTCGGTCTGTAATGGCATTAGAGAAAAAGATCGAGAAATTCCTATAATAATTTTATCGGCTAAAACTTCTGAAAACGACATAATCGAAGGTTTAAACTTAGGAGCTGACGATTATATTTCTAAGCCTTTTTCGGTAGAACAACTTTTTGCACGAGTTCAAGCTGTATTGCGGCGTAGCCATAAAACGGTGAATCCTGATGAGGTTTTAAAAATCGGTGATTTAGAGGTTCGTTTCCGCGATTTTATGGGGAAAAAAGGCAATGAAACTTTAGAGTTTACTCGCAAAGAAATTGAGATTCTGCAATATTTATGGACGCATTGCAATAGGGTGATTCCCCGGCACGAATTACTTCAAGAAGTTTGGGGTTATGAAAATGCTGAGGCAGTAGATACGCGCACGGTGGATATACACATTACCAAGTTGCGTAAAAAAATAGAGGATGATTCTTCCCGACCAAAATACCTGACTACATTGCGGGGCGAGGGTTATCAGCTCAATAGCTTAGATGAGGTATAGCTTTGCGTAGCTTTAGAATCACGCTTAGTTTGATTTTTGTGGTGATTCTATTGCCTACATTATTTTTGCTTTTTCGCTCCTGGGAGCATTTGCAAACCGAAGCTAGCTTTGGACAAAAAGAAAAAGCCTATTTGCTTCATCAGCTCTTAAATCAGCGTATTTACGATGATTTAGCCATAGAAGAGCGCCGCTCTTATTCTGAGTATCGCTTTATTAGGGCGGTGCAGGTGATCGGTGGCGAAGAAGTTACTCTTTCTGAATTGGCAGCATATCCTGTAAAAAGCCATTATGCGGGCATGGTGGGACATTTCCAACTGGATCCCGACGGTACTATCAGAACTCCAGTTTTACCCGATGGGCTTTTAGATAAAATCGCTGTGGAAAATCGCAGCGAACGGGAAGAGTTGCGCAGGGAAATTCGCATTGTATTAGAGACCATGGATTTGCGCAAAGGGGTGAGTTTTCGCCAAGTAATGGCACATCCTTATGTTTACAAAGAAAGGTCTGATACTAGCACAGGGGCCAAGACTAGCTCTAAATTGCAAAGCATGTTGGGCGAAGATCGCCAATTTGAACGCCGCTTTGAAACAGCATCGCCCAAAGAAGCCATAGTTTTTGATGTGGAGTCGGATTCTGAAACGGAAAAACATGGTATAAGTCGCCGTCGTTCCACTCGTAAAAGCCCTTTGGTAGAAGCTGATGTTTTTGATGTGGAAATAGAGCCTTTTCAAGCAACTTTTAATAATGAATATATCGTGTTTCACCGCAATGTGTGGCGACAAGACCAGCGATTTTTGCAGGGTTATGTGGTTAATTTAGAAGAATACTTAGCCAACTTGATTTACAAAGAAATCCGTATTTCTAGCAGTGATCAAAACTTTCGCATGGAGTTTGGCGACGGTAAAGAAAAAATTCTCATGCTAGGGGCTAATGTTAAAGGAAAGTTAGAAGTTTTGCTAGAAACGCAGTTGCAATATCCTTTACAAGAAATGAATTTTGCAGTTTCACTTTCCAGTGCTAACCGGCCTCCAGGAGGAGGCTTGATTATAGTGTTGGGGTTTACCATCGTTTTAGTGCTCGCTGGAGGTTTATACGGTGTTTATAGGATCACGGCCAGTCAGATGATAATGTCGGCTAAAAGACAAGATTTTATTTCGGCGGTGAGTCACGAGTTAAAAACTCCCTTAACTTCTATTCGTATGTATGCAGAAATGCTGCAAAATAAGTGGGTGGTCAGCGATGAAAAACGGCAACATTATTACGCTACTATCACCAGTGAAACCGAGCGTTTAACGCGCTTAATACACAATGTGCTCAATATCTCAAATTTGGAAAAGCATCAGTGGCCCATGCACTTGCAGTTGGCTAATCCAGCTGCGGTTTTAAAAGGCTTTGCGCAAAAATACACTCCAACTGTAGAGCAAGCGGGCTTTGTGCTCGAAACTCAAATAGATAATTGTCATGAAAGTATTTATTTGGATTTAGATGCGGTTTATCAAATGCTAATGAATTTGATTGAGAATTCCATCAAGTTTGCGGCTAATGCAGAGATTCGTATTATTGAACTAGGTTTAAAATTAAGCAATGAAGAATTTTATTTTTATGTGCGAGATTTTGGTCCAGGAATATCTCCCAGTGAACGCGATAAGGTGTTTCAAGATTTTTACAGAGTTGAAAACGAGATGACCCGTCGAACTAGTGGGGTGGGGATTGGTTTATCATTAGTAAAGAAATTAAGTTCTTTGCTAAATATTAAGATGAAATTAAGCAATAAAAATCCTGGTTTGCAAGTGGAAATGCATTTGCCTCGCGCCTCTCGTTTTTAGTTAGATGAAATTAAAATTTCCTGGCTTACTGACACCATGTTTTTGAGCTAATTTATCAAAAATCAGCAAAGATTTTTTGTGATCTGGGCTAAAGTTGTATTCTATGGCTTTATAGTAAGATAAAAGTTCATCTAAGGGAATGGGCGAGGGGTATGCTTTTAGCCAGTTTTGCAAAGATATTCCCTTGTTTTTATTAAAATTATTAATGGATTTTTGCAATTTTTTTCGAAATTCTTGGAATTTGGGGGCTAATTCGGGGGTGTCCACCGCTTCTTTGCGTACACTCCACAGTCCAAACACAAAAGGTAAATGGTGCCAATCTTGCCATAAATTGGCTAAATCGTACTCAAAAGGCCAAGCTTTTTGCCAGGAAGCTGTTAAAGCTTGATCGCCTATTAATAATTGCGCTTGAGAATTATCTTTTTTTTGTACAAAATTTGGAGTGATATCCAGGTGTTTAAGCAAAATTTTTAATAATAAAACCGAAGTTTCGGATTGTTCAGTCAAAAAAACATCTTTTCCTGAAAGTTCAGTTAATGGATATAAAGAAAATAATTTTACAGATTTTATATCTAAAGTACTACCCGTGCATATATCTGCTAAAGCATAATAAAGTTGCTTATTGCGTAAATATTCTATGCTCGAGGCAGGAGCAGCGTGAATTTTTCCAGTTTTTAATAAATTGTTGCATTTTGCAGGATTTGCGTCTATCCATTGAATATTGGGGGTTTCACGGCCTAAAAAGTCATGAAAAAAGGGCGCGCCCACCAAAAAAGGTAGCCGTCCGATGATTAGTTTGCTTTTACGGTTGTTCATTTCTAAGTAAAAAGTTAAATTATTCTCACTCGGATATAAAATATGTATTGCCGAGATGAGATTTTCACTGAGTCGAAAGGGAGATCATGCCTCGATTCCATGTAAAAAAAACCACATTGTCAGACGATGGCAAAGCCATTGTTTTTAAAGGTTCGGTACTAGAAGGTTCAATCCATAAAGGAATGAATGTAGAAATTCCTGTTACCGAAGCTGCAAGTATTAGTATGAAGTTGACCGAAGTAGTTTATTTCGAAGATCAGAAAGATCCCAGTAAAAAAATTGGTTTAGTAGTTGATTGTAGCGAAGAACCAGAAGCTCTGGAAATAGTGATGGGCTTGAATGTTATGGACGATGTCTTAGAGATTCAGTAGTCTTTTTATAAGAATACTCTAGTTTATTGCCTAAAGTGTCGATACAATAGTATTGATGCTGTTAGATTTTTTTTGCCAATTTTTTGGAAATGAAGGAAACCTTGAGTTACACTAAGTTTAAACCATGGCTTTTGCTAGTTGTGGTGTCTTTAGTGTGTGCTTACCAAGGCCCAGGTCATGGTTTTTTTGAATTTTCCGATGAAAAAGCGGGAACTGCAGCTCTAGCTTTCCTGCAACTACCAGCTGGCACCGCGCCAGCGGCCATGGGAGGCTTTGGTGGGGCAAATTTATCTGGACCCACAGCCTTGTTCTGGAACCCTGCCCAAATAGTGTTTCGAGATGGCTTTCGTGCCGACTTTACTCACTCAGAACTTTATAACCAATATCGCCATGAAAGCGTGGCGGCGGTGTTTCCCATGGAAAGAGGGCATTTGGGGGCTTCTTTTGCAGGTTTATTTGCCAAAAAATTCGAAGGTGCTAGGGATATAGAAGAAAATGATTACGATCCCCCCGCCATGGATTTTGCCCTAGGAATCACTTGGGCCCAAGCTTTATGGAGCGAAAGGCTTTGGGCGGGGGCTACCCTAAATTGGTTGCATTCCCAGCTAGATGATGTGCATGGCGATGGTTATGCTTTGGATTTAGGCGTAGTGGGAAACATGCCTTGGGGGCATAAAGTTTCACTTTCTTTGCGTAATTTATCCCATGGTTTTAAGTACAGAACTCATACATCTGCCACGGAAAAGTTGCCCACCACTTTGCGCTTGGGTTGGGCTTTGGCGGACACGCTTTTGCCCTGGGCTTATTCTTTGGGTTATAGCAAAAGCAACGATGGTTTACAGCGTTTGCACTACGGGGTGGAGTGGAATTGGCAACGCACTTTGTTTTTGCGCATGGGCTATGAGCAAGATTTGCATAAATCAGAATTGGGTCCTTGGCGCGGTCTTAGTGGAGGTTTGGGTTTAACCTTAAACACTTTGAGTTTGGAATATTCTCTGCGTAGTGGCGGGCATTTAGGCTTGGTGCATTTGGTGGGTGTAAAAGTGCATCCGGCCATGATTTATAAAGAAAAAATAGACCATCTGGGTAGTGCTCAAAAAGCATTTCGCCATGGTTCATGCACCGATGTAAAAAGGCATGCGCAAAGGGCACTGAAAGAAGATCCTGGTAATTTGACGGCGCTTTCGCTTTTGCAGGAATGCGCCAAAGAAGCAGAAGTGATGCAGGGTAATTATGTGGCCATTGCTTTTAGCGCCAATAGCGAAAGCCAAATTGCGCCATTTTATCGGGAAAACGAGTTGGTGGGGGGGCTTTCTCGACGCAAAACCGTGGTAAATAACCTGCGGAGCCAGTTTCCCCACTTGCTTTTGGTAGATGCGGGGGAAATTCATGCGGAATACGCCGAAGATGATTCCCGCCAAAGGATGCACGAATTATACGAATGTTTTGACTACGATGCCTTGGCTTTGGATTTAAGCTCTGAGAGTAATTTGCATAAATTTCCCTATGTTAGCACTTATCCCCAGAGCAAATCCGTGCCCAAAAACAGAATTTTAAAAGCTGGCAAGCATAAAGTGGGAGTTTTGAGCATCAATGGCAAAGATAGGACCCAGAGCGAAATCAATGAAGCTTTGCTGCAAGCCCAAGAAATGTGGGATAGTTCCATAAAGTTGCAAGTGGTATTATTTAACGGGAATCTCAACCAAGCGCGGCAATTGGCGCAATCCACCCATGCGGTGGATTTAATTGTGCTTTCTGGTCGGGAAGCTGTGTTGATGCCACCGCTGATGGAAGGAAAAACCCGTATTATGTGCCCGGGTCGCCGGGGAGAAGCGGTGGGCTTAGCGGTGCTGTGGCTGCGCGACGATGGCGAAGAATGGGAAACGAGAATTTTCGCCGTGGATAGTCGTTTGCAACCCGATTCGCTTTTGGCGCAAGTTTTGGGTGAAAATTCCGTGGAAATTGCCCGGGAAAACTCCCGAGTGGTGGGTTTAGATTCTGCTGGCTTCTTGTTTTTAGAAGAAGTTTCGGCAAATAAGCGTGATATTTGGCATTTTAGCCATGAAAAACAAGCTCGCCGTTTGACTCGTAGCCCCCAAAACTTTGTGGATGTGCAACAAGCTTTTAGCAGGCAGAGCTTTGTGAGTATTGTGGATAGTGCTGGCCAAGAATCTCTGTGGTGGCAGGCTTTTGACGATAAAAATCCCCGCAAAATATTTGATCGCGCCCAAGTGTTAAATGTACTTTGGGAGCCCCATGAAAATTGGGTTTATTTTAGCGCCCAAGATAGTTCCGGGAATCGTGATTTATGGCGTTGCACTTGGCAGGGAGCTCATACCATGAATTTAAGCCAAGGTAAACAGCAAATTAAAGAATTTCGCTTTGATCCCAGCGGTAATTTTTTGGCATATTCTGCGGATAGTGCTGGCCGTCATGCTATTTATCATAGTGATTATAATTTGCTGGCACCGGTGCGGATTTCTGCGGATTCCATGGACGCTTTTGCCCCCCGTTACGATAAAAGCGGGCAACGCTTAGCCTTTTTGGTGGGAGACGAAAAAAATGGTGGCGATATTTGGATTTGGCACCGCTCAGACGACATTTTGGAACGCATTACTGTGGATAGACAAGTGATGCATTTTGAGTGGGGCGGAGATGATAGTTCATTTTTAATTAATTCAGGCATAAATATTTACGATTCCTTTGTGTTAAACATAGAGGATTTTAGTGAAAAACCCCTGTTGAGTGCCCAACGGGAAGATATTTCGGAAACAGCTAGGCCTCGACCGCAAATATTACAGGGAAATAAAGGAATAATAATGGAATATCGCCACAAAAATGTGCACAAAATCAAGTGGCTTCAGGATAACGGCAGTTTGGAGGATGTTTTACCCTCAAAAGAGAGTGTTTATTTGCCCCCAGCCCATGGGCGATAGCAAGAAAAATATTATTTTGCAGGGGCTCACTTGAGAGTTGAGAGGGATTAAGTAAATTTGGAGAAGATTAATTTTTTAAATAGAGAGTATTATGTCTTATATAGCATCTGTTCTAAATTTCGTTAAAGACCGAAACCCCGGAGAACCCGAATTTCATCAAGCCGTCAGCGAAGTCTTATTAACCCTAGAACCCGCCATAAAAGCCAACCCTATTTATGAAAAGTATTCCATTCTCGAAAGAATGGTAGAACCAGAGCGCATCATTATTTTCCGTGTACCTTGGATGGACGATCAGGGAAAAATCCATGTGCAAAGAGCCTATAGAGTGCAGTATAACAGCGCCATTGGTCCCTATAAAGGTGGTATTCGTTTCCATCCCAATGTAAACCTTTCCGTGCTTAAATTTCTCGGTTTTGAGCAAACTTTTAAAAATTCCCTTACCACTTTGCCCATGGGCGGCGGAAAAGGTGGCGCAGATTTTGACCCTAGAGGCAAATCCGAAGCCGAAGTTATGCGTTTCTGCCAATCCTTCATGGCTGAATTGTATCGTCATATTGGCCCCAACACTGATGTTCCTGCTGGTGATATAGGCGTAGGTGCGCGGGAAGTTGGTTATATGTATGGCTACTACAAAAAGTTAGTTAACGATTTCACAGGGGTTTTCACAGGTAAAGGTTTAAGCTTTGGTGGAAGTTTAATCCGTCCCGAAGCCACTGGTTTTGGGGTAACTTATTTCGCCCAAGAAATGCTCCGCAAAAAAGGTGAAGAAATCGCTGGCAAAAAGTTCGCCATTTCTGGTTTTGGCAATGTGGCCTGGGGCTTAGCGCAAAAAATCAACGATCTGGGCGGCAAATTAATCGCCATTTCTGGCCCCGACGGCTTTGTTTTAGACGAAGATGGAATTTCCGGAGAAAAAGTCGATTACATGGTAGAATTGCGCAATTCAGGCAATGATCGCGTAGAAGATTATGTAAAAAAGTTCAGTTCCGCCAAGTTCTTTGCCGGTCGTCGTCCCTGGGAAGTTCCCGTAGATGTGGCCATTCCCAGCGCCACCCAAAATGAACTAGATGTGGCAGATGCTAAAAATTTGGTGAAAAACGGCTGTAAAATGGTGGTAGAAGCCGCCAACATGCCTTGTACCCCCGAAGCTTTAGAAGTGTTTCGTGACGCTAAAATCCTCTTTGCTCCCGGTAAAGCGGCCAATGCTGGCGGCGTGGCCACCAGTGGTCTTGAAATGACCCAAAACTCCATGCGCTACAACTGGTCCCGCGAAGAAGTCGATGAAAAGCTCCAAAGCATTATGAAAGGCATCCACGACAGCGCCTACGAAGCTTCCGAAGCCAACGGCGCTCCCGGCGACTATGTACTCGGTGCGAATATTGCTGGCTTTACGAAGGTGGCTGAGGCTATGCTAGCCCAAGGTCTCATCTAATTTTTTCGGGCTGCGCAAGCGTTATGCTTCGTTATGCGTCGGATCAAATTCACTCGAAATACTGTTAGTATTACTCCTGAATTCTCCCTAGCAAGCCTAGCCTAACATCTTGCTCGCACCGAAAAAATAT
>JAAZFC010000001.1 GCA_012511955.1 Fibrobacter sp. | reverse complement strand
GTACGAAGATTACAAAAGGGTTATGAGCGACACTGATATGGTTCACTATTTTCAATCTTTAGAAAAGAAAGAAGCAGATGAACTAAACAGACTGTATAACGCTGAAGATAAAGGTTTAGCCAAAGGTTTAGCTGAAGGTAGAGCTGAAGGTTTAGCCAAAGGTAAAGCTGAGGTTGCCCTTCGCTTAGCGCAGCGAGATTTGCCAATAGCTGAGATCGCTGATATGGTGGGTATCACCGAAGCAGAAGTCCAGCAAATAATTGATAATTCAACTGAATAACAATAAGTCATAGATAATTTTAAAAGAAAAGGCGCTCAAAGGCGCCTTTTTTTACACTTCCGCAGAAAAACCATGAACTACTGGTTTGAAAAATCAAGTTTAAGAGATAGGCTAAGCCCTAGCTTCAGATCGTTACCATTATGAGAAAATTGAACTATCGTTGCTTTAGATTGCATTTTATATCCTTTTTTCTGCAAATAAGGTTATTCCTTCATTATAAATATACACCTTATTAGCTTTGTCGTTTTTGTCCAAGTTGCGGGGAAATGCTACACTTCAATAATTCTGTATATTTATTCATATTTTATCATCAACTCATCTTCAAGGTTAAATACCTGTAAAGCCAATTTTATTCTATCAAATTTCCCATTATTATCTAAATTACTTTCAATAAAATAGTTGTTGTTTATTGGCATAGGTGATCTTGGATTCCCTTCGGTTGGGCTTTTAGTTAATATTAATTTCTCAGCTAATTCAGAAGTAAAAAACTTTTGTGGTTCTAAATCAAAAAGTTGTCTAATTACTTCTTGATATAGTTTAGCAACTTGACGCATTTCCAATTTTTGGTCGAAGAAGATAGCATAATCTAATTTTTTACCCTTTGGGTCGTCTGCTTCAAAGATATTTACTTCTTCTCTTGATGCAATATCTTCCAGGTTAATATCAGGAATTGCCCAAATATTTAAAAATCTTTCAGCGATTATATCAAATCTCCTTTTTACTTCGGATATATCCCATTTGTCAAGGACTCCGATATGTTTATTTAGCCATAATCGGCTATCTTTAAATCCGGAATTTTCCAAATCTCTT
Organism: Fibrobacter sp.; assembly: GCA_012511955.1. GTDB lineage: Bacteria > Fibrobacterota > Fibrobacteria > Fibrobacterales > Fibrobacteraceae > JAAZFC01. Next base: position 3,861 of record JAAZFC010000001.1, on the reverse strand, counting down.
TTATCAGTAAAATACTTATTGCTTAGTTTAGAGTTATAGCCTGTCAAGGTTAAATTTCCTATTGTGTTTAGATAGTTAGATTTCATTTCATTATACTCATTTTGACCTAACTCTAATTTCCATTTTACTTCTGGGTTTTGTGGAAAAATATGTTCTATGGTTATATCTGGATTTCCTTCAACTTTTACAGGTTGGTGATTGTGATAGTTTTCTAAACGCTCTAATAAGTATGTTCTGTTTTTTGAATTGATATTATAAACGTCTTTTACTTCTAAAGAATCAATTACTTCTTCATTTCGAGGGAAACGCTGAACTCCTGATCTTTGCAACAATGATTTTTGAATAGAGAATAGATAATTTTCATTATCAACCTTATCATAAAGATTCATAAATATTTTATTGAGTGCATTTGTTGGCAATCCTACTATAAATCGTCTCCACGTATAAGTTTGAATGAGTTCTAAAATCTTTACGAAAATGTCTTTATCTATTACTTGGTTCGTGTAATCATCAAAAACTCTTATTAGAAACGGGTAAGCTACATTTATTTCCAAACGATTAATATATTCCAATTGCTTTCTAATATCCGAATTAGTTTCATTTTTCGGATTTATCAGTTTGTTATAGTGTTTTGCTAAGTTCTTAATTTTATTAAGTGTGGTTTCAAGTTCATCAACTGTTGTGGTTGGGTACTTTTCTTTAAACTCCATATAAACCTTGCTTTTATTAGGAATTTTGTTATTTTCAACGGTTAAATAATCCCTAATAAAATCTGAAACTCGACTTTTATTGGAAGATTCATCTTTCGCATATTTCTCTATAACTTCCCAATAATCTTGATAGATTTTGTTTTGGTCTCTACGTTTTAAACCCATTAAAATATAATTTCGGATTAAGTCAGCTTGAGTTAGTTCCAAACCTGTTGAGTTTAGGCTTTCAAAAATTCTTTGTGGGTTGTCTTTTTCACGGTCTAATGAAACTTCAACAAACATAAGTTTTGAAAGGCCTGTTAGAACTGCTTCAAAATTTTCCTCTACAACTCTTCCTTTGAAATAATTGTAATTGTCAATTAATCTTGAAAATCCATTAAATTCTTCATCTTGATGGTCACGCAACAAAAACTTTAAAGCTTTAGCGTTATTTTCAGTGGGACGTAACTTTAACTTTTCTTCTTCGGGTGAAAATTTATTAATTAAATAAGTTTCGTTAATTTCGTTTTCAAGGGAAGTTTCTCCCATTTTTTTGGCAAGTTGATAAAGCGTTAAATAAATGAGGGTTATAGTTGTAATTCTCTGCTGACCGTCTATTATTGTAAGTTCTTTTATACGTGAAGAAGTATAAACGTCATCGTGAACATACACAATACTCCCGATGAAATGAGCATTCATTTTCTTGTTGCTTCCAACTTCAAGAATGTCGTCTAAAAGTTGTTTACATTGTGCGGTTGTCCAATCGTACTAACCTAGATAGCTATCAGCAAATTCTCTAATTCTTTTATTTCTCGAATTAACAAAATTTGTTACTCTTTCTTTATAAACCAAGTACATCTCTGGATTTTAGTATTTCACCAGCATTTTAGTTATTATTAGCATAGCTTATGATATTTTAAAGGAGATTATAGCGTGGATTTTGCAAAAGTTGTCGTTTTTGGTTTATTGAGCTTATTTTTGGTGAATTGTGCTGAAAAATCGCCAAATGCGCCCCAAGATGAAGAAATCAAAGAAATTACTGAACTTAACACTACCATTCAAAACAAAGGCGTTTTGCTTTCTTGGCAATATGGTTCTTCCCAGCAGCCTGATAGTTTTGCGATTACCGTAACAGACCTCAGCAACGAGAAAGATACCATCAAAAAACGATAATGGTTCCTGGGTCTAAAAATCAATATCTCTATGAACATAAAAAAACAGGATTCTTCAACTTTTCGGTAGCTGCTAGCGGTAAAAAAGGAAAGCAAACTAAGGAAGTTAAGGCAGAGAGCTATGGCATTGTTACTGATTTACCCATTGTGAGAATTAACACTCCCGATTCAGTTAAAGTCAACAGCAAAAATTGGATTCATAAGGTTAGGGAGTTGGATTACGCTACTCTTAGCATTTCCAACGCTGGAGAACACAATGTAACTAACCTTAAAACCGACATAAAAGGGAGGGGTAACAGTACATGGTCTCACCATCCCAAAAAGCCTTACAGCATTAATTTACGCAAAAAACACAACTTACTGGGTATGCCGGCACACAAAAAATGGGCTTTTTTAGCTAATCATTCTGACAAATCCCTAATTCGCAACAAATTTTCCTATGAGTTGGGACAAAAAATCTTTACTGATGTGCAGTGGACGCCTAAAAGCAAGTTGGTTGAATTGGTTTTAAACGGAGAATACCTGGGTGTGTATCAGTTAATAGAACGCATAAAAGTTCATGAAGATAGAGTGGATATTGATATTGAAAATGGTGATTTTTTACTAGAAGTGGATACTCGCTTAAGTTCTGAGTTTAACTTTATTTCCCCCAAAGAAGTTAAATTCAACTTTAGGTTTCCTAAGACCATGGATTCAACCACTTTTGACTCATTAAAATCTACAGTAGAACACCTTGAATCACTTTTGTATGCCAAAAATTTTACGGATCCTGATTCGGGTTATAAACCACATTTTGATATTAATTCTTTTGTGGATTGGTACATAATTTGCGAATTTGTGAAAAATAATGACGCTACCTTTTACTCCTCTGTTTACATGTACTACCGTAATAACGAAGAAAAAATGTACATGGCTCCCCTATGGGATTTTGATTTAATTGCAGGTAATGCTAAATACAACAATAATGATATTCCCGATGTTTTTTACATAAAAAAATCTCGTTGGATAGTACAACTTTTCAAAGATCCTGATTTTGAATTAGCGGTTAAACAAAGATGGCAAGAGAAAAAAGATGACTTGTTGGCGGCAGTAAACTCTATTAAGCAAACTGGTAAAGATATGAAGCAAACTGCAGCAAATAACTTTTACCGCTGGCCTATTTTGGGCAAAGAAATTTGGCCTAATCCCACTTGGCCTGACACCTATGAAGAAGAAATTGACCAACTTTATGATTTTCTAAAAGCACGCTATGAGTGGATGGACGGCGAAATGACCATAAGTGACTAAATCGATACAGTCGATACAGTTTTGCACGAAGTTTGCAGTTATAGCAACCCGACATATTTGTTCTTACCTAAGTTTTCTCATATATAAGAATTAATCCCGAGAAGTCTGGTTGTTCTAGTTTCTTTTCGAATTGCACTTAAATTCATCTTTATCTGGGTATTTTAGATTCGATTTGTATTTACAATAATAGTGCCCATAAATAACCGGTGACAGAAAAAGCAACAAAACATCTGCTATAAAAACAATAAGAGCTAAATAATTTCCTGAAAAATTTATGAAATTTTCTTTAAAACAGATTGCCACTAGAATAGTAATTTGAAACACAAAAATAAAACAAAAGAAAATGCTGTAAAAATCAGGTAAAAAATCAAAAAATCCTTTATCTGCAGCGTTATAAGAGCCTTTAAAAATTTTATGGTAATCTCCCTTAAGGTACTCTTTACGGATTGTTACATTTAAATTCTGATCTCTCCTAAACCCATAGCCTTGATTTATTAGTATTGCATTAAGCAATAGCAAAACAGCTAAAACCACAAAAGATGTTCCCAGCAATACTTGATTTGAAAAGTATTCCACCCCATTTTTACTTTCGACAAAGGTTTGAGTATATGATATATCTGGGATAGTATGAACATAAACATACCCAAAACCTGCAAATAGCGCTAAAAGTGCTATTAAAAACTGAATAAACAAGCCTTGATGGTGGTTTTGGT
>JAAZFC010000028.1 GCA_012511955.1 Fibrobacter sp. | reverse complement strand
TGCACATTAGGGCAAGTGGAAATGATATATGTAGAGATGCCAAAAGTGAAAATGATAAATAAAAACAGCAAGCCCATCGAAAAAATGGTATATTTAATAAAGAATGCAGACAACTCGGAGGATAAAACGGTGTCAATATTAAGAGCAGAAGATCCTGCATTAGATTAAATTTGTATAGACTATAACAAAACCGCAGAAGATAAAGAATTAATGGCTTACCTTGAAGCCAGAGAAAAATTTCGGCGCGATGTCGTAGCTGAAAAAGCTTATGCTCGCGATGAAGGATTAGCAGAAGGATTAGCTGAAGGTTTAGCTGAAGGTTTAGCTGAAGGTTTAGCTGAAGGTTTAGCTGAAGGCTTGGAAGCAGGTTTAGAAGCAGGCCTAGTCAAAGGTTTAGCCAAAGGTAAAGCCGAAATAGTTAACTCCATGCATTCAGAAGGTTTAGATGTGGAAACAATTTCTCGCTTCACAAAAATCACGGAAACCGAAGTCCAGCAGATAATTGATAAATCCGCAAAATAAAACAACAATAAAATAAATTTTAAAAGAGGCACTTAAAGGCGTTTTTTTTGCAAACGGTCCCCGAGTGTTTGCAAGCCTCAGAGCTTCCGGGCTCTTTACAAACTAGCTGATGCGAGTTTGTGAAAATCATCTAAGAAGCGCCCAGAGATGTGGCGAGGGGCGAGTATCGAGATGGCATTTTCCCACGGTCCCTGAGTAGCTTACTTCCGCAGAAAACCGGACATGCAGGTTTTTCTGGGAGAGGTCATCGAGTGATTTTACTACGAAAATCCAAGTCCTAACAATAAGTTATCCTGTGCATGTTGGACTTCCGGACTCTCTGCCGAGCAGACAAAAGAAAGCTCACCGACAACAACGAACAAGTGCGTTTGTTTCAGCAAAGTGGCTTTCTGTATGTGGATGAAATGGTTATCCCCAACAGTTTAGGCCGGCATTGGGCGTAAAAGCAATATCATTTTGCGGCAATAGCATTGAAATACTCAGTCCAGGCTCGTTGCCCAATAGCCTTAGCGTGGAAAACATCAAAATGGGCAATGCCGTGGTCCGAAACAACCTGCTCACCTCTTCTGGATCCAAGCTGATGAAATATCGTGGTTTTGGTTCGGGCATCACCCGCGCCCTAGCCGCACAATCTAACACCGAACTCATCAACGAAGCCGAAGGCGAACAATTCCGCGTAATTATCCCCCGACCTCCAAAGATCTAAGTGATTGCCACAGCCCCGCACCATGGTCATCGAAGAGAGTAGTAAGCTTCTGGAGGGCTTGGTACAGCAATTCATCCCTATTGAGGATCTTCTTTAACGCATCTAACAGAATAACCTTCTTCTAAGGAGCTATAACAAGTACCTAAATATTCATCCCTATCTTTTAAGTGCGTACAACGTGGGTACTTAGTGTCTTTCCACCAAACTGCTTTTAAATCGCCGCCTACATAATTAACAGGAGCCATAGTGCCACATGGAAGGGCAGTAAAACCATATTCATCAGTACCTTGCTGTTTATCCCAACCATAAGTAGCTTTAAGCTTAATATTCATTTGAAGTACATTACCGTTAAATGTTCTTAATTCATTCCATTCAATGGTTGTGGGTAATCTCCAACCATCGGGGCATGCAGTTAATGCAGCAGTATAGTTGTACAAAGCACCACAAGTCTTGTAATTGTCTGTGTTTTTAGCTTCGTCTAAGTCTTTTCCAATATATTCTGCTACATAGTAGGCAGGTTCTTCTTCACTAAAAAATCCACTAGAAATTTCAGGCAAATATCTTAAGTTTTCCGCCATCCAAATAGTTTCCCCAATGTAAGTGTAACTATAAACATAGTTGTCGCGCTCATCAATAAACACTCCTTTTTTAATTTCCACAGAACTAGAACTTCTAGCCACAGAGCTAGAACTGGGGACCCTAACCAGGATGCTTGAAGAACTTCTAGCCACAGAGCTAGAGCTGGGGATCCTAACCAAGATGCTCGAAGAACTTCTAGCCACAGAACTGGAGCTAGGATTCCAGTCGATTTTGTGAGGATTATACTCTGGCACTTCAGTGCAAGAAAGCACAGTGAATGAAAGCGCCGCCATGGCGAAACTTAAAAACAAAAACCTCATCATTCCTTAGCCTCCAAACCAATAAAAGGAAAACTTAGAAAGGCTATGCCTGAAACAACATAAAAGCCTGTACGAATGTCAGAGTTTTCCTTGGCGGCTTTGTGAAACTCATCACTCATGGCTCGGTTTTTATTGGCGAGATAGAAGTTAAACTCATCGATGTTTTGTCGGGTTTTTCTTTCATAATGAATACCGCCAGCCAAAGCGCCCACACCAACTACTCCAGCAAATAATTTAGCCCAAAAATAAGACTTTTCCTTCACCTGAGGAACTTCGGGCTTGGCAGTGGCACAGCCAGAAAGCTTAACCTGACTAGGATGCTCAATGGAGGGCAACGCTTCAAGCTCGTATTGCACCTCTTGCACCAATTTAGCGGCAGTGAGGCTACACATTTCTTCGAAAATATCTTCGAGGCGACCTTTTTTCTGTTCAAAAATCGTTTTTACAATGCGCCCACTTTGCAAATCAGTGAACTCAACATTAAGCGCCCGAGCCTGCCCCAAACGCACCAATTTACCAGAAATGACATAATCCATGCCTAGTAACTGCCCAATTTGCACCTTGCAATCCGTGGAGCTACAAGCCCCACTCTGCTGAAAACCCTGTTCTTCTAAAATAAAGTTAATCTTTCCCCGATCCAACACATTGAAGTAGTTTAACTTGATGAGTTCAACAGTAAAAGTAGCCGTAATAAAGTCAAGATGATCCGCATCGGTGCTTCTGTCGCCAGTAAAAGGCATCACCGCCACATTAATGCGTTTAGGAGTGACAACCTCAGCCCAAACAGAGTTCAGAGCAAGGCACAAAAGCAAAAATAAAGATCGTCTAAACAAATAGGCTCCTTTTGTTAAACCAAAACAACAAACTTGTTTGAGTGTACCATAAATTCAAATGAAAAGCCAGCCCAAAAAGCAAACCGTCAAGCTTAAAAACACGGCAATAGACAGACAAGACAACCTGTATAAAATCGCAAGATGAAATTATATCGAGGGGCGGGCATAGAAGAGAGTAGTAAGTAAAAAGTAATAAGGATGAATTCGTCAATATTGAAATACAGTTGGAAAATAAAGATAATTATATAGGCCGCAGCTACTACTATTTGTCGAAAATACACGGCAGTCAATTGGAAATAGGAGGTGAATACAGGCAAATTAAGGCCAGCTATGGGATTAGCTTTTTAAATTTTGTGCTTTAACAGCCCCGCTATTGAAAAACTGTTTTAACAGTTTATTTCAGAGCGAGCAAGATGCAATACTAGGCTTGCACTACGGAGGCATGGATGCCGGAGGAGGACTCCCAAAGGGAGCCTGAAAGGCACTGAACACGATGTTCAGTGTCAAGGGAGAATTCAGGAGTAATGCTGTAGCATTTCGAGTGAATTTAATCCGACGCATAACGAAGTAGTGCGCTTGCGCAGCCCGAAAAAATGGTATATTTCTAACCCAAATGGAGGATGACATGGCTAACGACATAGTATTCGAAGATCCTGCATTAAAGCAAATTTACCAGGACTACCTGAAAGTTACAGAAAACTGAGAATTTATGGCTCTGCTTGAAGCTAAGGAGAAGTTTCGTCGCGATGCCTAAGCGGAAAAAGCTTATGCTCGTGATGAAGGTTTAGCGGAAGGCGAAGTTAGAGGCGAGGCTAGAGACCTAGCCAAAGGTAAAGCAGAAAGAGATCGAGTCATCATTCAATCCATGCACGCTGAGGGCTTCGATATTGATACCATAGCCCGCATTACCACGCTAAGCGAAGCCGAAGTTCAGCAAATAATTGATAACCCTGCTGAATAAAACAACTTGAAAGTATTTTTAAAAAAGGTGCTTGAAAAGGCACCTTTATGTTTTTTACACTTCCGCAGAAAAAACAGGCAATGCAGGTTTTTCTGTGAGAAGTTTCCAAGCATGGTCCCCGGGTGTTTGCAAGTCTTAGAGCTTCCGACCTCTCTACAAACTTACTACTGCCCCAAAAGCTGGTGGCATAACCCTACTGACTACTATGCGAGAGGCTCGTTGAAACGCCCTACTTGATCCCCTGAAATGCTTGTCGCATCACCCTGCTTTATCTCCACGGTCATCGAGTGGTTTTTCTACTAAATGAAGGGTAAGAGTAGTGAACAATTGTACCAAGATGCCGAAAAATCAGTAGTAAATTGAGTATTTGGGCGTGCCCTTGCAAGCAAGGTCGGGCTATCCGCTTGTATCTTTGCGTTATTTCGTGCAAAACTGTATCGACTGTATCGATTTTGAAAATATCGCGAAACGCAAAGGATATCGCTGTTATCCCTCACGCAAGCTAAAATCATCCCGAGATAGCAGATTCTAATAAAAAGTTGTTTATATGGGGGTGGAAAATCCCCCCTGTGACCACGCCCGACAACACATTGCCCCTCGCATTTCAGTGCCGGCGCGTTCTCCGCTACCCCTTATGCGGAGACACCCCGCAACGTCCCGGTAATTGCAATGAGATTATGTTGTTTCAAGAAAACTTTTGTTTTAACCCTTAAAGTAAACTATTATTTACATAGTTTTAGGTTTAATTTCCACAATCTTTGAGAAGATAGTGGAGTAAACGAAAAAAGTAGTGTGCATATAAAAATTAAACATGATTTAAATAATGATTGAAAAAATTAAGATTGCCAATATCAAAGGAATAGGAGATAACGCTCATAATTCAACATTTGAGTTTGAATTAAGACCCAATAGACCTCATATATTAGTAGCACCAAATGGTTTTGGAAAAAGTTCTTTAGCTACTGCATTCATTAGACTTCGTCCAACAAAAATAGTGTTAGAAAAGACTGATTTCTTTCAAAAAGACGAAAACAACAAACCTACTATCGAGTTAACTTACTCTATGAATGGGAAAAATCAAATTACTTTATTTGCTGATGAAAACACAAATCAACTTAGACCGCATTTTGATTGGTTTGTAATTAATAATCAGCTATTTGCAAAAGCAAGAAAAAGTAGAATTGGTGGAAATGTAATCGCCTCAGCATCCTTAGAGACACCGCCAGTTATACTTATTAACTCTATACCAAAAAATATAGGTTTTGATTATTCCATAAACAGCCAAAAAGAAGAATTTGGTGTAAATGGTAAAGTTTTAAGAAATATTTCAGTTCTATATCAAAACAAGAAATTTATAAAAAAGCTTAGTTCCCATTTTTCAACTCTTTCAAGAATTAATGGAAAAACTTTCCAAAGTAGTATTGCATCTTTCATTCAAAGAGTAAACCAACAAAATAATACGGCTGAAGAGTTAAGAGGGTGGATTGATAACAATGAACTTGATTTTTTAAAAACAATAAATAATTTATCAACACTGGCAAAATTTATATCAACTTTTGATTTAGGCTATAATACAGACGCAGACAGTTATCTTACAGCAATTCAGCTGTCAAAAGATTATAATAGAGACCAAAAAAGATTTAAATCTGCTTGTAAAAGACAAGTATACGAATTAGAAAAAACAGAATACATCAAGGTTTTTGAAGATTTCAATTCAAGTTGGCAAGATTTTAAACCAATTGAAAAAAATGGAAAATTAATTGTCTCTGTTCCAAGTACAGTCTATATATCTAATGGACAAAGAGATGTTATGTGTTTCATAGCTCTTTTAAAGAAAGCTGAGTTAAGTCTTGAAAAGGATAATTGTATATTAATTATTGATGAAGTTTTTGATTATTTAGATGATGCAAACCTAATTGCAGTACAATACTACATTACTCAATTAATAGAAAACATGAAAATTAAAGGAAAGAATTTCTATCCTTTAATTTTAACTCACCTTAATCCTTTATTCTTTAAAAACTTTACTTTCAGCAAACAAAGGGTTCATTTTATTGACAAAAAAAATGCTCAAATAAATCCTCATTTTAGAAAAATACTATTGAGTCGTCAAGATGTAACAATTGCAGATAATTTATCAAAATATCATCTTCACTATCACTCAGAGACGATTAATATCAGAACAGAATTTGAAGCTTTAAATTTAAAACCAACTTGGGGAGACTCGTCTATATTTGATGAGTATATTAATGAAGAATTTGAAAAATATAAAAATGAAGAACAAGAATATGACCCTTTTGCTGTATGTTGTTCTATTAGAAAAAAAGTCGAGAAATTTGCTTATGATAAGCTAACTGACATTGACTTAAAGCAAGAGTTTCTTTTAACCCACCGAACATCAGAGAAGTTGAAGTTTGCAGAAAGCAAAGGGATAATAATTCCAGAAACATATTACCTTTTAGGCGTGATATATAATGATGGAATGCACTATAAGGACAATGATGATGCAATCGCTGGTAAACTTGAAAATCTTACTATTAAGAAAATGATTAAGGAAATAAAGTAAAAAAACATGTGCAACAGGCGAGTTGAATGCAAGATGGACAAATTGATAAAATTAAGCATTTGCTGTTAAAGTTTATTAGCTTCTCATTAACATTTGTCCGTAAAGTTTGTTTTATGTTATGTCGCCAAACTGTTATAGGTAACTGAAAAGCAATATTGACTTAGAGCTAGTAGTGGTTTTCAAAAATAAACCTCTAAAAAAATAACTTTAATTATATTTAATCTTGACAAATGTTGTCAAGTCGAAATTATGTCAAGTATTTTTGGAAATAGATTAAAAAAGCTTCGTGGGTTAAAAAATATACCACAAAGAAAAGTTGCATCTTTCTTAGATGTAGATGCCGCAACTTATTGCAAATTTGAAAACGGTGATCGCAAAGCAAGGCGTGAACAAGTAACACTTTTAGCTGTTTTTTTTAGTATTAATGAAAAAGAACTTCTTCAATTATGGTCAGCAGATAAAGTTTATGAGATTCTTGTGGAAGAGGAAGATGCTAAGGAAATATTAAGTGTGGTTGCAGAAAAAATTAGTAACTACTGTAATAAAAGGTGAAAAATATGAAACCTTTATTAAAATATAGAGGTGGAAAGTCCAAAGAAATTCCACATATAATAAAACATATCCCTGAGTACAAAGGGAAATATATTGAACCTTTTTTTGGTGGCGGTGCAGTTTTTTTTCATTTAGAACCTGAAAAAGCTATAATAAATGACATCAACGCTAAGTTAATGGGGTTTTATAAAGGAATTCAATCTGACTTTGAAACAATAAGAGAAGAACTATCACAAATTGAAAAAAAATATAAAGACAATAGAAGAAATTTTGAGATGTTGAAGGCACAAAACCCAAGAAAAAGAGTAAAAGATGATAATGAGCCTTTTTATTATAAAATGAGAGATATGTTCAATAACAATGCTAAAAAAACATATTCAGATGCAACGCTTTACTTTTATATAAACAAAACAGCTTACTCTGGGATGGTGCGCTATAACTCAAAAGGTGAGTTTAATGTGCCATATGGGCGATATAAAAACTTTAACACATCGTTAATAACAAACTCGCATTACCGCCTATTAAAGAATACAGAAATTTATAACTTAGATTATAAGGCTATTTTTGAAAAAGCAAATGAAGAAGATTTTATGTTTTTAGATCCACCTTACGACTGTGTTTTCTCTGATTATGGAAATAGTGAGTATAAAAATGGCTTTACTGAAGAAGATCAAAGGGAATTAGCTGAAAATTATCGAAATTTAAAGTGTAAAGCACTAATGGTTATAGGGCGTACGCCACTAATTGAAGAATTGTATGGTGATTTGATTGTTGATGAATATCCCAAAACTTATGCTGTTAATATAAGAAATCGCTTTAAATCATCTGCGAATCATGTTTTAGTTTCAAATTATGGAGTTATTTCCCCAAAAAAATGCCCTGCAATTAATTTTGGACAAATAGAACTTTCTTTAACTTATTAATTTTTTTATGGCAACAATTAGCAGTAAAGTAATTTTTGTAACTACCTCTCCTCGAACTCCGGAAAAGATGATACCGGAGATTGAATTGTTAAACGCCAATTTTGAAGGTCAAAAATGGAATTATGAAAGCCAAGTGGCTTTTATGGAATTATTACGAGAAGAAAATTTCTTTAATGGAAAAGGAGCTAAAGATCCAGCTTTCAGTGCAAGGGACCGAATAAATCGTGCACCAAAGTCTTTAGGTTTTGTTGTTTTATCGCCTAAAATTAAACTCACAAAAGCAGGAAGACAATTGGTTTTCAGTAAAAGAAAAGGCGAAGTTTTTTTACGCCAATTATATAAGTTTCAAGTGCCGTCCCCTTTTCATAAACCTAATAAAAAAGCAGCAGACTTTTGGGTAAAACCTTATTTAGAGATATTTAGGCTTATAAGACACTTTGGTTCTTTAAAGTTCGATGAATTGAGGATTTTTGGTTTGCAATTGGTTGATTATAGAGATTTTGACAAGATTGTAGATAAAATCGAAGAATTTAGATTATTAAAGGCTAAAAACACAGGTAAGTATAAGAAGTTTAGAGCAGAATATTTAGAAAAAGAACTCAGAGTAATTTATGAAGATGAAATTAGAGAGGGAGAAACTAAGACACGAGAAACAAGAGATAAGTCTATAAAGAGATTCCTAAAAACAAAAGCAAGTAATATGAGAGATTACGCGGATGCTTGTTTTAGATATTTACGAGCTACTGGAATAGTAAATGTTTCTCATCTAGGCAAATCACTATCAATTGTTCCTGAAAAGGTTACAGAAGTGGATTTTTTTCTGAAAAACACAGAAAGAGAACCAAAGTTTATTGATGATGAAAAGCAATACATCAATTATCTTGGAAACGCAACCCTACCAGCGTTATATACAGACGACAGAGATTATTTAGAGAATAAAATTAATACAGAATTTCCTCATATTCAGATAAGTGATGAAATTAGCTTATTGGAATTAAAAGATATATATGCTGACAATTTAGAACTAAGGAAAGAGCGGATACTTTCTGAACAAACAAAAGAAATCAAGGATTATAAATTATTTGACGATATCAATACTGTTTTTTCTCAAATCTTAGACAAAGAATTATATGACGCTCCTTTGATGCTTGAATGGAACACATGGAGAGCAATGACAATGTTAGATGGTGGTAATATTAAAGCTAATTTAAAATTTGATGATTTTGGTAATCCAATGGCTACCGCTCAAGGCAATATGGCGGATATTGTTTGCGACTATGAAAGTTTCGGGTTAACTGTGGAAGTTACTTTACAAAGTGGTCAAAGGCAATACGAAACGGAAGGAGAACCCGTAACAAGACATCTTGCTAAATTCAAAAAGGAAATGGGAAAACCCGCATATTGTCTTTTTATTGCTCCCAAAATAAATGAAGCAGTTATCGCTCATTTTTATGTGTTACATAAATCAAATGTAAGTTATTACGGAGGAACTTCTACAATTATACCATTACCACTGAATATATTCTTAAAAATGGTAGAAGACTCCTATAAAGCTGATTATATTCCTGAACCAAAACACGTTCAAGCGTTTTTCGAATATTCTAACGAATTAGTGGAGAAAGCAAAATCTGAAAAGGATTGGTATAAAGGAATAACTGAAAAAGCTTTAAATTGGCTTAATGAATAATAAGCGAATAACAAACTGTTTATTCTTACTCATTTACTAAGCCAAAATTGTCTGAGTTAATTGTAGGCAGAGAAGAAGTATTGAAATGATAGATAAAATTTGGTATAAAATGTTAGATATTAAATTTGGTGAGATATATTTAACAAAGTATCTGGGGCTTCAGAAAAGCTTAAGAAAAATATTCCAGATTATGATTCTAATAGTTTCTTCAAGTGGCATTTTAGGATGGAAGTTTTTTGAGAAATATGCTTGGGTTGCTTTTTTATTAATTTCAATAATGCAAGTGTTTTTATTAATAAAGAATCAATTAGTTTTCTCTGAAAAAGAAATGGGACAATTAGCGAAGTTAAGAATGCTGTATGCATCATATAATAATAAATTAGAGAAAGTATGGTCAGAGTACTATAGAAGAAAAACAGATGAGGATGAAGCTTTAAGCGTTTTTTTTGATTATCGTGAAAAAGATAGGGCAGAAATATTGAGCTTGCAAAGCAAGCTTGATATAAGGCATGTAAATTGGCTAATTAAACAAACTAATAATGAGATTGAAATATATTTGAGGAAGTATCATAATTATGAATAATAGGAAAACACCCACAAAAGGATGCTCTAAAAGCAATCCCAAGGAACGGACTAAACATATAAAAGATAGTGTGCCAATTTATAAAAACCCACCGCTACCACCTAAGCGTCCTCCAAAACAAAAATGAGTAAAAAAATAAAAACATGATCGCAGAATCTGTAGTGTTGGTTTAACCAATTAAACTTGTTTTTTTGTATAGTTTGTTAAAGCAAAATGAAACAAAAAAGAGACAGATACGAAATGCACAAGTATTGGGGGAAAAAGCCCAAGTAATAACTGATTGGTTTCCTACCACAAAATTGATCCAAAATTCCCGGATTTCTGCTAAAGAAGGCATGAGAGTTTCTGACTTGTTTACTAAAAGAACTCTTGCGTGTCATGCTCGATTGTTGGCTTTAATAGAAAAGCATTCTTCTGGCAGAGAAAGAGATTTATTAAAGCTCGCTTTTACTGCTAACTTGGCGAATTGCTCAAAGCTACTCCCACCCATAAGAAGCAGAGGAGCAATGGCTCCTGGCGCATGGATGACTGGGTTTTACATTGGGCCAACATATTTAGAAAACAATGTGCTTCATTATTTTGAAAACAGATTTTCTAAGATTCTTAAAGGTAAAGAAGATTACTTGAATCAATTTGGCAATAATGGCGAGTTTGATTTTAACCCCACTAAGTATCAAAATTATTACAAAACCTTCCAAAATGATGCGAAAAGCCTAGCTTTAGCTGAAATTTGTTCCTGATTACAATAATGAAATCGTTATTTTTGATAGTAAAGACAGGGATAAAGATGCCCTTAGCTACGAAGTTGAGATTGATAAAGCTTTTGCTGAAATCCGACGAGTTTTAAAGCCCAATAAGCACTTTTCTTTGACTTATCATTCGTTGTCCGGTGCTGAGTGGAAAGCCATCACTAATGCGTGTATCAGAAATGGTTTTGAGTTGGTGGATTACGAATGGTTGGTGCAAAAAACCTTCACTCCTCGGCAAATTAATCGTATGACTAGCATTAAAGGTGATGTTTTGGTAACCTTTAAAAAATCTTCCACTTTTGTTGTGGAAGAACACAAATCAGATATAGAGGTTAAGCATATTTTTGTGGGATTAGTAGAAGAATGGTTGCTCGAAAAAGGCAGCTAAGACACCAACGAAATATTTCTAAAAATGATGAACTTTATTTTTTCTGAAAAAATAATCATCGGCAATGTAGATTTATTAGATGTTTTAAAAGAAAATTTTAAATTTAACGATAATCAACAATGGGAGCTAACTGAACCTGCAAGTCAGATATCTTATTTCTAAAATAGGGACTGCGAAAAAAAGTCTGTAAATTGAGTTTGTCATAGAGACGAGCGAGGCTTTCTATAGTAAATTTTATTTAAGGAGCCTCAACATGGCAAAAGAAAAGAAATCAGTCTATAAATGCAAACCCATGACAGCTGGCAAGCATGAAATCATACAGAAACTTATACAGGAATACGACATCCAAGATGTAAGCAGTTTACAGGAAGCCCTTAAGGATCTTCTTGGAGGCTCTATCAAATCTATGATGGAAATAGAAATGGACAACCACTTAGGTTATAAAAAATCTCAGCGTACCGATTGCGGTAATGCTCGTAATGGGCATAAGGTTAAGCGTTTACGCTCCAGCCTTGGCGAATTACAAATCGCAGTCCCCCAGGATCGCAAATCTGAATTTGAGCCGCAGGTTGTCAAAAAGCGCCAGAAGGATATTTCTGAGATTGACCAGAAAATCATCTCGATGTACGCCAAGGGCATGACCACCCGCCAGATTTCCGATACACTCATGGATATCTATGGTTTCGAGGCTTCAGAAGGCTTCATTTCCGATGTAACAGATAAGCTACTTCCGCAGATTGAGGAGTGGCAAAATCGCCCACTGGAAAGCGTTTATCCAGTATTTTTCATTGACGCCATACATTACTCGGTTCGCGACAATGGCCTCATCCGTAAGCTCGCTGCCTATGTGATTTTAGGCATAACAAGTAGCGGTCATAAGGAAGTTATTTCTATTAACATCGGTGAAAATGAAAGTTCTAAGTATTGGTTGAGCCTCCTAAACGGCCTCAAAAATCGTGGTTTGCAAGATATACTCATCATCTGCGCCGATGGGCTTACCGGAATCAAGGAGGCTATTTCTGTTGCTTTTCCGAATACAGAGTATCAGCGCTGTCTTGTTCACCAAGTTCGCAACACACTCAGATATGTATCCTACAAAGACCGCAAGAAATTTGCTGCTGATTTAAGGAATA
>JAAZFC010000027.1 GCA_012511955.1 Fibrobacter sp. | reverse complement strand
CAGCTATATGGGGCTCTAGGGTTCTTGACAAGGTGCGTATTTCTCCAGGACTATTGGTTCCCATTTCTACAATGGCCACTTCTGTTTGATGGTTTATTTGAAACAAGGTGCGAGGAACGCCAATTTGATTGTTGAAATTGCCTTGAGTGGCAATGGTATTCATGGTTTTTTGCAAAATTGCATTCACCATATCTTTGGTGGTAGTTTTACCATTGCTGCCCGTTATGGCTATTTTTTTAGCACCAAAACGCCGTTGCCAACCCCTTGCCAACTTCAACAATGCGGTAGTGCTATTATCCACTGGAACATAAGCACACAAAGGTAAATTTTGAGCTTTAGATTGTTCTACAATACTCATTAAGGCTCCTTGTTTAATCACATCTTTTATAAAATCGTGGGCATCAAAATTTTCACCCACTAAAGGCCAAAAAATCGCAGAAGAGTCCACCTGCCGTGAATCCATGCACAATCTCACTGATTCTCGCAAAATTTCTTCACTGCCATGATGCAATTCGGCTTCTAGAATCTCTAACATTTCGGCTACTGTTAAATCCAAATCAATCATTAAAAGCCTCCCAAATTACTTGACTATCCGAAAAGGGAAGCTTACTGTCGCCCACCAACTGAAATTCTTCGTGACCTTTGCCGGCCACTATTAAGCAGTCATCTGCTTGCAAAGCGCGACAAGCTTGAGTTATAGCCACTCGCCTATCCACCACTACTTGGGGTTTTGACTCAGCCATTCCCCGCAAAATATCGTCGATGATTTTTTGGGGATCTTCGGTGCGCGGATTATCGGATGTTACCCAACAAAAACGAGAATATTTTTGTGCCACTTGACCCATCAAAGGTCTTTTACTTTTGTCTCTATCGCCACCGCAACCAAATACCAAATGCAAGTTTCCGGTGCAAATTTCAGCCACAACTTGTAAAACTCTCTCCAAAGCATCGGGAGTATGAGCGTAATCCACAAATACTTTGCGAGAAGCTTTGTTGTAAACCAACTGCATACGACCGGGCACATAAGCTTGTTGCAAAGCTTTATTTACGCTGGGAAGAGGTAATTTTAACACCCATGCCCAAGCGGCTACTAATAAAAGATTGTCTGCATTAAAATCGCCCATTAGCTTAGATTTTATGGGTTTTTCTGATAATTGCGGCAAAGTCATGGCAATGCCTTGGGCGCTCACTTCTACATTTTGCGGGCTAAACACGCCCTTTTCCCTCCCCACCGTGACCAACTTAGTTGCGGAAATCGCCGAGGTCAATTTTTGTCCCCAAGCATTATCTATGTTGATCAACGCGTGGTTATAGGAATAATCTGTAAACAATTTGCTTTTGGCTGCAAAATAATCTTCTAAAGTACCGTGATAATCCAAATGATCTTGACTTAAATTGGAAAACAGCACTGTGCTAAAGTTCATACCGGCAATGCGTTCTTGATCCAATGCGTGAGATGAAACTTCCATTATTAAATGCTCACAACCCGCCTCTACAGCCCGTGCAGCAAAAGCATATAAGTCTAATAAGCCTGGTGTGGTAAGTTCACTAGCTTGTTGTTGTGTTCCTATGCGTTGCAATATCGTGCTTAGCAAAGCTACTTTGTAGCCCGCATGTTTAAGCACTTGCTCCATTATAAAAACCGTGGTAGTTTTACCATTAGTCCCGGTAATACCATGACATTGAATATTTTCAAAAGGGTTGCCGTAAAACTTTTGCGCTAATTTTAAGCGAGCCAAACCTATGTTTTCCACTTGAATCCAGGGAATCTTGTTGTTTTGGGGAGGAGAAACTTCGGCTATCACTGCCACAGCGCCATTTTCCAACGCTTGAGGCACAAAATCCACCCCTTGAGCCCTACTGGTATTGATGGCAAAAAACAATGAATCAGCTAAAATTCGGCGAGAATCATCGCTTAGGGCTTTAACTTCTATCTCTTGGAAATTAAAACGCGCAATCACCGGCAAATCTAAGAGCAATTCACTTAAACCAAAGGCAGTCATTAACTCGCCTCCCGCAATGTTAAGTGAATCATTTGATTTTTATTGAGATTTTCGTGGGGTTTAGGTTCTTGTTTGGCTACCCACCCCTTGCCACTTACTTTTACATAAGCTTTAGCTCCGCCTAAGACTTCCATGGCATCGCGCAAAGGCAAGCCGAGTAAATCGGGCATGGATTTATAAATGGGAACACCCAAAGTCAGCTTTATTTCCCCAGAACTTTGATTTAAAACTTGTTGTGAAACTACTTGGGTACCACTACCCGCAAATTTCAACTTACAACCACGCAAATCTGCGCTATCGCGAGCATTTTTTTGCGTTAAACCTATGTAATTAAAGATTAAACAACTATCTATCCCTGCAATATGCGCCAAATTGTATTGCAAAGGCGATGCTTGGGGATGAGCGTAAATGCGTTCTAAAACTTCTTTAAATATAGGACCAGCAGTATAAGCACCCGAGGTGTAGGTACGGGGTTCATCAACTAAAACCACTGCCACATAGCGAGGATTATTAGCGGGAACCATGCCAATAAAAGACGAAGTCATGGAGTTGCGATCGTAGCGATTTTCTATGACATTAAACTTCTCTGCTGTACCAGTTTTACCAGCGAAATCCAAATTTTGCGAGCGAATATTTCTACCTGTACCGCGAATTACTACTTCGCGCATCATGGAGCGAGCCATGGCGGCTGTTTCTTGGGAAACTACTCGTCTAATCACTCTTTTTTCTGGAGTTTCGAGCACTTCGCCGGTGATTTGATTACGCCATTCTTTGATAATTCGGGGCATTAAAAGCTCCCCACCATTTGCCACCGCCGAATAAGCCATGGCCATTTGCAAAGGTGTTACCAAAATCTCGTGCCCCATGGCCATAGTAATAAGAGTGCGCCCACTCCATTGGTGAGGTAATTTTAAGCGACCAGATTCTTCTCCAGGCAAATCAATGGAAGTGGGGCTTCCGAAGCCAAATGAACGCACAAAGCGATAAAACTTTTCGTTCCCCACGGTACTGGCGATTTTCGCAAATGCCACATTAGAAGATACTGCCATGGCATCGTACATATTCATTTGCCCATAGTCTTTCCCATCGCGAATCACTTCGCCATTGGAGAGCACCAGTCTCCCACCTTCGCCATCTATTAACTTCATCGGATCAATGCTTTGCTCTTCAAGGGCAGCGCAGGCGGTGATCAGTTTAAAAGTAGAGCCAGGCTCATAAACCAAAGAAATCGCATCATTTCGAACCTCGTTTCCTTTAACTTGACGGGGAAAATTCGGGTCAAAATTGGGATAAGCCGCCATGGCCAAGATTTCTCCCGTATTGGGATCCACCACAATGGCAGAAGCTCTGTCAGCCTCTAGTTTTTTAACTCCTTTTTGCAGGGCATTTTCCACGATTTCTTGTATATCGTTGTCAATGGTTAAAGCTACAGCAAAGCCAGGAGTAGGAACCATACCTTTGCGGTCTAAACCTGGCAAAGGCCGTTGACGGGAATCCACAGTCAAATAAGACCAACCTTCTATGCCGCGCAACCGCTCTTCAAAATAATATTCTAAGCCTTGCAACCCTTTACCTTCGTTGCCAATAAATCCTAAAACCTGTGAAGCCAAGCGCCCTTGGGGGTAATTGCGCTTAATGGGTTGAGTTAAACGCTGGGAACTGCTTTGATCCACAGCCAAAATGCGATCATGTCTATCGGTAATAGAACCGCGCTGAGGCCTCCATATTACCCGGCGTAAACTTTGATTTTCAGCTTTGCCCTCATAGACATTGGCTTCCACCACTTGCACCTGAAAAGTGCGAGCCCATAACATCCCAAAAGCTGCTAGGGTAATTAATACTAAAATCCCTACTCTATCCCTAGTCATGGCCTAGCTCCTGTAGTGGGAATTTCCATTACTTTTATGGGATTTTTATTAAAACTTAAACCAAATTTGGGTGCTAAAGCTTCCATGCGTTGCAAAGACTGTAATTCGGTAATTTGCTTATCTAAAACGCTTAAGGAATCCTTTAACAAGGCCAGTTCACCTTTGAGTTTAGCCTGATTGCGCATAAGTTCCAAATAGGTGTTTTGCTTCCAAACAGGTATGGAAAGAAAAACTGGTAAAGCTAACACCACTACCAATACCACCGCCAAAGCGCTTTTATTAGAAGACTGACTCATAAACGCTGATACACCCTTAATTTAGCAGAACGCGCTCGTGGATTACGAGCCACTTCTTCACTGGTGGGAAGCAAAGGTTTATTGACAAGCTTTTTTAATAGACGATGGCTTCCTCCACATTGACATATAGGCAAACGCGGCGGACAAACGCAAGCTTGCAAAAATTCTGCCGCTGTTTTTTTCACCGCGCGATCTTCTACGGAATGATAACTGATAGCGCAAAGCACACCGCCAGGCTTTAAAGCCTGCACTGCATAGCGCAAACTAACTTCAATCTCATAAATTTCGCCATTAACTTCCATGCGGACGGCTTGGAAAACTCGTGCTAACAAGCTATTAATATCACGACTTTGGCGAGGATAGGTTTTGAGCAGTGCGCGGCGAATATGTTCGGGCAAAACCTCTGTATTGGGGTCTATTTCTGCTAAAATATTCCTCGCCAATCTGCGAGAGCTGCGCATATCAGAATTTCTATAAAGAGCATTGCTCAGTTCTTCGGAACTACTGTTAAAAAGCCACTCTTGGGCATCTAAAGACGCATTTTGATCCATGCGCAAATCTAAAGGAGTTTCTGTGGAAAAAGAAAAACCACGACTTTTATCGTCCAACTGCCGTGAGGAAACTCCTAAATCGTATAAAATGCCATTTTGGCTTTGAGGTTTGAGCACCTGAGAAAGCTCTGAAAATGGTAAATGATGTATATGTAAATCTACTCCAGCGGCAGGCTTGAGCCTTTGCCTAGCATAATCTATAGCTTGGGCATCCCGATCAAAGCCGTGCAAAACACTACCGGGGCTAAGCTTTTGTAGCGCATAGTGCGAATGGCCACCACCACCCATGGTGCAGTCTGTATATTCGCCAGGAATTTCATTCAACCAAAAACCCATTACTTCTCCCAAAAGAACCGGTTCGTGATAAAAGCTCAAATATCATCCCTCCCCGGCTCTTCTACCCAAAAACCTTCGTCAAAGGTTGCCAGTGCGTCATCTGTGCTAAGTCCATAAAGCTCATTCCACCTTTGCGGATTCCATAATCCCAAAGTTTTTCCCTGACGGGCTGTAAAAAGAACTTCACCATCTAGCATGGCATGCTTTAATAAAGTCGAGTTTAGAGAAATGCGATTTTGACCATCTAACTTGGTGCAATGGGCAAAAGCCAAAAGTTGGTTTGCAAACTCTTGGTTTTGCTTGGTGCGCGGCCGTCGAGATATTTCATCCATGTACGCATTCCATTCTTTAACCGTAAAGAGAATTAAAGATCTATTAGGGCCAGGGCTAACCACCACTTCGGCTCCATCCTCATCGACGAGGAGGCGTCTGAACTCCCGTGGAAAAGAAGTACGACCCTTCGCATCTATGGAAGTTTGAGCATGTCCTATAAATGATTGAATTCGCATCTTCTTAATTAGTTACCCACTATTTACCACAATTAACCTAAATATACCATTTTTTGCCACCATTTTGTATTATTTTTTAAAATTCTTGAAAAAAGTTTTAAATGAACGGGGAAAAACACCGAAATTTGCGCAAATTCCATGTTTTTAGAAGTTTTTTGTGGTGGGGAGGGAAAACAGGGTGATGCAACCAGCTTCGCGGGGAATTGAGTAGGGTGGTGCGACAAGCTTCGTTGGTAGTTACCCTGTGTATAGTGGACTTCCGGACTTTCTATCAGCCAGCATTAGCGTGCTGATTAAAATCATCCAAGCATAGTCCGGAGAAGTAGTTAGTTTGCAAAAAGCGTAGCACTTACTTCTTAGCTGTAGAAAAGCAAAAACCTCAGCTTAAAAGCTGAGGTTTAATTTTCGTAGCGACTACGGGGTTCGAACCCGTGTTACCGGCGTGAGAGGCCAGCGTCCTAGACCACTAGACGAAGCCGCCAAAATCATTCAGTAAAGAACATATCTAGATTGTTTTGCACCTTTAAACCAGCTTTTTTGTTCACTAGCCAATCATTAAATAAGGAATATGCACCTTGCATCCACGCTGAGGTCTTTTCAGAAGCGGTGGTATTTTGCAAAGTTAAGGAATCTGGTTCCGTACGATTTAAAACTTTAACCATGGCAGCATTGCGATTACCAGCAAGGACTTCGCCCCATTCGCCTACTTTTTGGTTTTTAACCACATTGTGCAAAACCGGAGTGGCATAACCCAAAGCTTGCACATAGCCATCTACTCCTACTCTTTCCATGGCTTCTAGGCTGACAAAGGGAGCTGGAGTAGCCGTGATTGAATCAATCTCAGAAATTTCTTTGATGGTAGCAACTTTGGTTTGCAAATAAGCAATTGCGGCTTCCATTTTCTTTTCTTCTAAGATATTTTGCTCAATGCGAGAACTGAAGTAATCAAAAGAACGCTCTCCGCCTTTTAATTCAGCAACTTTATGAGCCAAAACCACCACTTCTTTGTTATGCAAAATATTGGAAGTAACTTCATCATTTTTAGGCAGATCGGGATGGCGGAACAAATAGGATTGCAACCCAGATAAATGTCCAAATTTGGAATAATCTTCCCCTTTTCCTATCCAAGAAGTTTTTTCTACTTCTAATTGATTTTCAGTAGCAACTTCGGTAAAATCAGCCCCTTGTTCTACGGCATCTTTAACTTTTTGTAAAACTTGTTCTAAGCTATCTATGGTTTCAGTGCTGGGAGTTACCTTAATGAGCACATGAGCAGCTTTAAGTTGTGCCAAACCTTCGCCCTCTTCTGCCTCTGCTTGAGCAACCTTACCATCATCTCCTGTAATAACAGCGCCCAAAGATTTGAAAATATGCCATCCAAAAGGAGTGCGCACCACTTCAGAAATCGCTCCAGAATCTAGTGCTCTAACGGTTTCCTGGGCTAGTTGACCCCATTGTTCTAAGTTGATTTCACCACCTTGCTCTGCGCTTAATTCATCTTCAGAGCTCGCCGCCGCAATTTCTGCAAAACTAGCCCCATCATTAATTTGATTTAACAAAACTTGGGCATAGCTACGAGCGCTGCTATCGTCGTTTACACTAGGCACTATAGGCAAGGAAACATATTCGATTTGCGCATAATCTTTCTCTACATGAAAACTGTCTTTGTGAGCATCAAAATAAGCCTGCATAGCCGCTTTATCGGGGTTTTCCACCGCAAAAGAGTCTGTGGGAGTCGCAGCCACCCATAAATCTGCGCGCAATTCGCGATTTAATGCCACCCATTGAGATTCTAATGTGGAAGGATGATGCAAAGCGCCTACAAAGATCTGCAACTGCTTTAAAGGAACTTTTTGGCTTTTCAAATAAAATTCATATTGTAGAATTTGCGGATCGTCGTAAATGGAGTCAGTGGCTAACCAAGCATCGTATTTAGCTTGATCAAAAGCGGAGTCCGTTTGGAAAATCGGCGCATCTTTTAAGCCTGGAGGGGGGTCTAAACGCAAATCACTGTGCATTTCTACCACAGAAGCTTCTAGTTGATTAGCTCTAATTTGCTCGTCAAAGACATGCTCTTGTACAATTTGTTCAAAAATATCTTTGCGCAGTTGCACCATTTGCTCTTCGCTTAGATTTTGACCATTTTGGTTGTATTGCACTTGTTGCAAACGAGTTTGAAACTGATCGTAAAAAATGGGTTTCCCATTGATTTTGCCTACGGGAACCGAGTTGGGGTTTTGCAAGCTAGACATATCCATAAAGAGCAGTCCAGCTAAAATAAACACTATAAAAATATAGATTACCCATTTGGCGTTTTCGCTAATCCATGTGAGCATCTTAAAAAATAACTCCGTTTAAGTTTAATTTTTGCATTCTTAATGTAGAAAAATTCTAAATTTTCACTGAATTTTTATTCAAATAATTCATTTTTTTAGTCCATTAGGCGGTCATGTACGACATTATCATCATTGGCGCAGGCATTGCAGGTTTATCTTTAGCTCTAAAAGCATCTGAAAATCAAGCTCGGGTGCTAGTTTTAACTAAAAAGCAAAAAATCACCAACACTTCTTCAAACCTCGCTCAGGGGGGTATAGCTGCGGTTTGGTCACCTACAGATTCATTTGAATCACACATAGCTGACACTTTAGAGGCCGGAGATGGTCTTTGCAAGCTACAACGAGTAAAAACCTTAGTGGAAAAAGGTCCACAAACTATTGAGCAATTGATAAAATGGGGCGTTAACTTTAGCCGCAACCCCGATGGTTCATTTCATTTAGCCCTAGAAGGGGGGCACAGTCAAAACCGTATTTTACATGCCCACGATTTAACCGGCAAAGAAATCATGCGCGCTTTGAATAAGCGAGTGCAAGCAAACTCCCACATTGAATTTGTAGATCAAGGGCAAGTTTGCGAACTAATTTACTCCGATTTTCAGGGTGAAAAACGCTGTATGGGGGTAAAAGTGATCTTTGCGGCCAAGCAGGTCACACAAGTATTTTGGGCTAAAACCACAGTTATTGCCACAGGTGGAGCAGGTAGTTTGTGGCCACATTCTACTAACCCTCCCACAGCCACTGGCGATGCTTTTTCCCTAGCTTGGCGTGCTGGTGCCACCTTAGAAAGCTTAGAATTTATGCAGTTTCATCCCACCAGTTTGTACAATCCGAAAGCCAAGCGAGCTTTTTTAATATCTGAAGCAGTGCGGGGCTTTGGCGGGATTTTAAAAAACCATGCAGGAGAAGAGTTAATGAACGGCGTGCATCCCTTGCGCTCCCTTGCTCCTAGAGATGTAGTGGCTAGAGCCATTCACACCGAAATGTCGCAATCGGGTAAAGCCCATGTTTGGCTAGACCTCAGCCATCGCAAACCCAAAGATATACGCGCTCATTTTCCCAACATTTACCGTCATTGTCTAGAAATTGGCATAGATATGACCTCGGACTGGATACCCGTGGTGCCTGCTGCGCATTATTCTTGTGGGGGAATCATGGTGGACTCTTGGTCGCAATCATCTTTAGCTGGACTTTATGTATGTGGAGAAGCTGCATCTACTGGGGTGCATGGCGCCAATCGCTTGGCATCGAACTCTTTGCTCGAAAGCGTGGTTTTTTCTTTGCGCGCTTGGAAAAAAATTCGCAGTGAGCTCAAAAACTTACCGCAAAGTTGGGATTATGCAAAAATTTACACTCCCGATCATAGAATATCTTTTAAAAAAGAAAGCAAATGGCGGCGCTACAAGCACAAACTGCATCAAATAATGTGGCAAAACTGTGGAATTGTGCACACAGTGAAAGGCTTAGAGAAGGCGGAACGAGAAATTTCCGCTATTTTACAAGAAATAAGCTCTCTTTCTACTAATAAAATTTCTGTGGAGCTGTACAATCTTCTAAATCAAGCCCAAAGTTCCCTGCTCATAGTACAAAGCGCTTTACAGCGACGCGAATCTCGGGGTTTACATGCA
Source organism: Fibrobacter sp. (assembly GCA_012511955.1). GTDB lineage: Bacteria > Fibrobacterota > Fibrobacteria > Fibrobacterales > Fibrobacteraceae > JAAZFC01. Next base: position 12,311 of record JAAZFC010000027.1, on the reverse strand, counting down.
CTTTTAGACTATCCCCAAAAAAAGAAGAACATGGAAAAAACCGTGCGTATAAACAAAAATGATTTCCAACCGCGCTAAGAAATAATGGTTTAAGGGTTACTACCTCGCTAAATGTCGGTATATGCTAGGTCCCATATAGGGAAAAGCATTGTTACGCGCAGAAATCTTATCGAAAATGCGACTTTGAGTGCGATCTTCTTCGAGTAATTGGTTGAGCTGCACAAAGTTTTGGTAATGCTCATCCATGCGATTACGCGCAAATTCGGCGGCGCTGTTGTTGTGAATCATAAAGGCCCAATCTGAGGACTGCAAAAGCGCCAGTTCCCGTGCCATTTGCGCCAAAACTAAACCGCTAAAACCCCCAGTGCTATGCTTGCGATAAGCCATGCGAAATATAGCCAGGGCGGCGTAAAAGTTTTTGTAATTAATATCCACTTGGGAATTCATCCACACCGCGCCGTAGCCACCTTCTCCCCAAGATGATAGAAATGGGTTAGCCTCGGGCATATTCGGGGTAGAATCCATAACCGTGCTTACTCCCACCATTTCTATATCAGACGACCAAGCCGCTCGCTCAAAAACGCCTTCGATAAACTCTGGTCCCTCAAACCACCAATGCCCAAAAAGCTCGGCATCGTAGGGGGCAAAAACTACTGGTGGTATTTCGGTATGCGGTGCTAAATCCTGCACTTGAGCTTCGCGGTTGAGCACAAATTGGCGTGCATGCTCCCGGGCGAGTTGCAAAGCTTGTAGCGGTTGATAAATCTCTTTATCTTCGCTACCCGTGATGCGATAATACTTAAAACCAGAAATTATAGGACTATCCCCTGCGTAAAAATATTCTCCTACAAAATCTCGAGGAGCTTCGTGCACTAAATCTCGGAAAAACTCACGATATTGGGGATGTCCTGGATAACCCACCTTGCGGGACCAAACTTCGCGGGAACTGTTTTGATCTCTGCCCAAAAATTGCAAGCCAGCTTCACTGCGAATGGGCGAGAACACACCGTAGGGAGGCTGAGGCTTGGCGCCTAAGATTCCATGGGTTTCTAAAAAGACATTTTCAAAGCCAAATTCACGCACAATGCTATCTAAACCGTGAAAATACCCACATTCTGGCAACCACAAAGATTTAGGTACAAAGCCGAGAATTTCTTGGGCGGTTTTAACCGTCAATTCCAACTGAAAACGCACCACCCCAGGCTCCGCTTGGTAAGCAGGCAAAAATGGATGCGTTCCCACGCAAGTCAAAATCTCTAGCTTTCCCAGATCTTGTAATTCCAAAAAATACGGAATTAAATTGCAATTATAGCGCTGCTCCCAAGAGTATTGAGTGGAGCGCAAACGCTGTAAATAGTACGAAATCAAGGCAAACTTATGGGAATCATGCTCCACCCGGCGCTGCTCGCGCTGGGCCAAGTCAATTAACTCGGCCAAGTGCTTAGAATAGCGTTTTTGCAAAAGCGAATCTGCCAACATTTGCAATAAAGTGGGAGAAAGGCTCAGATTTATGGTTCCTTTAACACCCCTTTCTACCATGCGATACAAAGACTGCAACAAAGGAATGTAGCACTCGCTAAGAGCTTCAAAAAACCAGTTTTCTTCCAAAAACCGCTCATGCTCAGGGTTGCGCACAAAAGGAAGGTGCGCATGGAGCAACATCACAAGTTTGCCTGTGGCCATTTTATTCCGTGCGTTTTACCACCACAGGAACTATGGTAGTGGGGAAATCACCATCTTTATCCGTGGCAAAAACTGGGATTACCTGGGTAGAATCGGGCAAATCCATTTCTAAAGAGAAAGTTCCATCGGGATTTAGGGGGAAAGGTTCGCCGCGCACTTGCAAATTTGCATCGGGGCGAGTTCCACCATATACTATCAAACGAGTTTTTACCCATAAGAAGAAATCTTTGCCTTGACCACGCCAGTGCATGCCTGGAGCGGTGTATGGTTCTGCTGAAGATGGTGCCCAGGAAGACACCGCTTCGGAACTTTCTCCCAAACTGGAAGGAATATCATCGCCAGACCACGAACTTAATCCTTGTTCGGAACTTCCACCAATGGAATACGCACCCAAAGAAGCCGCCACAAAGCGATCCGCATCGCCACCAGTGGTCCAACCTTGGCCATCGGGGGTAATAGCGTAAACTTCTTCGGAACTAAGCAACTCTTGGAAGCTTTCTTCATTTTCATCTTCTTCGGTATAACCCAGTGAAACTGCCACAGCTTCGTCATAGGTGTTTTGCAAATACCACGAACGAGCATCCCAGGGGATTATAATATCGTAAAACTTTAGCTTTTTGCGCGAACGAATAGTAACATCTTTAGAGACATCGTACATACGCAAGACCAGCTTTTTACCTGTTTTTTGGGCCTTTTGCAAACGCTCTTCGTTTACATCCCAAAAAGCTTGCATCCAATTAGGATCTTTTTGCATAAGAACCAAATAATCGGGACTTAAACTCCCATTGGTTTTGCTTTCATCTTTTATTTTTTCGTTTTCTATGTTTTTATCTTCTTCCATTTTTCATCTCTCCTTTTGGTTATCGAATTCTTCGGGATGACTGTCCCCATTCTGCGACACCAGTAAAACTCATACCCAAGGTCCAAAACCACTCATTATCAAAACTTGTGGCTTGGCGATGCCCTGCTGCAATGGCTACATCCAACTTGGCACCTCTTTTACCCAAAGGCATTCCCATACCTACAGTTCCAGCCCATTCGTGTACTTCATCTAAATACCAGTCTTTGTACCATCCGCCTAGCCTAAAACTACTGCGGGCAATAAAAGACTCATAGAATTTACTAGAACCCTCTTTTTGTAATCCCAATGCATAAATCATCTGGCGATCAGCACTTAAATCGTATTCTTTAAGCCCCAACCCCGACAGAGTCGGCAGTTTTTCGTTATCCCAGGCCATGGATTGCACATCGGCACTTAAACTTAACCACGAACTTAAACTATAGTTAAAACCAACGCTAATTTGGCGAGGTATTTTAAATTCTTGAATATTTGTGCTTTGGGCGGTGGTATCAATAATCCCCACCGCTTGTCGTAAATACACTTTTTTATTTAATGTATGACCTTGGGCAAAACCACAATACATACTCCAATTTCTTTGATAAAATTGCGCCGAAAAGGCTAAATACCCCGGACTTGAACCAGATTTTCCCCAAGTGGCATGACTAATATCTTCTAAAAGCAAGTCTTTTTGCCAATATTCTTGTTCTGAATCAATTTTTTCGGGATAGCGCTTGATATTTCTATGTAAATGCCCCGTGGGCACTCGCCATGCAATTCCCAGAGCCAAAGGTTGCATAAAACCGGGCAAACGCAAAGCATAAGAAGGCGAAAGTTCGGTTAAACTACCAAAATAATCCACGCTAAAAGTGTCTGCATCTTGGATGCTTTGAGCATAGAAATCGTTGGAATAGACTTCCCACATTCCCAAACCAATTGCCCCAAAAGCCCCTAAGGGAAAGCCCAGGGCAAAAGAGCTAAGCTTGGTGCCATCTCTGCCCATATTTGCTGAACTTTGGTAAAAACCTTGGTAATCTAAAGACACCATAAAAGAAGTTTTGCGGTCAAAAGCCAAGCGAGCTGGGTTCTGCAAAGAAATACCTTCTTGAGTACGGGAATGCCCACTATTACCCCGCCCCATATCTGCAGCATTGCCAGTGAAGTTATCGGAACCCAAAGATTCTATACCTATAAAGCTAGCAGAGGCCATAACCCCAGAAGCAATACACAAAAAAACGAAGCTAAATTTTTGCCAAAAAGTTTTCATTATTCATCGCCTCCTTGGCGATTTACCCACCAAATATGCAAATTAACATCTAAATTGGCAGATTTTCCCAATTCCCAACTGGCATAAGAGGGAAAATTGGAATAAATTCGCACCCATGAGGTATCAGAATCGCGGTAATCGGAATTGTGCACCTCTTTGGGACTTAGCATCGGGCGACCTAAAGTAAGAGAAAACTCAGGGTTAATGCCAAAATCAGCCACTTGTACAAAATGACGCAAAGTTTCAGTTATTTGCAAATTAATAGTATCGCGATGATAAAAAAGCAGATTGCTATGTCCAGATTCTTTAATATTTAATGAATCTAATATCATAGCTTCAGGCAAAGTCATGGTATCGCTTAAAACCGTAGCAGGAATCTGCGCCGCTGCCAACACTGGCAAAGGCATGGATAATTCTCCACCCTGAGGATCGCTAGGGGCAGCTAGTTCTAACTGCGCCATGAGCACAAAGCGATGAGCATCAATGCTATCAGAAGTCTCGCTACGAGGGGAAATTGAGTCTAAAACTCGCATAATTTCACTGCCGGGAAGCTCCACCCATAAAGTTTCGCGCACGCCGCCGTGAATTACGAGATTTTCCCCAGGATTTTCTAAGCTCGAAGACTGAGCGCCGCGCATTTGCACGGAATCTTTTAGAGAACGGCGATAATAAACACTATCTTCGCCGTAAAAAGCTTTATACGAGAAACACGGAGGATTTTTAACATTACTGGGACCTGAGAATCGGTAAATACGCTCTGCTTCGGGGATATTCACTCCCAAAACAAACTGCAAACGAGATTTTTGAGTAGCTAATGCCGCACTTAATTCTGTAGGCAAGGGAATCATTAAAGAATCTTGAACTTTAGCTGGGGCAAGCACTTTTTGAGTGAACTTTTGCGCCTTAGAACCACGCACAAAATCGGTGAATAAGTAGTTGAACCAAATACTATCGTTGATATTGCGCACACTGTCTCGTTGAGACTTAGAGATTTCTTGGGGATTAGACCAGCTTAACTCCACGGTGATGGAATCTTCACTAAAAAGCGGCGATATTACATTTTCTTTATAAAAAAGGCTATCGAGGCGGAGTTTTAAAAAGCTTTGTACCGAATCTGCACCTTTAAGCACATTGGGACTGATGGTATCGTTAGTGATTACCATATACCAAGCCTGTTGGGTAGAACCAAAATCGCTGCCCACCGCACCAATCACTGAGGCCTGAAAAGGCAAAGAGTCAAAATTCACTCGCCCTTGGGCCTGCAGAGCAATTTTTGCATGTTCGGTTTTATAAGTCGTGGGATATTTTTGTTTTTCTATCCATTCCGAAGCATTACCGCTTTCGTTAAATAAGCAAGAAACCAAGGGAATTAGCCCTGAAAACCACCAAAATTTTCGTAAAAAATGTTTAAACACACTATTTCCTTTAAATAAATGTTAGTATAAAATAGAAAACCTTTGAATAGATGCCACCTCTGCAAACAAATTTCTAATTTTTAATTATGGAGTTTAAGGTTATGAAAGAATTTAACGCTGTTTTTCGCAACATAGACGGTATAGATGAATATCCCTTGGATCAAGTGATATATCGCAGTTTAGTGGATGATAATTTACTAGAAGTGGTGCACGATACCCAAGCTTTACAACAAAAAAGCCCCCAAGAATGGAAAGATTTATTTGCCCAACGACGCAATAGTTTTGCCCCCGAAGATATGAGCGGAGTGTGGAGTAAGCGCGAATGGGTGTTGCCACAGATTGCCGCTGAAGATATTATAACCCTGCAAGAAGGCTGGAATCCGCTGTTTAATGCCGATGTTTTGGCAAAAGAACTGGATTTGGGCAGTTTAAGGGTAAAATTAAGTGGAAATTCTCATACGGGTTCATTTAAAGACTTGGGCATGACGGTTTTAGTGAGTCAAGTGAATAAAATGATCAAACAGGACAAAGCCATTAAAGCTGTGGCCTGTGCATCCACTGGGGATACTTCTGCAGCTTTAGCCGCCTATTGTGCCAAAGCGGGAATCCCTAGCATTGTGTTTTTACCCGCCGGAAAAATCAGCACCGCGCAGTTGATTCAACCCATTGCCAATGGCAGCATTGTTTTGGCTTTGGACACGGATTTTGATGGATGTATGGAAATTGTGCGCCAAGTTACCGCCGACGAAAGCATTTATTTGGCAAATTCCATGAATAGTTTAAGAGTAGAAGGGCAAAAAACCATTGCCCCAGAAATAGCCCAAGAGATGGGCTGGGAAGTCCCCGATACGGTGGTAATTCCGGGGGGAAATTTAGGAAATGTAAGTGCATTGGCCAAAGGATTTCAGCAGTGCATGGATTTGGGCCTCACCGACCGCATGCCCCGTATAATTGTGGCCCAAGCGCAAAAAGCCAACCCTTTTTACCAAGCTTTTGAACGCAGTTTCGACGAATTAAAGCCTGTGCAAGCCCAAAAAACCTTGGCTTCGGCCATACAAATTGGCAATCCGGTGAGCTACCCCAAAGCGGTGAAAGCTGTGCAAGAAACCAATGGTTTAGTGATAGATGTGAGCGAAGAAGAGCTAGCTAACGCCGCCCATAGAGCGGATCGTACAGGATTGTACTCTTGCCCTCATACCGGAGTGGCCCTGGCGGCGCTTTTTAAATTGCGGGAACAAAACCAGATTCAAAAAGATGAAAATGTGGTGCTAATCAGCACTGCCCACGGCCTTAAATTCACTGAATTTAAAGTAGCTTATCACGACAAAAAACTAGCGGAAATCGAATCTAAATTCGCCAACCCTGTGCATTACAGTCCAGCAGAAATTGGCTCCGTGATGGACACCCTTAACCGCGCGTTTAAGCAATAATATGTTGAGGCGACTTTTAGTAGATCACCGGGACACTTTGCTCCCCCCCGATTTAGACTTTGGCTTTGTCTATAACAACGAGTACTTTCACCGTCGCTTAAAAGAGGAATTTTTGCGCACTTTACGCACGCAAAAACCTTTTATTTACATAAAAATTCCCACGGAACATTTTGAACTGTTTGGTTTTAAAGAAATAGACTCCCCAGAAGTACGAGCATGGAAAATTGCGGTGCTTACTATTTTAAGCCAAACGGATTTTTTAGATGTCAAAGGGCATTTGCATTTTGACACGGGTATAGGGATAATTTGCTTGGATAGCGACTATACCGTTTTGCAAAAATTACGCAAAAGCATATTGCGCAATCTTAAAGAAGCAGGTTTATTTGCTGTTTTACGCCAACAAGTACATAAACCGGTATTTAAAGCTATGATTTTCACCGGAGAATCGGAAAATCAGCGCAGCCAAACCGAAGCCATGGTGAAAAGCTTTAACCATAGTAATAGAGGATTTTTCCATTTAGCTCCTCTGACTTACAAAGATATTAAACCCAATCAGTGGAATAGAGCCACCATTAACTTTTTAAAACGCAGCATAGATATAGTGGCTTCTAGCCTAGCTTTAGTGGTGCTTTTACCCCTGCTTTTTGTTATAGGGATTTTGGTAAAAATCAGCGATCCCAAAGGACCGGCAATTTTTAAACAAGTGCGCGTGGGTAGAGAAGGCAAAGAGTTTACCATGTATAAATTTAGATCGATGTATGTGGATGCCGAAGAAAGACTGGAAAAACTGCGTGATTTAAACGAAACCACGGGGCCGATTTTTAAAATGAAGGATGATCCTCGGATTTTTAATTTCGGGAGAGTTATACGCAAATACAGCTTAGATGAGCTTCCGCAGTTGGTGAATATAATTCGCGGCGACATGGCCATTGTGGGGCCGCGTCCCCCATTACCCAGCGAAGTGGAGCAATATGAATCGTGGCATCGCATGAGACTTTCGGTTAAACCTGGTCTTACCTGCCATTGGCAAGTGAGCGGCCGCAGCAATATTGGCTTTGAAGACCAAGTTCGCCTAGACAACAAATACATTCGCCACGGCGGCATCAAAACCGATATGGACTTGATTCGCAAGACTTTTAAAGCCGTATTTAAAGGCGATGGGGCGTATTAGGTGCTACAGGATTCTCACCGCTTATAATCATCTTCGATACGCACAATATCATCCTCGCCGGTGTATTCACCCACCTGCACCTCGATAATTACCAAATCCATTTTACCTTGATTTTCCAAACGATGCAAATCCCCTGCACCAATATATGTAGATTCATTGGGGCGCACATTAAACACGCTATCGCCCACGGTAACCGTAGCCATACCACTGATTACCACCCAGTGCTCGGAGCGATGCAAATGTTTTTGCAAAGATAAACGCCCCCCAGGTTTGACAATAATCTTTTTGATTTTCGCCTTATCCATATCGAGGAGCACCGTATATGCTCCCCAGGGGCGCGCCACCGTTTGCGGCGTGTGAATCAAATCGGAACCAGATTTTTTGAGCAAATCCACCACTGCTTTCACCTTTTGACTGCTGCTCAAAGGCGCTACTAAAACCGCATCGGGGGTATCTACCACCATCATTTCTTCTAAATCTATGGTGGCGATTTTGCGATGGCGACTTAAAATCAAATTATTATGGGAATCCACCGCGATATGCTTTTGCTTAGCCGTGTTTCCTTGTTCATCTTGGGGTAGTTCTTGATGCAGAGCATCGAAGCTACCTAAATCTGACCAACCAATATCCGAAGGGACCACCTTTACCTTACTGGACTTTTCCATGACTGCATAATCAATGCTATTGGCGGGAATAGACTGCATATTTTCAAGACGAGGGCGCACCACCGCACCTTCAATGTCTGCATTTTCTATGCATTCCACGCAAGACTCATAAATATTGGGAGCAGCGCTTTTAAGTTCTTCTAAAAACACCCCTGCTTTAAAGCAAAACATGCCCGAATTCCAGTAAAAATTACCGCTATCCACATACTCTTGGGCTTTTTTGGCATTGGGTTTTTCTACAAAGCGCAAAACACTTTCCCCTTGGGCCTCTAAGTAACCAAAACCAGTTTCAGGACCAGTGGGCTTTATGCCAAAGGTAACCAAATTGTCCTTAAGTGCTAAAGCTTTGGCTTTTTGCAAGGCCTTGTCGTAAGCCTTGTGATTGCGTACCAGATGATCACTAGGGGTAACTAAAACCACCGCCTCAGGGGGGAGGTTTAAACATGCCAGGGCAATGGCAGGAGCGGTATTGCGACCCACCGGTTCAAGCAAAAATCGCATTTGGGTGGCACCCACCATTTGCAACTGATCTAGCGCCAAAAAATATTGATCCACATTGGAAATCACATATTGGGTAGAGCATAAGTTTTGATTGCGCAAAACCGTCTTTTGAAAAAGTGAACGACCATCGAAAAGACGCACAAACTGCTTGGGCATCAAAGAGCGGCTCATAGGCCATAAGCGCGTACCCGCACCACCACACAAAATTAAATTAACCATATTATTTTAAATGTAACTAATTACTTTTTTCATAAACCACTGCATAAGCCATCATTAGCTGCGCCACTGTACCCAATATGGTAGCCACCGTAGTCCACACCCTAAACCAATCAGTTTCTTTAACCTCTTTGTACGAAACCGTAATAATAGAGCCAGGATCGGGGTTGCGAGGAGCTCGGCTCATGGTGGATTTTCTACCATCGGCATAGGTAATAATAATGCGTTCATCGTCACCGTTGCGGGTGAGACCACCTACAGCGTTTAAATAATCTTTAATGCGCCAGCCATCGCTCCAAAGCACATCGCCGGGACTAACTACTTCGCCTTTTAATTGCACCGTAAGCTGTTCGGTGGGCACATAAATGGAGTCACCATGTTGCAAAGCTAAATCTTGCTTGAGTTTTCCCTGAAAAGCCTGCTCTAAATCAAAGTTAATTTGATAATAGGTGGTATCGTCCCTTTTGCGGAACAAGCGCCCCCCAGCTAAATAAGAGCTATTATGTAAAACCGCTTTGCGCTGCATAAAGTCATAAAAAGTTTCACGATTTTTGATGAGCGCATAGCGACCAGGATTTTTAAAAGCTCCACCTAAAGCCACCAACTCTTGTTCATAATAGTTGGGATCCACAGGAATAACCACCCTATCGTAAGGTTTAAGCAAGTGATCTTCGGGGTCGGAACCATTTAAGCCATCGCTAAAAGTCAGCTCCACAGTTTCAATGGAGTCTGCGCCAGGAATTAACCTTTCTATGAGGGCGAAACCTTGGCGATGGTTAGGTTCATAACCCCCAGCCATGGCAATTAAGGTTTTAACGGTAATTTCAGGACTCCAATCCACCATTATGGGATTTTTTACAGCACCGCTAATACGCACGGTATATTTGACCCCTATCTCGCCACTATCTAGCACAAAAATCTCATCTTGAGCTTGTAAAGTTACAGCATTAGCCTCTGTATTATCTCCTAAATAAGCATAAGTGCTATCAGGCAAGGGGCGGCGCACCACCATACGCGCCAAATAAGCCTCGGGACGCAAACCACCAGCTCGTTCAATTATAGTTTTAAGATTTTCTCCGGCTTTAAAAGCGTACGCGCCCGGATACCACACCATTCCAACTACTGAAATGTATTCCCGAGGGAGCTTTTGTGAAGCTCGCACCACTAAACTATCTTGATTTTGCAATTCATAAGAAGATTCTTCCACAGCACTTTGGGCTGAATCTAAGTCTAAGACATCATAGCGACCATCTTCCATCACTCTCCACAAACTTAAGGTATGAGCGGCAGTGATATTAGCCTGACCAGCATAGAACATTAAATCTTTAAGACTTTCATCTTCTTTAAGTTCGAAAATAGCTTCGCGGCCCACATCGCCAGTAACTTTTACTAAACGCTCGGCTTTGGGGATAAAAACCATATCGCCATCGCGTAAAATGGCAGTTTCTTCTTTTTCACCATAAAAAAAGTAACGATACAAGTCTATTTCCAAAGAATCTACAGTTTCAGAGCTATCGTCAGGGGCACGGATAATTTTAATCTTGCGCGCAGAACCTATTTTGCTGGGACCTTGAGCTTTATAAAGAGCTAAAAACACATTGGAATTTCCTGGTAAATCATAGCCGCCCGGTTGGCGCACATCGCCCATGACAAACACCTTGGTACTGGCAAGAGAGTTGACATTTAGACTAACCTTAATGCGTCCGCTGGCTATGCCCGCATGGATTTTTTTGAGTTTATTGGTTAAAAGCTGTTGAGCCGCTGTTAAACTTAGGCCACTCAGTCCCACCAAACCCACTCCCTCGACATTTACCTGCCCCTGCGCATTTAACTTAAGTTCGTATTCGCGCTCTACTCCACCCCACAAAATCAGATTTAACACATCGCCGGTTTTAAGGGGATATTCAGCGGTGAGGGCGTTTTGTCTTTCTAAAAAAGCTGAGGGCAAAGAGCGAGCAAAAAAGCGATGCACATAACGACCAAAAGGTAAATCTTCGTCATCAAAGGATATTTCTTTTTCAGGCAACGAATAAGGTATATACCCCAAAGAATCGGAATAATAATAAAGATCCCCGCCTATTTCGTGCAGAGAATCGGGATTTTTTAGCCCATAAAGTCGTATAAAATTAGTGCTATCTTGCCAGGGATGAGCCAAAGAGTCGGGCATCGTCTGACCTCTATCATAACGGCGCATGGTCGTCATAGAAGTGGTGGACTCATCAGACATTAAAGCTTTAGCAGCAGCTATTTCAGAAGCGCTTAAATTAAGCCCAGGCGCTGCTCCCATAAGGGTGCTGAGATCAGCTAAGTTTATTTGCGCAAAGAGCGAAACACTTAAAACAATGATAAAGGATAAAACTCGAAATAAATACATAGACAAATAAAATAGAAAATATAGCCAGCTTATGCATATAAAAAGTGATAAAAGCTATCTAAACACTTTAAACACAAGCTAATAGCAAAATAATTACTACTTTTAAAGTAGATGAGTTGAGAAAGGAAGCTGAAAGTGAAGCAAACTGGAATAAAGCAACTTGTATTTCCCCTTTATTGGTGGATTTTAAGTTGGGGAAGTTGTCCTGTTTTTGCTCAAGTAATTAATGAGGTACAAAGTACCCAATATAAAACCCTGCAAAGTGCAGATAGACAGTACTACGATTGGATAGAAATTTACAATCCCACAGGCAGAGATATAGATTTAAGCGGATATGGACTCAGCGATTCTCAAAAAAAGCCCCACAAATGGACTTTTCCTGTAGAAACTAGCATAGAAGCTCAAGGGTATTTAATTGTATATGCTTCAGGCTTGGACACCAACATTAATGATGAAATTCACAGCAACTTTAAGCTAGCCAGTGCTGGAGAAAGCCTATATTTAAGCAATGCCAAAGCTAATTTAATAGATATGGTGCATATACCCGCTTTAGAAGCAGAAATCAGCTGGCAACGCAGTACTGATGGCGCTACAGTCTGGGCCATGAGCCACAAAGCCACCCCCGGAGCCAGTAACCACCCCAGCTATGCCACTACCAAAGCAGAGGCTCCTACTTTTAGCCACAAAGGGGGCTTTTACACCAGTGCAGAGCAGCTAAAACTGGAAATCACAGCCGAAAATGAAGTGCGCT
>JAAZFC010000026.1 GCA_012511955.1 Fibrobacter sp. | reverse complement strand
TGAGATAGTGAAAATTGGCGAGCAGTATTGGATGGCCGAAAATTTGCGTTATTTGCCCCAAGTGGATGGCGCTGATACCAGTTTAATTCAACCCAAATATTATGTGTACAATTACACAGGCACAGAAATTGAGGCTGCCAAAACCACAGCTAATTATGAAACTTATGGTGCTTTGTACAATTGGTTAGCAGCTTTAACTGCTTGTCCAGCGGGCTGGCATTTACCCACTAGTGCAGAGTGGGATATTCTTGTGGAATCTGTGGGAAATGAAGCCGCCACAAAACTTAAAGCAACTAGCGTTTGGCCCAGTGGCGATAAGACTGATGAATTTGGTTTTGGTGCTTTGCCGGGAGGTCGTTTTGATAACGGTAAGTTTGTAACTTTGCTTAATAATGGGCATTGGTGGACAAGTACCATGCAAAAATCTTCTCAAGCCGACATAAAATCCATGGCTTGGAATCTTAATTATCTTAGCACGATCCCCAACGAAAAGCACAAAGCATATTCTTTGCGTTGTATAGCTGGCGAAGTTGATTTTACAGACTTTAACTTTATAGATAAATCTTTAAAACTTAAAGTAAATAGCGAATTCAATTTAATAGTTTCTTATACTCCCACTAACGCTACTCTTAGAAATTTATCTTGGCTTTCTTCTGACAAAAGCGTTGCTACCGTAGATGCAAATGGCAAAATCAAAGCTTTAAAAGCAGGAACTACGGTTATTCGTGCTACTGCGGAGAGTGGAAAAGTTGAAGAATGCGAAGTTACGGTACTTATTCCTGTGGAGTCCGTTAGCTTTGCTGAGCAGACAATAGAAATGTATTTGGGGCAGGATAGTAATCAAATTGCCACGGTATTACCAAAAAATAGCGCAGATCAATCTTTGCTTTGGACTTCATCTAATGAAAATGTGGCAATTGTGGATGAAAATGGAAAAATCACATCCATAAAACCAGGAAAAAGCACAATTAGTGCTATTGCGGAGAATGGCGTCAAAGCAGAGTGCGATGTGTTGGTGAAATACGAGTTTTTAGACCAAAGAGATAATAATATTTATCCATTGGTTGAAATAGATTCTCAGCTTTGGATGGCTGAAAACTTACGCTATTTGCCTAGCTTAAACGATGCTGTATCCGAAGCATCAATTCCTATGTACTATGTTTATGACTATAAAGATAAGGATGTGGATTCAGCTAAAAACACTGACAACTATAAAACTTACGGCACTCTTTATAATTGGTTAGCGGCACTAAGCGCTTGCCCAGCTGGTTGGCATTTGTCCACTAACGATGAATGGAGTGTTTTAATTGATTATGTAGAAGATAATACTGGAACTAAACTCAAATCTAAAGATGGTTGGGAGCGTGATAGTGGTGTCGATGAGTATGGTTTTAAAGCTATGCCAGGGGGATTTTACAGTAATGAAGAGTTTTCAACTGAGGGCTTTTATGGCTATTGGTGGGGAGCCGAAGATAGCGATATGTCTAAAGCTTATGCTCATTACATAGATGAAGTTCAATATGGAATTACAAAAGAGGGGGCTAAGGATGCTGGGTTCTCCGTGCGTTGCGTAGCTGGTGAAGTTGAACTAGAAGAAATTAAGTTGGCGAATGAATTTATAAAAATAGAATTAGGCAACGAGCATGTTTTAGAGGTTTCTTACTTTCCTACCAGTGCCACGAATAAGACTTTGACCTGGACTTCTTCAGATGAAAGTGTAGCTACAGTAGATAAAAACGGAAAAATCAAAACTCTAAATGCGGGTACTACCACGATAACTGCAGTCTCTGAAAATGGAAAACTAGCTGAGTGTGAAGTATCTGTTATTGTTTTTGCGGAGTCAATAACTTTGAGTGAGGATTTCATAAAACTGGCTTTTAGACAAGAAACTACTTTAGTTGCTACAATATTGCCAGAAAATACCACAGAAAATACTTTGACTTGGACATCTTCCAATATTTATATTGCCCCTGTGGATCAAAATGGTAAAGTTACAGTTTTTGGAGCAGGTCATGCAGTTATTACTGCAACTACGGAAAACGGCAAAAAAGCAGAATGTATGGTACAGGTGGTGAAAAAGCACGAATTTATAGACCAACGCGACAACTACGCATATACAATGGTGCATATAGGTGATCAGCTTTGGATGGCCGAAAATTTGCGTTATTTGCCCCAAGTGAATGGTTTTGAATATTACGAAAACCATAGCATGGATACCCCAAAATATTATGTTTTCTATCATGACAATGATAATGTGAGCGATGCCAAAGCTACAAGCGAATATCAAACTTACGGAGCTTTGTACAACTGGCAGGCTGCTTTAACTGCTTGTCCCGCTGGCTGGCATTTGCCCACCGAAGAAGAATGGAATATTCTGTATAATTATATAGGCTCAGGCGCAAAAGACAAATTAAAATCTGATAACCTCTGGGATGGTTATGCTAATGGCACCGATGATTATGGCTTTTCGGCCTTACCTGGTGGGTATTATATTGTTGAGCGCAGTGGCTACGGAATCTTTGGCTACGAGTTTCAAGATGCCCGCTGGTGGGGAGGCACGGAAAAAAATTTATTAGAGTCTTATGGGCAAATCATTAACTCCACTATAACCCCTTCATCCAATATTGGAAAGCATCACGGACTTGCTGTGCGCTGTGTAGCCGGTGAGGTTCCACTTAGTCACATCAAGCTTGCCAGTGATGTTTTTAAAATGAAATTAAATAGCGAACATCTTATGAAGGTTTCTTATGTCCCTATTAACACGACATCATCCAGAAATATAACTTGGAGTTCTTCGAACAAAAGTGTGGCTACAATAGATAAAAACGGTAAAGTGAAGTCTTTAAAAACAGGCAAAACAATTATAACAGCCACTGCAGAAAATGGAAGCAAAGCAGAATGTGAAGTAGAGGTGATGCAAAAGCTTGAGTTTTTAGATAAACGCGATAACCACACATATAAAATAGTTCAAATTGAGGATCAAATTTGGATGGGAGAAAATTTAAGATATTTGCCCGAGGTAAATGGAGTGTCAATAAATACAGCTAACCCAAGATATTATGTTTATGACTATAAAGGCACCGATGTTACTGCGGCTAAAAACACATCGAACTACCGTGATTATGGAGCCATGTATAATTATCCCGCTGCAATAAATGCTTGTCCCGCTGGCTTGCGTTTGCCTACAAATCATGACTGGACCAACCTTATGGATATAGCTGGTGGTTCTAGTGTTGCTGGTCTCAAGCTTAACGCTACCAGTGGGTGGTCTTATGGTAATGACGGCACCGATGAATATGGCTTTAGTGCTTTACCAAGCGGTTATTTTAGCGCCGGAGCGTTTAGTCAAGTATTAATAAATGCTTATTGGTGGTCAGCTCAAGATTCTACAGCAGGCCCTTACTATTGGCGCATACTCGGTGGGGATGGCTATGGGTATCGTATGGGTTACTCTGATATCAATAAAAGTGATGCCTTTGCTGTGCGTTGCATAGCTGGTAAAGACAAGACTGCCAGTGACTAAGTTGTGATATATATCACAGTTTGAAAAATATTAAAATTATTTAACTAAACTCAAGGAAAAAGTGTTATTTTTATAAAAAGTTGTAGGAGGCTATATGCTTAAAAAGTTTTCTGTTATTTTCTTGTCATTAAGTCTTTTTGCTTTAGTGCATGCTAGTAATTTAGATTTCCGAGTAAATCTTGGAAAAAAAGAAGCTACTTATGAGTTTTCCAAGCTTGAAAAATTAACATTTAAAGATGGAAAACTAGTGGTAACAGCTGATGGCAAAGAAAAAGCTCACAGCTTAGATGATGTTAAATTCATGAAATTTGGTGAATCTACCGTGGGTACCATGTATTCAGGTGTTTTGTCTCAAAATCTTAAAGTTACCGTTCAAGGAGCTAATTTGCAGATTAGTGGTTTGAGCACAGCTGCTAAAATTAATGTTTACAACTTGCAGGGAAATTTGGTGCATAGTTTAAATGCAGAGCAAAATATAGCCAACTTAAGTCTTAATCAATTCAAATCAGGCTTATATATCTGCAAAATCCGTGGTAATGGCATCAATTACAGCAGCACTTTTGTGGTGAAATAAGAGGAAGAATGAAATATTCTAATTTTTTAATGTCATTAATGCTGATGGTAGCATTTGCTTTTTCATATTCAGAGCCAACAAAAGTTTTTACTTTTATAGAAACTCCTCATTATTCAGAGCCAACAAAAGTTTTTACTTTTATAAAAACTCCTCATTTATACATAGTTAAGGACAACACTGTAATAGACAGTTATAATTCTACAGAGTTAGATAGTATTGCTGTGGTAAAAACTCATTCATCTCATAATTTGCGTTTTTTTGGAAAAGGGATCGAATTAGCTAGTTACGATGTAAACTTAGATATAGACAGTATAATCTTTGAAAATAGTTTGGCAGGTGAGTTTAAAGATAGTCTAAGTGGTGAAATTTATTCTTGGGTGCAAGTAGGAAAAACTAAGTGGATGACAGAAAATCTAAACTATTTACCTAATGTTTATCCCACTTCTGATACCAGCAGTGTTGACGAGCGCTATTATGTTTATGATTATGATGGTAACTCTACAAAAGAGGCAAAGAAAAAAAATAATTACAGAGATTATGGTGTGCTTTATAATTGGCAAGGAGCCTTAGATGCTTGCCCCAATGGTTGGCGTTTGCCCACAAAAGATGAATGGGAAGAATTGGTAGATATTGCCCAAGGTGTAGCCAATGCAAGCAACAGATTGCGCGCATCTTATTCATGGGATGACAGCAGTGAAGTCAATAATTCCATAGGTTTCAGCGCTTTAGCTGGTGGTTATTTGAATAGTAATTTTGATTTTGCCCAAATTACTAGCCAGGCCTACTGGTGGTCAAGCACAAGAACTGATGACAGCGTTTATTATTTTAACTTATCCAAAGATTTAGCTTTGGTTTCAGCGACCAAGAACGAGTATGTAGGATACTCCGTTCGTTGTGTAGAGGGTGATGTTGCAAAACATAAGCTATCAATTAGTGTGCAAGGGGAAGGTTCTTACAGTATTTCGAGTATAAGCGAAAACGACGATAATTCTTTTACCCCTAATAAAAGAATCTCTATTTCGGCCCAGCCCAAAGATTCTTTGGTCAGATTTAGTCATTGGAGTGGTGATGTACAGCTTTTAGCTGATAGTACTAAGAAAACTACAAGCTTTTACATGCCCGAGTCTGCTGTTAATTTAGTGGCTAATTTTGCCCCTAATTTAAAAATAACTATTGAGGCTAATCCTCTAGGGGCAGCTACCTTTACTGGAGGTGATGGTATTTATGGCCCCGGTGATACCGTGAGTATAAGAACAACTGTGGACACCAATTACAGGTTTTTGGGTTGGGCTGATAACAGCGCTATCATGGATGCCAATAGTGCCAATACTAGGGTGATAATGCCAGATGGCAATCTAAAGATAACAGCTAATTTCGCCCAGACCTACCAACTAAATCTTAAAGCTGATTTAGCCGCAGGGGGAACCCTTGTTGGTGGTGGTAGATATGCTGCCAATGCCGCAGTAACCATTGATGTTAGTGTTAAAGCTAATTACCAATTTGCTTATTGGACTGGCCCTGGTGCCATGTACCTTGAGGATAGTACTCAAACCAGTACTAAGTTTAGCGGAGGTATGCCCGCTAATGAAGTGAATATCACAGCTAAAATCGTAGCAACTAAAGGTGAGCTTACAGATTCTAGGGATGGAAATAAATATTCTTGGAAACTTTATGGTAATATGCAGTGGTTTACCAAAAACTTAGCTTATTTGCCAGAAATTTATGGAGCTAGTGAAATGTCAGTCGCAGAAAAACGTTATTATGTGTATCAAGTAGCAGCAGCTGATACAAACACGGCCAAGAGGTTTCCAAATTACGAAGACTATGGAGTCTTGTATAATTATCAGGCAGCCATGGATGTGAAAGGAGTGTGCCCAGCTGGGTGGTATGTACCTAAAGAAGAAGACTTTAAAGCTTTGCATGCTCTTTATACAGCAAACAAAGACTTTGAGTATGAAGCTTTTAAAACCAAAACAGGCTGGCAGTCTGATTATGAAGGTATGGAAAATAATGGCACTAATAGGGCTGAGTTTAATGGTGTCCCCGGAGGTGCTTTGGAGTCAGGAAATGAATTTAAAGATTTAGGATATAGAGCTTTTTGGTGGGTGAGTAGCTCTAATGTAAGTGAAAACACAATGAGTACGGCTAAGGTTTGGGAATTGGGATTAACGCAACGTTTTCACGATTACCAGCAAATAACCGGGCGTTCAATTCGCTGTGTACGCCGCTCTTTTGTTTATCCTAAATAATTAAGGCAGAGTTTTAACTCCGCTTTTTCGCAAAACATTTTTTAGAAACTTAAAGGATTAATAATGCTTAACTCAAAACGGTTTTGTTCATTTGGCAGCCTTGCCAAGAGAGTACTTTACTTAGCTGTATTTTTAGGTTTTGGAGCAGTGTTTGCATCTCAGAATATTGATAGTTTATTTGTGGTGAGCAATCATCAAAACATTACTGTTTTAAAAATTAATGAAGATTTTGATAGCATTGCGGTGTCTAAAACACGCACTTCGTATCTTTTGAGATTCTACGCCCAAGGTGTTGAAATGGCTGAACTTGATCTTAATACAGCTTTGGATAGCCTAGTGTTTTACAATAGCATCGAAGGAGTATCCATAGATGAACGCGATGGTAGGGAATATGCTTGGAAAAACATAAATGGGCAAAAATGGATGACTGAAAATTTGAAATATCTCCCTGAAATTTTCCCATATAATTCTTTTGAAGAAGAGAAAAAAGAGTATTTTGTCTATGATTTTGAAAATGATAGTCTAGCTTTGGCTTTGGAAGATTCTCTTTACTTAGTTCACGGCGCTCTTTATAATTGGGCAGCAGCTTTAGAAGCTTGCCCCGAAGGCTGGGTTTTACCCTCTGCTGAAAATTGGGATGACTTTTATGAGTATGTAGAAACCATGGGGAAACCCAAAGAAGTTATTGGCGATTCTATATGGGGAGAAGGTGCTGAGGATTTATTGGGCTTTGGATTTTATCCTGCAGGAATCAATAGTGGTAATTACTTCCAAGACATCAATGATATAAGTATTTTTTGGTCGGCAACAGAAGGCGAATCTTATGGAGCACGAGCTTTGAGTTTGCGTGAGCATTATGGAGAATTGTATGATTTTGATAAATATAATGGTTTTTCAGTTCGTTGCTTAAAAAAATGATTTTTAAAAAATCACTGTGATAATTAATATTTAATCCTGATCGCAAGAAGAAGGCGTGAATTTTTTATAAATAAACACTAACAATTAATTAAAAAGTGTGATGTATATCACATTTAGAAGTTTATACTTCACTTTCTGTCCTGTAGTACAATATTTTTCTTAATTTTAGACTTAGGTGAAAGTAAGGAGACTAGAATGCGCTTAAAAATCATCACTTTATCGATACTATTCAGCTTAGGTTTTGCGTTTAGCAAAAATGTTGATACTCTTTTTGTGGTTAAAAATCAAAAAATCACCGCCAAATATTCATTAAAAAAAGATATTGATAGCTTGGTTTTTAGTCAAAAGTCCAAGAAATATTCCTTAGATTTGTTTAGAAAGTCTAAAAAAGTAAAAAGCATTTCCGTGACGGATATCGATAGCATAGTTTTTTATAACCCTTTTATTGAAGTAGATAAGATTAGTCTAAAACCAACAAGTTTAAAGCTAGATGTTGGCTTTAGTACCACACTTAAGGCCACCATTTCTCCTACCAATGCCACTAATCAAAATATTAGCTGGTCTTCATCAAATAAAAAGGTGTTAACAGTAGATAAAAATGGTCTTTTAACTGGATTGAAAGCAGGCACAGCCATTGTTACAGTTACCGCGGCAAATTCCACTACCGCATCTTGCACGGTTACGGTGGTTTTGCAAGATGCTGGAACTTTCATCGATAGTCGAGATGGCGCTAAATACAACTGGACACGCATTGACGGAACAATCTGGTTAGCTGAAAATTTAAAATATCTGCCGCAAATAAACTTACCTGCTCAGTATAGTTCAGAAAGCCCTTTGTATTATGTATATGATTATGATTATGATAGCCAAAATGTTGCGGATGCCAAAACTACCTACAACTATACTCGGCATGGTGTGCTTTATAATTTACCTGCAGCCTTAAAAGCTTGTCCCGAGGGCTGGCATTTAGCAGGGGTCGATGAATGGAGTGATTTAATGGATTTTGCCGGTGGACCAGCAGCAAGTGCCTCTAAATTAAAATCTACCACTGGTTGGTCAAATAATGGCACCGATGAGTTTGGCTTTAGTGCTTTACCCAGTGGGTTTTATTCTTATGAAGATTTTTGCGAAATAGATCAAACAGCTTCTTGGCACTCCGCTGGAAATGATGAAGTCCCTATATATATAGCCATAGATGATGAATTTTTTATTGCAACTATCGATAACCAAGAGGAAATAGAAATCGCAAAATCTATAGGTTTTTCGGTGCGGTGTATTAAGGGTTTAATACCGCTCAATTTCATAGATATTGACAAAAACTCTGTGGAATTAGATGTAAATGAAACTCAAAAATTAAAAGTGAGTGCTTTTCCTTTGCATGCCAATGAAAATGTAATTTGGAGTAGTTCTAATAACAGTATTGTTACAGTGGATCAACAAGGTTTGGTTAGAGCCCAAGGCGAAGGTGAAGCATATATTATAGCTCAAAATGCAGATAGAACAGTAAAAGATTCATGCTATTTTAAAGTTAGTCCTTTGGGAACCACCACTATTATAGATGCGCGCGATAACAATACTTATAAATTTGTGGATATTGGTGAACAAACCTGGTTGGCCGAAAATTTAAGATATTTGCCCGCTATTAATAATCCTTACGAGTATAGCGTAACTGAACCCCATTATTATGTATATAACTATGCTGGTAACAATTTAAATGAAGTTAAAGGCTGGGATAATTACCACACTTTTGGAGTTTTTTATAACTATCCATCAACTGTTAATGTTTGTCCTGCCGGATGGCGTTTGCCAGTAAAAGAAGATATCGAAGAGTTAGCATCATATTTAGCTGATAATGGCTACAATTTTGATGGAAGCTCAGGAGGTAAAGGAGCAAAGATTGCCAAATCTCTGGCCAGCAAAGACTATTGGGTAATTAACCCCGAGGAAGAGGAAATTGTCGAAATGGGTGCGATAGCCCTGCCAACTCATTTAGAATATCAAAATAAATCAGGCTTTAACGCTTTGCCTTCAGGTTTTTTTAATGCAGAAGAAAATACTTTTGGATCAATAGGTTTGGGAGCAGCATGGTGGTTAGCCGATGTTTATTCTGAATATGAAAGTGGTTTATATATGCTTAACAGTAACGCTCCTTTGTTAGGGTGGAGCGAAGATGAAAATATGACTTTTGAAAATTACCTTGGCTTCGCAGTGAGTTGTTTAAAAGGCGAACAAACTATAACTGCACTTGAATTTTGGCAAAGCGAAAAAGCGCTTTTCAAAGGTCAAGATGAAACCCTTAATCTCAAAACAGAACCAGCTAATGCCTCTCGTCGCGATTTAAAATGGACTTCATCAGATAAGTCGGTTGCCACCGTGGACAATAACGGAAAAGTTACGCCTCTAAAAGTCGGTACTGCCACCATAACAGTAGCCACCGCTGACGGAAAAACTTCTGCTTCTTTAGAAGTAAATGTTTTCTTAAGGGTAACGGGTGTAACTTTAGAAACAGAATATTTAAAATTAGAGAAAGATTCTATTTACACTTTGCAAGCCACGGTTTTACCAGCTGAGTCTTATAACAAAAAGGTATTTTGGCAATCATCTAAACCAAATATTGCCTCAGTTGATGAAAATGGAGAAATCACAGGATTAAATGTGGGTACTACTACAATTACTGTTACTACCGAAGATGGTGAATATATGGCTGCATGTGAGGTTGATGTAGTTATTAAGGTGCAAAGTATAAACTTTTCTCCAAATGTTGAAGAAGTAGAAAGATATAAATCAAAAATATTAACTGCCAATATTTTACCAGTAGATGCCTCCAACAAAAACATGATTTGGTCAACATCTAACAATTTAATAGCCACTATAAATCAAGAAGGAAAAGTTACCGGAATGGAATTAGGAACAGCAACTATTACAGTTACTACCGAGGACGGTAATTTTGAAGCTACTTGTGAGATAAATGTTATTATGGAAACATCTTATATTCTAATTGATGAACGAGATGGTAACGAATACGAATGGGTGTTTATTGGCGAGCAAAGATGGATGGCAGAAAATTTGAAATATTTACCCAGCGTTAATTTTCGCACAGAAACTAGTGAAACAAAACCAAGATATTATGTTTACGATTACAGCGGTAATGATGTGTCTGTAGCTAAAGCTCGTGAAAATTATAAAACTTACGGAGCTTTATACAATAAAACTGCTATGGAAAGTGCTTGCCCTGCGGGTTGGCACGCTGCTGGCTCTGCAGATTGGAGTGAACTAAGAAGTTATGTAAATGCAAATTTACAGGGAAATGAAACAGAGACTTTGGTTTTAAAGTCTTCGCTATGGGATTCTTCAAATGGAGCAGATAAATATGGTTTTGCTGCCCTGCCTGCTGGTGCATTAATTGAATATCAATTTAAGTATTTAGGAACAGAAGGCTACTGGTGGGCAGGAACAAGTGGGTCCTATTATATGGACTTCGGAGTTAATTTACATTGGTATAGTCTTATGGCAGGTTACACAGAAAGAAATGACGCTTATTCAATTCGTTGTGTGAAAGTTTTAGCCAAAGATATATCGTTTAATAAATCTGCTTTAAGCATAGTTGAGGGAGATTCAACAACTTTAACTGTTTATTTTATACCAGTAAATACCACTGATAAAACCGTGTCATGGATGTCATCTAATACTTCTGTTGCGTCGGTTGATAGTATAGGAAAAATAATAGCTAAATCAGTGGGGCAAGCAACAATTACCGCCACATCAGAGGATGGTGGTTTTAAGGCTAATTGTGAAATAACTGTGTTAGATAATCCTTTTAGCACAGACACAATAATCCATAATGGTTTGGTTTATAAGCCCATTATTAGTCCGTTTACTGGCCAAGTTTGGTTAGACAGAAATCTTGGTGCCTCACAAGCGGCTACAAGTATGGATGATAGAGATGCTTATGGTGGTTTATATCAATGGGGGCGCAACACAGACGGGCACGAGGTACGTACCTCTCCTCGTAGTACTGAATTAAGCGATAGTGATACACCGGGACACGGTGAGTTCATTAGCGCAACTGGGACTGAAAATTGGCGAGAGCCTAAAAATGATAATTTGTGGCAGGGAGTAAATGGCATAAATAATCCATGCCCAGAAGGATACCGA
>JAAZFC010000025.1 GCA_012511955.1 Fibrobacter sp. | reverse complement strand
GTGAATGGAACAAATAATCCTTGCCCCACTGGTTATAGAATACCCACGCAAGCAGAGTGGAAGGAAGAGCTTGGGAGTTGGAGTAGTAAAGATGCCGACGGAGCTTTTGCTTCAACTCTTAAGTTGCCGAAAGGGGGCTTCCGTAACAGCAGTTTTGCTTCGCCTAGGCAGCTTGGTGTAGAGGGAGCCTTTTGGAGTAGTACAGTTACAGATTCTGATGCTTTGTTCTTGGGAATTAGTAACTCTATCGCTAGAAGTAATGATCTGCAGAGGCGTGCCACTGCACAAAGTATTCGTTGTATAGAAAATTAAAAAAAGCCCATAATTTGCGTTGCATTATGGGCAATAAAACTGCTTTTTAAATGCCCAGAGCCAAGTCCATATTTTGCACAGCGGCTCCGGAGGCTCCTTTACCCAGATTGTCTAAAATAACGCTGATTTGTATTTGTTCATCGTGACCAAACACGTAGATCAAGGCATTGTTGGTGTCATTGCAAGCGGTGGGATTTAAAAAGCCACCCTCCAAGTCAGGAGTTTCGCTATAAGGCATTACTTTTACATATTCTTGCCCATGATAGTGGGCTGCCAACTGCTCTGCTATGTCTTTGATAGTAACGCAGTTGCAAGCATTGGTTTGAGATTTGAAAAAGGAAACATTCACTGCCATACCTTTGTAATATGGTCCCACAGCTGGGCTAAACAAAGGATCAAAGTCTAAACCTGCATGCAATTTCATTTCGGGTAAATGCTTATGTTGCAAAGCCAATGCGTAGTGTCGCGGGGCAAACAGTTTAGGAGATTCTCCAGGAGATGATTGCTGTGCTCCAGGAGCCTCGTATTCTGCAATTAGTTGTTTACCTGCTCCTGAATAGCCAGACACCGCATGGCATACAAGTTGGGCGGATTTTTGTAATAACCCAACTTGTACCAAAGGTGCTACGGCCAAAAGAAAACCAGAAGCGTAACAACCAGGGTTGGCGATGCGTTTTGCTTGTTTTATAGCTTCGTTTTGTTGGGCAGAAAGCTCAGGCAAACCATAAACCCAATCATCTTGAGTGCGATGCGCTGTACTAGCATCTATAACAATAGTGTTGGGATTGCTAACAAGTTTTGCTGATTCCCGAGCTGCAAAATCAGGCAAACATAAAAAAGCCACATCTGCAGCATTTAGTAACTCAGATTTAGCTGTGGGATCTTTGCGTAATTCGGGCTCTATTTGCAATATTTCCACATCATTTCTTTTTGTTAAACGCTCGTGTATTTGCAAGCCAGTAGTACCTTCTTGACCATCAACAAAAACTTTAATCATTATTTATGCTCCGCAACATTTTTTGTGTTTTTTTCCTGACCCACAAGTGCATGGGTCATTTCGCTTTACAGGGGTTTTTTCGTGCTTAAAAGGGGCGGGTTTTACCGCATTACCATCGTAAAAAAACCATTGGTTGTTTACTTTACGAAACTCCCCTAATTCGTGATGAGTTCGACTTATATTATCCTGTTTAAAAGTGGCAGTAAATTCCACAAAACCGACATTGTCATCTTCTCCACCTTTTTCGGTGCGTATGATTTTTAAGCCTTGCCATTGGGAGTTTTTAGCCCAATCTAAAACGCTTTTCTCATCAAAATCGCTTCGTTGGCTAGGTTCTAAGGAAAGCTTAAGCCACTCAATTTCTTGCTTTACATAAGATGTATAACGAGAACGCATAAGAACTTCTGGGGAACTAGCCAGTTGTTTCTGGCTTATAATAGGTTCGCAACATTGGCTGTAACTGAGTTTACTGCCACAAGGACAATTTTCCAGGCTCATTTATTCCTCGCATTTTTTAAGAATCCAAATTTGTTCTTTATCTTTCCTGTCCTCTATAGAGGTAGTTGGAATAAATGTATCTACCACATCAAAAATCCCGCCTAAACGAGCATGAAGCTCTCCTTCTGAAGTGCAGTGGGGGGGGCCATCCATGGTATCACCGTTGGTTAGTGGGTAAAAGAATGCCACTATAACCCCCTCGGGGTTGAGCATGCGTTGCCACATTTCAATCAACTCATCACGCCTTCCAGGGTGTATAGCTGTAAAGCAGCAGTAGTCGTAAATAATATCAAAAGTTTGTCCGCATTTTTTATCATCGTCAGGACTTAATTCAAAAATATCTAAGTCTAAAGCTTTAAGATTCTCAGTGGTACGACCGAGGGAATCCAATGCATCTACAGCGGTGGGGCAAAAATCTACGGCTAAAGTCTCATGACCTTTTTCTGCCCATAAGGCAGCATCGTAACCGCGACCTGCTGCGGGGACCAAGACGGAACCTTTGGCAGGGTAAAGTTTAGAAGCTAAAAATTCTTCTAAAGCTGGGGTAAAAGCTTTTTGATCCCAGTAATCTTTACCAGATGAATATAGTCTTTCCCAATATTCGGGTAGATTTTGTGTTAACATTAGGCAACCTTCTTCTGTTTAATTGCTAGTTGTCCACAAGCGGCGAGAATATCTTGCCCTCGTGGTGTGCGTAAATGGATTTGTACTTTTCCAGCTCGCACAATATTTAAAAATTCGTCTATTTCTGTTTGGTTGGGGGCATGTAAATCGGGGTTATCCCCAGGGTTTAAAACAATGGCATTTACTTTACAGCGTCTTCTATGTGCGATCTTTATAAGTTCTTTTGCTGCTTGTGGTGTAGTTGTTATGCCTTTAATTAAAATATATTCAAAAGTAATGTAGTTTTTTGTGTCAGCTAAAAAATAATCTACCGCTGCTAAAAGCTCGTCTAAAGGCCATCTTTTGTTTATAGGCATAAGTTTAGAACGCACTTCATCGTTCGTACCATTAAGGCTTAAAGCCAATGAACAGGGTGTTTGCC
>JAAZFC010000024.1 GCA_012511955.1 Fibrobacter sp. | reverse complement strand
GCTGTGAAGGTTTATGGTTTGATAACCCCAACGGTTTCGCAAATGCTTTATTGTCTTGTGAGCTAGTTTGTTTGTGGGCGGTAAATAAGAAGCCACTAAAGGAACCTTGTTTTGGGTTAAATAAGCTCCCATCCACTCCCAATAACCTAAGTGAGCGGTTAAGATGATTCCTCCGTGTTTTAATTCTGGTAATAGTTTTTGCGCTCTAGGTGTGTTAATAGTTATGGGTTGTTTTTTTACTAATAAGAAAAAGAAATGTCTTATTATATGGGTGCATAGGGCAAAGTAAATTTGTACAGTGGATTTGCTGCTTGTCCAAAGCTGCGAAGATTTAAAGTGATGGTGGTTTTTTTTTACCACTTTGAATTTCCATAGAAAAAATGCCATATAAGGCTAAATATAGAATAAACCCGTTGATAGTTTGTGGATAGATTGGGTTTTTACAAGTCTTTGAGTTTAAAGACCTTGAGAATATTTTTTCATTGACTAAATTTGCATTTTTGTATTGTTCAATAAATAGGTAAAATTATGAAAAGGACTTTTCAACCTAGTAATCGTAAAAGAGCTAATAAACATGGCTTCTTTGCACGCATGTCTGATCGTTGGGGGCGTGCTGTTATAGCCCGTCGTCGTAAAAAAGGTCGTAAAAAATTAACTCCCAGCGATGATATTTATAGAAAGTGATTGATTTTTCCCTCAAGGCTCATCGTTTAAACAGTCGTAGTGACTTTGAAAGCATAGCCACCCAGGGAAAAATTGTAAAATCAGGGTATTTATCTCTGAAATTTATACCAAGTCCAGACCAAAGTTTGCGTCTGGCTTTTGTTGTTAGAAAGAGGTCTG
Source organism: Fibrobacter sp. (assembly GCA_012511955.1). Lineage (GTDB taxonomy): Bacteria > Fibrobacterota > Fibrobacteria > Fibrobacterales > Fibrobacteraceae > JAAZFC01. The sequence continues at coordinate 27,933 of JAAZFC010000024.1, read as the reverse complement.
GTAATGCGGTATTTCGCAACAAGGTGAAAAGAATCTTGCGTAATGTAGCGTTTGTCGATAAAAAGCTTAATGATTTCCCCATTTGGGGTAGCGTTTTGTATTTTGGGAACAAATCCAATTTTAACGCTGCTGTTTTACGCAACGATATGAGGAATATTGTAGGGCTTTTAAAGGTTAAAGATGAATAGGGTTTTGATTGCTTTAGTGAGGTTTTATCAAGTGGCGCATTTGCCATTTTATTCAAATGTGTGCCGTTTTGAACCTTCTTGCTCAAATTACGCCATCGAAGCTTTGAAAACTCACGGTAACTTAAAAGGGTTTTGGCTTTCAATAAAACGCGTTAGTAAATGTCATCCCTTTCATAAAGGGGGCTTTGATCCCGTGCCAGTTAAGGAAAAACAATTATGATGAAAAATCCCAAAACAATTATGGGTGTACTGCTTATAGCTCTTCTATTTTGGTGGTCAACTTACAATGCAGATAAACAGCAACAAAAAATGAGGGCTGAAAGGTTAAAAGCAGAAATAGAAATGCAGGCGGATTCCATTGCTAAGGCAAAAGAGGAAGAAGCGCAATCTGAAAATCTTTTGGGAGCTCCTGAATTAAAGAAAGCAGACCAAGCTTTGGAACTTGTGGCTGCTCCAAAAATGGATTTTGAGCAGAAAGTTGTTACGAAAGAAATTGCTGATAGCACGGAAGTTGATACTGCGAAAGAAGATGTTATTCAAGACCCCATGGCTGCAGTGCAAGCGAGACAAATAAAAGTTGTGAACAAGTCTTTTAGTGTGGTTTTAGATAATGTGGGAGCAAAAGTTAGATCTATAATACCATATACCTTAGAAAATAAAGAAGGTGAGTTCCCGGAATTAATTCAAGAAGCAGATTCGGGTGCTTTAACAATATCCTTCGATAAAAGTGACTTTTCCCAAGTGCTTTTTGCTGTGGACGACAATATTCCAGACTCTATATATATAGACAAAGAGACTACAATAAAGTTTGTGTGGCAAGATATTTATGGCCGCATGGTGGAAAGGCTTTATATTTTTGAACCCGAAGAAAGTAAATTTAGGCATGCCACATATATTAAAGGTTTTAAACCTAAACTTTATACCTTAAATTGGAGTGGTGGTATGCGTGAAACCGAAGCCTTTCCCAAACAAGCTTCATCTTTTGGGGTGGGGGGCTATTTCTTTAGCGAGGTGGTTTTCAATAACACATACAATGTTATGCGCGAATCACCCAATGAATTAACTTGGTTTAATAAAGATCAAGGAAAGTCTTTGTGGGTGGGTTTAAGAAGAAAATATATCGCCGCAGTGATTAACTGGGATGGCGAGTCCGAGGCTTCCATTGGTGCATCGCATTTTGGTAAAGAAGGGAGAAATCCTGGTACTTATAAATTGGTGATTAGCGACTATATCCCCGACGATTCCGTGGCTTTTGATTTTGTGGTATTACCATTGGTGCACAGCCAAATTAAAGCAATGAACCAATCTTATGAAAAAATCATTGTATCAGGGTGGGAATGGCTGGGAGCAGACAAATGGTTTGTGGCACTTTGTGGTGGCGTGTTAAAGTTACTTAATGCGTTTTTCGCTCTCATACCCAACTATGGGATAGCGATTATTTTACTGACATTATTAATGAAATTTGTCACCATGCCTCTAACATTAAAGCAATTGCGCAGTACTAGACAAATGCAAATGCTTAAACCTGAGATAGATGCCATTCGTTTGAAGCACAGAGCCAATCCGCAAAAAATGCAAGAAGAATTAATGGCTTGTTATGCTAAGAATAATGTGAATCCTTTTTCGGCCATGTTTGGTTGCGTAACTATGATTTTTCAAATGCCTATTTTTATAAGTCTATTTGTTGTACTTGGAAGATCTGTGGAGTTGCGCGGTGCTAGTTTTGTGGGTTGGATTACTGATTTATCTGCCCCAGATATTATACTACCATCTTTGCAAATACCGTTTTTGATGCCCCAAGGTTTAGCGATTTTACCCTTTGTTATGGCTTTTACCACTTGGTTCCAATCTAAGCAAACTATTACTGATCCCAACCAAAAAGCTATGGTGTGGATGATGCCTATTATGATGTTGTTATTCTCATCGGTGATGCCTTCGGGATTAATAGTTTATTGGATAGTGTCTAACTTATTTGCCATAGTTCAGTTTAGAATACTCAACCGCGATACCAAGAAAAATGCCTAGACAGACTATTGCAGCGCCAGCCACTCCACGAGGAGTTTCTGCGCTGGCGGTGATTAGAATTTCTGGAGCAGAAACCCGAGTGGTTGGGGAAAAGATTCTCAGTCCTTTTAAGAATATTCCCAATCAGATGTACAGGACGAAGTTAATCAACCCTTTTACTCAGGAATTGCTTGACGATGTGATGGCATGCTTTTTCGTGGCGCCGAAATCATATACCGGAGAGGATTCTTTAGAGTTATTTGTGCACGGCAACCCTTTGTTGGTGCAAAGCATTATGGCGGTGATAACGGAGCTTCCCAAAGTGCGCTGGGCCCAGCCCGGGGAATTTACCCAAAGAAGCTTTTTTAATGGTAAACTTGACTTGATACAAGCCGAAGCTGTGGGTGAATTGCTGCATGCAACCGCCGAGCAAGGCATAAAAAATGCCCAAAAAATGCTTCGGGGCGATTTGTCCGCAGATGTGGCGCAAATTACCGCAGAAGTGAAAAAAATGTCGGCCTTATTAGAACTTGATGTGGATTTTGCCGAAGAAGAATTAGATGTGGATCAGTCTGCTTGGATGCCCCAATTAGAAATCATCGAGCAAAGCCTAAAAGCTATTCAGCAAAAGTTTAGGGAAAAATACAACGCCAATAAAGTCCCCCAAGTCGTGATTTACGGTGCGCCCAATGCGGGGAAGTCTAGCCTAATCAACGCGCTTTTAAAAGAGGAACGCATTTTAGTCAGCGCCCAAGCTGGTACCACCCGTGATGCGGTGCAAGTGCGACTCTTGTTGGATCAAGGCGAAGTGGAGTTGGTGGATACCGCAGGGATTTCTGCTCGTCCCAAAGATGAACTCGATGCTTTGGCCCAGCAAAAAACCCACGAAGTCTTAGCCCAAGCGGAACATGCGATTTGCGTAATAGATGGATGCGCAGTGGAAGAAGCAGAAAGCCAAGCCCAAGTGCAAAAAGCTTTGGAGCAAAAGCATAGCATAGTTTGGACCAAAAAAGATTTACTCAAAAATGAAAATCATCCTTATTTTAAGGAAGGATTATTAACTTCGAGCCACAATGCAGAAGGCTTAACAGAATTACTCCAACATTTAAACGCAAATATTTTTGGGGACAATGTCTTAGAAGATGAATATTGGATCGCCAATGCGCGGCAAATCGATGATTTAAAAGATGCGTTGTATTGCTTAGAGAAATCCCGGGAAGCTTTGGTGAATCATCCCCACAGTCCAGAGATTATAGCCTTTGAGTTTATGGGAGTGCGCAATGCTTTGCGCCGGCTTATCGGTGAAATTTGCACCGACGATGTTTTAGGCGCGATTTTCAAAGATTTTTGCATTGGAAAATGAGTTTTACCGGCACGCTTTTTGCACAATTCCCCTAGACGCTATAGCAAAACCTCTTAATCAACTTTTTGCGACAACCCCAAGAAGCTTAAACTAATCCCACAGTGTTTTTTCGATAATCCCCGAGATGCTAGTTGCCTGATCTCAAAGTTTAAAAGTGAATTTGTTGAGTCAGCAAAACTTGTGACATTTCTAATAAAGAAAAAACCCGGCACCTTAGTGCCGGATTTGATTTAATAGGAGAGAGAAAAATAAACTTAAGCAGCGCTTTCGATTTCGGGAAGTTCCCGTAATTTGCGCAAGGCATTTTCTTTGATCTGGCGCACTCTTTCTTTGGATAAGCCAATATTGGTGCCTATTTGTTTGAGATTCAAAGAATAATCCGATTTTAAACCATAATAGTATGTTACCACTTCTTGTTCTTGGGGGTCAAGCTTGGAGACCATCTGCTCAATGGTGCTTTGAGTGTCAGTTTTAATAAGTGCTTCTTCGGGAGTGTCACCTTCAGAGGGTAAAACATCTATAAGAGTGCCTTCGGTATCATCGGTTAAAGGCGCATCCAAAGAAGTGGAGCGATGACCCATTTGTAAAACTTCCTCTATTTGCTTTCCTTTGTATTTGCTAACACCTTCTAAATAATCAGTGTCGGGCACATAAGTTCCACCTACCACTTGTTTTAATCGCCCACTAGCTCGATTCAAACGGCGCAAAACCAATTCTTTTTCGGCACTTATACGCACAATGCGGGCTTTTTCGGAAATAGCTCTAGTAATGGATTGGCGAATCCACCAAACCGCGTAGGATATAAATTTAATATTGCGCGTGGGGTCAAAGCGGTGCGCGGCTTCTATAAGACCTAAGTTTCCTTCGTTGATTAATTCACCTAAACTTAGACCTTGGTTTTTATACATATTCGCCACATTAATCACAAAACGCAAATTTGAACGCACTAAGCGATTAAGAGCAGCTTCATTGCCTTTGGTTACTTGGGAAAGTAAAGCTCTTTCTTCATCGCGAGATAAAAGAGGATAAGCAGCGATTTCATTTAAGTAATGATAATATATAGTGTTTTCGTTCCAATCAGTTTTTCTTTTCATAAAATACCTCCGTTATATGTTATAAATGTACCACTAAAGCCATGGGTCATTGTCAGGAAGTAGTGTTAGTTTTGCAAAAGTTTTGCTTAATTTGTGTCATTAAATTGTCATTAGCTATATTTTTGCTATGAAAATGCTCCCTGGTTTGGCTGGTATAATTACTCCGCATATAGTCGATCTCATAGATAAAGGCGATATAAATGTCATTGCCATGGCAGAAAAGTGTGCTATTTTAGAAATTCGTTACGATTTATTTGCGAAAAAAGAAACTTGGCCCAGTTTAGCTCAAAAAATACGACAAAAATTTGCTGAGGCTACTATTTTAGGCACCGTTAGGTTACAAAAAGATGGCGGTCAGTGGCCCGATGCAAAAGCCCAAGAGCGATTGAATCAGTGGAATGAGATTTTATCAGCACCAGTAATTCCTCAGTGGATAGATGTGGAGTGGGAGTTTTTAAATGCCTGGGAAAAATTTTTAAAAGATTTAGCAAAACAATCAGTAAGAGTAATATCTTCGGAGCACGATTTCACCACGATTCCCAGCTGGTCGCATTTAGAAAAAGCTATTAATCTCACTAAAAAAATGGGTTTAGCTGGCTTTAAAATAGCTGCGACCAGTAGTGAGTTTGGCGATGCCAAAATTTTGTATGATTTAATTATGAAGTATAGTGCAGATTTTGAGTTATTCGGAGCTTTTGCCATGGGTTTAACTGGGCGCGCTAGTAGGATTTACTCCCTTAATTTAGGGGCGAATTTAAGCTATGCTTCTTTGGGTGCGGAAGTTGCACCGGGTATGCTAAGTGTAGATACCATGCTCCAAGCTTTGGAACAAAGCGCTGATTTTGCTTCAGAAATTGCTGTGGAAAACTTTTTAAAAGTCCAGGATAAATATGTTAAAAATTAAATTCCACAAGCTTATATTAATTACAGCTATGCTAGTTTCGGGGGTGATAGCTGAAGGGGTTTATGGATTAAATAAAGTTCAATATCGCCGTTACGATTGGCAACAAGTTCAAACCGCGCATTTTGATATTTACTTTTACGAACCTGGGGAATATATTGCCAGCTTTGCTGCGCGAGAAATAGAAAATTTATACGAAGAAGTTGCCGAATTGATGAATCATAAATTGAGTCAGCGCATACCTATTATTATACATAATACCCACGCCCAGTTTTCGGAAACTAATGTGTTGCGCTATCCCATACCCGATGCGGTGGGCGGTTTTACCGAGATTTTCAAAAATCGGGTGGTTTTACCTTTTGATGGCAATTACCAATCTTTTAGGCATGTTTTGCAACACGAAATGATTCACGCCATGACTTTTGATTTAGTTAGCCACGGGCGCAAAGGTTATTCCACTGCGGCTAAATTAGGAGATACGCCCTTATGGGCTATGGAAGGCATTGCGGAATATGGCTCCCTGGGATGGGAAATTGGTGGTGAAGTCGCCATGCTCGATGCAGTTAGTAGCGGATATTTGCGTAATCCAGCTTACGGCTTATGGGGGTTTATGGCTTATAAAGGCGGGCAAAATTTTCTGCATTTTATAGAGTCAAATTGGGGAACTGGCACAGTGGCTAGGCTTTTTCATTCCATTTCCAGAGGATTGTCTTTTGAAGTGGCTTTTTTGCGTAGCACAAGGGTTTCGCTCCAAGAAGCGGGGGATATTTGGTTGCGCGAATTGCGCAGAATTTATTGGCCCGAACTGGGGCAAAGGCAACATGCGAAAATCATAGCCCGCGCCATGACCGATCATCGTCAAGATGAAAGCTTTTACAATGTGCAACCCGCAATTTCCCCAGATGGCAAGTTTATTGCGTTTTTTAGTGATAGGGGAAATAGGGAAGCTATTTATTTATTAGATGTCAATACGGAAAAAATCGTAACCGCAGCCTTGGAGGGAGGCCATGTAGCAGCCCATGAATCTTTTAATTCTTTTACTTCTGCCTTGAGCTGGAGTCCAGATTCTCGACATTTAGCCTTGGTAAGCAAACAGGCGGGTTCCCATGTAATTAATGTTTTAGATACCCGCCGAACTAAGGTGATTTCTACTATTATGGTCGAGGGCTTAGATGCCATGGCTTCGCCGGCGATTTCTCCCACCGGGGATTTTATGGTGGTTTCGGGGCAGCAAAATGGTAAAATGAACCTCTACAAGATAAGCTTGCCCAGCAAAATTGGCGCAGAAGATTTGGCTGCGCAGATTTCGTTAATTCCCCAAGCTTTAACCGCAGATGATTTTACCCAAGAACATCCAAAAATATCTCCTTCGGGAAAGCTGGTGGCCTTTCAATCCAACCAAAATGCGGATTTTAACGATAAAATGGCAGGACAAAAAAGCGATATTTTTGTGCTGGATTTAGCGACAAAATCTAAGCGTAAAATCACCGAATCGCGGTGGTCTAGTGAAACTCCGGCCTGGGGAGAAAATGATTCTTTGCTGTATTTCGTCTCCAATCGTTCGGGCATAGATAATATATACGCCCAAGAAGTTTATGGGGATAGTCTGTGGGCGATTACCAATATTTTAGCAGGGGTGGCCACACCTACGCTTTCGTCAGATGGCAAATTTCTGAGCTTTTCGCTTTTTGAAAATGGTGGCTGGGATGTTTTTTTGCTGCGCAATCCTTTGGATAAAAAAATGAGCGCCGATTTGCCAAAAACGCATTTTATAAAGTTTGCCGAAGATAGTTCTAAGGAAAAGAATTTTTTTAATCCGGTGATTTGGGAAAATTTGAAATCTTGGCGGGATAGTTTAGCCATGGATTCCTTGGAGCAAAGAATTAGGTATTATGCGCCAGAAGTAGATGAAAGTGATGATAGTGAGCGTGTAACTACACCTGTTCCCCCCGAAAGTGGCGATTTTTTCATAGATGATGCTCCTGCTCTTCCTGTTCCCCCTACCCCAGCTCCAAAAAAGAAAGCAGTTAAAGACAGTGTAAAGGCTGTGGAAAAAGATCCTGCCATTAATAAATATGGCGTGGATACTACTAAAGTCTTTTTAAGTGGAAAAGATGCTATTCCTTTTGATGAAGAAGAAAATCTTGTTTTTAAACCATATCAAACTAAGTGGAGCTTAGATCAGGCCATGGCGGTGGCAGGTTTTAGCAGCAACGATGGTGTGGGCGGTGAAGGTGCTATTACTATTTCTGATTTAGTTGGGGATCAAGAAATAAATATGTGGTTTTTTGGCGGTGGGCGTTTGGATAATATCAACTTCTTTTTGCAATACGGCTATTTACCTCAGCGATTAGATGTATTTGGAACCATATTTCATAATTATAGGGAAGGTTATGAAGATATGAGTTATTACAAGTTTTTAGAGCTGCGCGATTCTATTAGTACAGATCCTAGCGATAAAAAAATTTACGGTTTGGCGCCTTATGGAGATAGAAGTTTTGGTGCCTCCTTGGATTTTATGTGGCCTTTTTCCATTTATAGTCGTTTGGATTTTGGCAGTTCACTAACTTGGCGCACTCGGTCTTGGTACGATATTAATACTTCTTCTAATGCTAATATTATTACTGGAGATTGGACTAAAGATCCCGATGCTATGCCAGAAAATGCTAATTCCTTAGAGTTGAGAGCCTCTTGGAGTTTTGATAACGCGGAATGGGGCAGCACTGGTCCAATTCTCGGAGAAAGATTGTGGGTGGGCGGGACGGTTTTAACGCCAAAAATCTTGCAAGATAAATATGCTTTTTGGCGTTTAGATATGGATTTCCGAAAATATTTCCGGGTTTTTAAACGTTACACTTTTGCTTGGCGCGTGGCGGGCGGAATTTCTGAGGCTATGAGTGGCTATGCTAATCCGCATCGTTATTTACTTGGGGGGGATTCTTGGACCATCAACTGGCACTTTAATGAAAATAATTGGCGCGGTACCCAAGAAAATGTGTTTTTCGATACCTGGGAGGCTCCTTTGCGAGGTTTTAAATATCACGATTTTGCTGGCACTCGTATGGCTTTGACCAACTTGGAGTTTAGATTTCCTTTTATAGATTATTTGGCTTTGGGTTGGCCTATTCCCTTGACCATAGGCAATGTTATGGGGGTGGGCTTCTTGGATTATGGTGGCACTTGGGACAATCGTAATTTTATGGAAAATCGAGGTATGGGTTTTGGCGCAGGTTTGCGTTTAAATTTAGGAATGTTTGTGTTGAGATACACCAAATCGTGGGCCGTAAAAGAAATGAGTTCGGTTCCTTATAGCGAATATACTTACTGGAGTTTAGGAGCAGAGTTTTAAAAAATGCTATTTAATGATAAAATTGCTAAAGTTATAATGTTTGCTCCTTAAAAGGAATGTTTTTATATTCTATTTGATTTAATAGAGAGGATACTAAATGCGTCTTTCCGAACGCCTAGTTGATACAGGAATTATCATTAATTCCGAGCGCAAAGCCAAAAATGAGATTTTGCAAGAAATGGTTGATGTTTTAGTACAGGCTTTTGACCTTAAACAAAGGGATGAAATTCTGGAAGCGGTAATGGTGCGAGAAAAGCAAAAATCCACGGGCATTGGCTGTGGTTTGGCGGTTCCCCATGCCAAAGTAGATTATGTAGATCGAATGTGTATGGTGGCTTGTACAGTAAGCGACGGTTTAGATTTTGATGCTCTTGATAAAGAGCCTGTTTATCTTTTGATGTTAATTGTTAGTCCGTCCAACACTGTAGGACCTCATATAAAAGCGCTGGCGAGTGTGGCTCGTATTATGGCGGATGCAGATGTACGCACTGAGCTTATTAATTCTAAAACTTCAGCTGATTTTTTAAATGCTTTGCGCAATGCAGAGGATAAATACTTATAGCAAGGTGGCAATATGTTTGGCTTTTTAAAAAAAATATTCAAATGTTCTTCGAAATCTAAAACAATTCAAAGTAGTAATGGAGTAAAAGAAGAATCTAAGCCAATAACAGAAACAACTTCAAAAAAAGAAGTTTTAGACACTTTTGATTTAAATAAAAATATTGTGCCTGAATGGTTGGAAAAAGGCAAACCCGTGCCTGAAGAGCTAGAAGAAATCCATTTTTTAGCTGTAGAAGCACCTAAATTATCGGAATCTGTTAGCGAAAAAGTAGGAAAATCTTTAGAAAATCGTTTTAAAGTTTCGCCTTCGGCAATAAATATTATTTCAGTGCTTAACGACGAAAAGTCCACCGCAGCACAGATTTCTGAAGCGGCTAGTAAAGATATCAACCTTGTTAATAGATTGTTGAGAACTGTAAATTCCGCAGCTTTTGCTTTGAGTTCTGAAATAAGTTCGGCAGATCATGCTATTAAGCTTTTAGGTTTAAATACATTGCGCTCTTTGGCTGTTTCTTCTATGGTGAAAACAGAAAAAGGTTTTAGTGAAAAGCAAAAGCGAATGTGGGTTCATGCGGCCATGACCTCTGCCTGCGCCCAAGGTTTAAGCAGACATCATTCAGGTATAAATGATGGTGAAGCTGCCACTGCAGGGCTCTTAGCAAATATGGGTGCATTACTTTTGGAACAAGAAGAAATAAAAAAGCTTTCGGAAGCTTCTGGATTGCACCCTTTGTTAATAGAGAGTTATGGGGCAGCTAGTTTCGCTAAAATCTGGGAGTTACCCCAAGTAATTGGAAAAATAATAAGCCATACTAATATTCCATTTTTCTATCCCATGAAAAGTATTCCCGAAGAAATTCGCCGCATTACACTTTTAGTGGCTTTTTCATCATTTGTGGTTAGTTGGTATGGTTTTGCTGAAGATTCCGAGAACTTGATAGGTCCCAGTGAGACTATGCTTAAACGCATTGGCATAAATGTAAAAGGTAAACAGTATTGGATTCCTGCAGATATAGCTTTTGAAATGGAAAAAGCGCGCATATCCATGGAGTCATTCATTAATTAGTTGCAGTTGTAAAGACTTTGTTTTGTTTCACAAATTATTAGATTTAAAAATTAATTAGCTCATAGAAAAAGGTTAGATATGAACTTATCAGCAGTAATTGCTCAACAATTAAATTTAGAAGAACTTCGCGTAGCCAAAGCTATAGAACTTATGAACGAAGGCGGCACCGTTCCATTTATCGCAAGGTATCGCAAAGATCAGACCCAAGGCTTAGATGAAATAGAATTGCGCGATATTCAACATAGATTGGAATATTTAAGAGAATTAGAAGAGCGCAAAGCCACTGTTCTGAAATCCATAGAAGAACAGGGTAAATTAAACGATGAATTAAAACAACAGATTGCAGATTGTGTGGATAAAACGCTTTTAGAAGATATTTATGCCCCTTATAGGCCAAAAAGACGCACTAGAGCCACCATCGCTAAAGAATTAGGGTTAGAGCCTTTGGCACGCACTATAATGGCTCAGGAAGAAACCAGCAACACTTTGGAAGAAATTGGTCGTATTTACTTGAATGCGGAAAAAGGTTTGGCTGATCCCACAGAGGCTGTGAACAAAGCATTAGATATTTTAGCTGAAGAACTTTCGGAAAATGCAGAATATCGTCAATATTTACGCACAAAAATGGAAAAAGAAGCGGTAATGGTTAGCAAAGTTCGCAAAGAATTTGCTGAGCAAAAAACCAAGTTTGATAATTATTACGATTTTTCGGAATCTGCTCTAAGTATGCCTTCCCATAGAGTTTTGGCCATAAGAAGAGGTGAAAAAGAAAAAGTATTGCGCATAAGTATAGAAGTAGAAGATGAAACTTATATTTCTTACTTGGTAAAGCAAGTGGTTAAATCCGAAGGCGTTTGGAAGGAAAGTTTAGAGAAAATGTGTGCTGATGCTTGGACTAGATTGTTACGCCCTTCGTTGGAAACAGAAATTCGCTTGCAGCAAAAAAATAAAGCTGAAGAAGAAGCTTTTGGGGTGTTTGCTAAAAATTTGAGCGATATTTTATTGGCTGCTCCAGCAGGACATAAATCGGTGTTGGCTTTGGATCCTGGTTTTCGTTCTGGTTGCAAAGTTGCTGTTTTGGACAAAAATGGTCAGTTTTTAGCACACGATATCATTTATCCCCATGAACCCCAGAAAAAAGTTACTGAAGCCAATGCTAAAATCCAAGAATTGGTAGAAAAACACAAAATTGAAATGATTGCCATTGGCAATGGAACTGCCAGTCGTGAAACTGATGCTTTTGTGGCAAATCTAATGCCGAAATTTGAGCATAAACCTATTAAAGTCATAGTTAACGAAGCAGGAGCTTCGGTTTATTCTGCTTCCATGGTGGCCATAGAAGAGTTCCCCAAAGAAGATGTTACTACTAGAGGGGCTATTTCCATAGGTCGTCGCTTACAAGATCCTTTGGCAGAGCTGGTAAAAGTAGATGCTAAAGCTATTGGTGTTGGACAATATCAGCATGATGTAAATCAAAGAGAATTGCAAAAACGCTTGGATGAAGTAGTGGAATCTTGCGTAAATATGGTGGGGGTAGATTTAAATTCTGCTTCGGATTCATTGCTTTCTTATGTGGCGGGAATAAGTAAAAATGTTGCCAAAAACATTGTCAAAGAACGCAATGAAAAAGGCGGTTTTAAAGCTAGAGAAGATTTAAATAAAATCAAGGGTTTAGGTCCCAAAGCTTTTGAACAAGCCGCAGGTTTTTTGCGCATTGTTGATGCGGAAAATCCCTTAGATGGCAGTGCTGTGCATCCGGAAAACTATCCTTTGGTAGAAAAAATCGCCCAAGAATTGTCCGTGGAAGTGAAGGAATTAATTGGTAATAGCGAACTTCTTAAACAAGTTTCTGCAGAAAAGTTCGTCAGTGATGAAGTGGGTACCCATACTATCACTGATATTTTAGCAGAATTAGAAAAGCCTAATCGAGATCCGCGTAAAGAATTTACCTACGCGCGTTTCAATGAGAAAATTCAGAGCATCAATGATTTAATCACTGGATCCTGGTTAGAAGGTGTGGTGACAAATGTGACAAATTTTGGCGCTTTTGTAGATATTGGAGTGGATCAAGACGGTTTGATTCATATTTCCGAAATAAGCCAAAAATTTGTGGAAGATGCCAAATCTGTGCTCACCGTTGGCGATGTAGTTAAGGTACGCGTTTTGGCTGTGGATTCCATTCAAAAACGCATCAGTTTGTCCATGCGTGAAGAACAAGCTGAGCAAAGAAGGGGAAGAGGTGGCCCTAGAGGAAAGCGTAGAAGAGGTGGAAGAAAACAATCTGGAGCAGGAACTCAAGGTTTTGCGACCATTGCAGATTTAAAAGCCAAGTTTTCTGGAAAGAATGTTTCTAACAAGCCTAAAAAGAAACCTCAGCCTGTAAAATTGAAAGTCAGCGTCAAAGATATAATGCGTTCGGGTCGTTAAGTACAAGATGAAAATCAAAATCCATGGCGATATGCTTTAGATGATGGCTGGCCACTACTAAAGTGCTTTGGGCATATTTATCCACGAGTTTCCAAAGGCTTTGTCGATTAATATCGTCTAAGCCTTGGTCGGGTTCATCTAAAATCACCAATTCTTTTTGGGCTACCAGTGCTCTAGCTACTAGTGCCAATCTTTGCCAAGCATAAGGAGCTTGGTAAAACTGCATTTCAGCAGGGATTCCCATTTCATAGAGAATATCTTTTGCTAGGGAAACTTGCTTTTTGCTAGCTGGAACAGGGTTTTGGCGCAAAGGTTGAAAGGCATCTAAAACCGTGTTTAGCAGGGTGGATTTTTGTCTCCAACCATGATGTTGTTCGGGAGAACAAAAACTTAGCCGAGCTTTATGCTCCCAAATATTAAAGTTTTTTCCTGGGGTTTTTCCGAATAATCGCAATTCATTGCGGTAAATTTGTGGGTGATCTCCGGTTAAAAATGTTAATAAACTGCTTTTGCCACTACCGTTGGGACCACTAAGCAGCCATCTTTGGCCTCTTAAAATTTGCCAGTTAAGTTTATCGATGATTTTATTGTCACCAAAACTAATACACAAGTTTTGGCCACACCAAACTTCGTCTGCAGTAGGAAAAATTACTTGCTGGGAGGCTTGTTGAGAGTTATGCAAAAAAGTCTTTTGTATGTTTTGTGGAGATTTGTGAAATTCTGGGGTGGAAGCGCTGGCTTGGGCGATGGTTATTTGTATGCCTTGTCGGGAAAATTTATGTAAAGCATTAAGCACTATAGGATAATTTGTTGCATCTAAACCAGAAAAAGGGTCATTTAACAAAATTTGCTGGGGATTTTGCATAAAAGCGCGGGCAATGATTAATCTGCGCAGTTCACCATTAGACAATGATATTATATCTTTTTTTAAAAATTCATCGTTTAGTTGTAGCAGTTTTTGGGCTTTAGCAAGTAATTCTTTCTGGGTTTTGGGCAGAGCATTTGTTTCACTGTGATGGTGACTAAGTAGTACAAAAGGGTTTTTAGTGAGGAAATCCCGTGCAGTGGGGATATCTCTATGGGCTAAGCTTACCAAGCGTTGTTGCCAGTATTGAGAAAAAGCTGATTGTATTCGGCTTTGTAGTTGGGAATCTATGATCCAGTGTTTTTCAAATTTTATGTTATTATTTAACCATTCACTTCTTTTTTGCGGATTATCAATGATTTCTAAGTACATTTGGCAAATATAAACTATTAATAAAGAGCTTTATGCGTTTAGGAAATTTCAATAAACTAAAAATTAACAAGTCTGTGCCCCATGGACTGTATTTGAGTGATGAAGATGAAAATCTTGTGCTTTTACCCACTAAATATGTGCCAGAAGAGTATGAAATTGGCGATTTTTTAGAAGTTTTTGTTTATTTAGATTCCGAAGACAGACCGGTAGCAACTAATTTGGAACCTTTTTGTGCCGTGGGAGATTTCGCTTATTTAGAAGTTGCAGACACTAGTCGTGTGGGTGTGTTTTTGGACTGGGGCTTAGAAAAAGATTTACTCTTGCCATTCCGCAACCAAGTGCAAAGTCTTAGTGTAGGCGATATGGTAGTGGTTTATGTGTATTTAGACAAAGCCAGTGGGCGAATAGTTGCCACGCAAAAGCTAAAGCCTTGGTTTAGTTATGATTTGCATGGAATGCAAGTGGGCGATAAAATAGAGGCTATGGTCTATGAATGTAGTTCAACCACTGTGCGTTTAGTTACCACTTTTGGGCAAAATGCACGCATTCATAGAGTTAAAGCTCAAAATTTGCAAGTGGGGGATATAGTAACTGCAAGGGTGGCAAATATTTTTGATAATTATTTAGAATTAAAAATTGGACCTTCAACTTTAGAGCAAATTTCCACCGATGCTCAGTTATTATTAAATATTTTAGCAGATAACAAGGGTTTTTTGGGTTTAAATGATAAAAGTTCCCCTAAACTCATTCAAAAAAAACTAGCTTGGAGTAAGAAGCATTTTAAAAAAGTGTTAGGGTATTTATTGAAAAGAAGAAAAATTATGCAAAATAGTTCAGGCATAAGTTTGACAAAATTGCAATGATTTTATAATTAAATATGTAGAAAAACATTGGAGGATCTATGTCGATCAATAAAAAGTGGGTAAGTTTAATTTTAGCAATAGCTTTTGCATGGGTTTCTTGTTCAAAACCGCCCCCTCCCGTGGTGGAACCAGAGCCAGAACCAGAGCCAGAGCCAGTAATAGAAGAGGTTTACGAAGAACCGGAAGAGGAAGATAATTCAGAAGCGGAAGAACTTGCGCGCTTAGAAGCAGAACGTCAACGCCTAGAAGTTTTATTAAACTCTATTATGTCTAATGAAGTTTACTTTGCTTTTGATAGAGCTAATCTGACTAGCGAAGCAAATGACATTTTAGTAGAAGTAGGCGATATACTTAAAAATGAACCGAGAATTTCTATTACAATCGAAGGCCATACCGATGAAAGAGGAACAGAAGCTTATAATATGACTCTTGGTGAAAAAAGAGCCAACTCTGTTTTGAGGTATTTGTCTAATTATGGAGTTGAAGATAGTCGATTGAACAGCGTATCTTATGGTGAAGAAAGACCAAAAGTACACGGAAGTGACGAAGAAGCTTGGGCACAAAACCGCCGCGCTGCTTTTAGGGCTGTAATTGACTAAAAGTTAAGTTTATCGATAAAAACATTTTAAGGACGCTTCTATTTAGGAGCGTCTTTTTTTAATACCTTAGAAAAGCAAAATACATTGAGGGCGATTATCAAAAACCAGGAACTGGACATAAAAATAATGCCGCCTACACTAAGCTCTTGCATGATCAACTCCTTGGGAAGAACGGTTGCGCCATGCCCACCACACGGCGAAGTTAATAAATAAAATGGCAGCGACTAAAAATGCGCGCACTAACCAAATAAAGGTTATTTGTGAAAATTCTAAGCTTAAAAATGTTACCTGAGCTGCGGGATCAATGTGTTTTAGAGCAATTACTTGCCAACCATCAGTAACAAGCCATGCGCCTAACATGAAAACTAAATAATAAGGTGTGATCCACTTCATGACAAAGCGCCCCCAGCTAAGCCAAAAATAGCTACAAAGGCACCAAAACCTGTGAAAATAGCCACCGCAGCAATGGATTTTAGCCGTTTAAATTTTAATTCGTCTTCGCAAAAGGTTATTAATGGCTGTTGAATAGAAATTGTGCTAGTCATGCCAGCTAAAAAAAGCATGCTAAACCAGACAAATTGTAAAAGATTGGCCAAAGGCAGCTTACCAAACACCATGGGCATGGTTTGAAATCCTAAACCGAAGGTTCCCATTTGTGCCACTTCGGCTATGTTGGCTCCATATAAAATCATGGCCAAAGGTACCACTATGGTTCCACTTAAAATAACTTCGGCAAAAGTGTTGGTTCCGACGGCGGAAAGCGATGAAAGCACTAAATCTTCGTCTTTTTTAACATAGCTGGCGTAGCAAAGAATTACTGCTATTCCGATGCTAAGGGTAAAGAATACCTGGCCTGAGGCTTCTATCCAAACTCTGGGGTTGGTGAGGGCAGAAAAATCGGGATTCCACATATAGGCCAAGCCAGCTTCTATGCCGGGAATAGTTAATACTCGAATTAAAAGACCCACTCCCATTAAAAGCAATAAAGGCATGGCGTATTTATTTAGGCGTTCTATTCCCCGGCGCACTCCAAAAGCTAATACGGAGAAATTTGCTAAAAAAGTTATTACAAAAAAGAAGATTGCCGCAGGAATAGGGCCGATTTTAGTGTTAAGCATGATAAAATCGCCGAAAAAGCTGGTAATGGTGTTGCTTTGTACTGCATTTAAAAGTTGGCCATTTAGAGAATACCAAGCAAATGCCAAAAGCCATGATTGTATAAAGACATAATAAAAGCTAATGAAAGTGGGCGCAAAAAGGCCGAAGCTGCCTGCAAATTTGGCCCAGGGCTTTTTAAACATTTTGTCTAATAATCCTGGTCCGGTTCCGTGTCCATGAATGGCGGCGTAGCGCCCTAAAGTCCATTCCATCCAAGCCAGGGGAATCGCCAAAAAAACGATGGCAATTAAATAGGGAATCATAAAAGCACCACCGCCATAAGTGGCTGCTTTTACCGGAAAGCGCAAAAAGTTGCCTAGCCCTACGGCACTACCGGCCACTGCGAGGATAACGCCGAGGCGACTACCCCAATTTTCTCGTTGTTTCATAGTTAAAAGCTATTAATAAAAAAGCTTTTAGGTATTAAAAAAAGAAAAATGCTTTTATTTGGGCCGCGATCTGCTTTTAGTTTTAGCTGGGGTATTAGGTTTTTCATCCATAAAAGGAAAAGAATACTTTTGCCGTAAAATGCAACCTTTATCCCCAGGGATACATTTGGTGTTGCGTAATTTACAGCTATCATCTACTAAATATTTACACTGCCATGCCATGATAATATTATAGCAAAAAAAGAATTGAGGGGAGGGTCATCGCTTACGATCGTAGAAGAGAGTTATAAGTAATAAGTTATAAGTTTGTGGAAAGCTTGGTACTTACTGCTTTTCCGCGAATCTTGGTGCAACTTAGTCTTTCCCCTGAGAAACTAGTTGCGGTTTTATGAAAATCTTGTCGCAACTTACAACTTACAACTCTCCGATAAGATTGTCGTATCCCCAACTCACTCCCTCTCGATACTATTTTGTCCTTAATCTAAATTTTAACACGAAAACAAAATCACTCGGGGACCGCGGTTGCATCACCCTCAATACGATTTTTCAATGATTGTCCCTATTCTCATTACAGAAAATCAGAGATTATGCCTGCATCTACAGGTTGATCACCTAGCAAAATGTGCTGGTTTAAGCGTTGCACCATCTTTTTGTGCATCATAAAGATGGCGTGATTTATAGCTTTGCGCCTAAAAATCCCATACCAAAAAAGCTCGTGGTTAAGGTTTTCTTGTTCGTAAAAAGTTATGCGGAGTTTTGCGCCTTGGGGAGAAGTGATTTTGGCGTGCAATGCTAGTTTAAGTTGCATTTTGCGTGGCTGCACTGGCCACAACGGCCCCAGCACTAAATATCCGAAATACCATGGGGAAAGAATTTGCTCTTCATAGCTAGGAACCAAGCTTATGCAAAAATGATGGCCAGAAAACGCCTGCAGTTGAGATGCATAAAAGTCATGCAATAGCTGTAGCTCACTTTGGGAAAAACTTTGGGTAGAATCGCTTAAACTTACAAAATCCAGTGATTTTTGCTGACTACTCTGCCATTCTACATGGGCTAGTTTAGGTGCGCATGCCAGAAAACTAGTGCTAATCAAAATAATAAGTAGTTTCCGCATGGGAAAGGTCGCTTCCTTGAATGGTTAGTGTGTCTGGTGGGTATTAGGGTAAATAGCAATGATTTGACATTGAGAACTAGAATTTAGCAATTCAGGTTCACTCCAATCACCGTAACTGGTGATAGCGCCAAAGCCTCCATTAGCTGTGAGTACAGGAGTTGCTAAATCAGCATTATTACAAGCTGTGCAAATACTGTCAGGCATTAAAGCATTTTCCACATCGTCATCATAAGTTTCGCATGACAAAAAAAGCAATGTGCTTAGGCTAATAATTAATAAAATCATACTATTAAAATACATGTTGTCTTAAAAATTTGTAAAATTAACTTGTGTTACCTGCTTTTTTTATTTCCGATGCTCATTTGGGGTGCAAAGATCCCCAGGCAGACCCCCAGGGCGAAGCAAAGCTTATCGCCTTGTTAAAATCTTGGCAAGGGGCAGCCTCTCACTTGGTGTTAGTGGGAGATGTTTTTGAGTTTTGGATGGAATACAAGCATTATATCGCTTTTGAGCATTGGGGGTTTTTGCGCGCCTTGGCTGAATTAGCAGAATCTGGCGTAAAAGTGCATATTTTAAAGGGAAACCATGATTTTGCCTTAGGGAGTTTTTTTCCTAAATATTTGGGAGTAGAAGTACATCGAGAGTTAGAGTTAACCCTACAAGGAAAGAAAGTTTATTTCACCCATGGCGATGGCCTAGCCGCAGGGGATAGATCTTATAGAATAATGCGCAGAATTTTGGACTTTCCCCTCAACCAATATCTTTTTAAACTGCTACACCCCGATTGGGGTTACGCTTTGGCGCAAAAAGTGGGGGGATTAAGTCGCAAAGCAGGAGAAGGAAAGTGTTGCCCATGGGGAGAGTACGAAGCTAAGGCAAAACAGCTTTTAAAAAAGAAAAACGCCGATGTGGTGGTGCACGGACACACTCATATCGCTCAAATAGCAACTTATCCCGAAGGCACACATATTAATTGCGGAAACTGGCTTTTTGACTTAAATTACATAGAGTTTAAAAATAGCATAGCGCAAATAAAAACTTATGAGGAATAATATGGCAGAAAAACTAAGCGCAGGGCAACCCGCTCCAGAATTTGAATTGTTAGATCAAAAGGGAAATACCCAGAAATTAACGGATTATCGCGGCCAATGGGTGGTGCTCTATGCTTACCCTCGAGATATGACCCCAGGTTGCACCTTAGAAGCCGAAGAATTTACCGGATTATTGCCTGAATTTCACAAAAACAACGCCGTGGTAATGGAAATTAGCCCAGATAGCGTGGCTAAGCATAAAAACTTTTGTGAAAAAAAGTCTTTAGAACATATTTTGCTGGCTGACGAAGAACATCAAACCATAGAAGCCTACGGTGCTTGGCAGCTCAAAAAATTTATGGGGCGCGAATTTATGGGAGTGGTGCGTTCCACTTGGCTTATAGACCCCCAGGGGTTGATTAGCACGACTTGGTACAATATACGAGCCAAAGGTCATGCCCAAAAAGTTTTAGACGAATTGCTCGCTAAGCAATAAGCATTGAACACATTACTTCTTTTTGGCCTTAGCAGCTTTTTTAGGAGGGGATTCTTTGACAATTAAAGGATTTTCAGTCAAATAGTTTATTTGCAACTGTTTTTGCTTTAACCTGGCTAACAAAAAGTTATTGAGGGTCTTTTTGTGGTCATCGCTCACTTCGCCTTTGGAGTTTAGCATTACCACCCAATAACGATTTTCGGTGGTGTCTATGGCCATGGGCCTTTCGCTCGTAGAAAAAGCTACGATATTTGGGGCAATGGTTTTAAGTTCTTGCAAAATGTTTTGGGTTTCCCCAGCTTTTAGCTCAAACATTTTTAGGCTATCTATGCTGAATTGCAAGTTTTGAATGCGCTTGTTACTAGCTTGCAACATTTTGTCCATAGACGACTTTTGCGTGCTTAGGGAATCTTGCATAGCTTCCATATAGCTCGCCACAGTTCCTTGCCTTATAATGATGTCTGCATCTTGTAAACGGAACTTATTTAGGCTTTCCCTAGCTTTGTGTATGGCTGGTTCAGGGATAGGCTCGCCGATCAATAAAAATGTTGCGCTTTTGCGGGGTTTAGTATCAAAGTTGCGCAAAATAACCTGAGAATTGGGAAAGCTCAACTC
The DNA here is from genome assembly GCA_012511955.1 of Fibrobacter sp. GTDB lineage: Bacteria > Fibrobacterota > Fibrobacteria > Fibrobacterales > Fibrobacteraceae > JAAZFC01. The sequence goes on along the minus strand of JAAZFC010000024.1, from coordinate 7,478 downwards.
AGAGTTCATAAAATCGTTGAGTCGCACTTCAAAAACATTTTTTTCTACAATGTTAAAAGCTAGCCAAATGCTGGGTAAAACCGTGATGATAACAATGGTGGTAATAGTGCGTTTTACGCGCACGCGTTGGGTGGTATCGGGTATAGAAGCTTGTTTAAAACGCAGTAAGCGCACCACCAAAACCGTGGAAAAGCCGATCATCACCGTGTTGATAAAAAACAGGTAAAAGCCCCCAAAAAAGAAGTCTAATTGGCGGTTTGCTAAGCCGTAACCCGCTGTGCATAAAGGGGGCATCAGAGCGGTGGCTATGGCCACGCCAGGGATGGGATTACCTTTGTCTTTACTGGCACCAACTATGATGCCCGCCATACCTCCGAAAAAAGCCACGCCCACATCCCAAATAGTGGGGGTAGTGCGCGAAATCAGTTCCGAAGAAGCAGTGGTTAAAGGTGAAATTAAAAAGTAAAGAAAAGAAGTGGCAATACTTATTACCACCATAAAAGAAAGATTGGTAAAAGATCGTTTTAAAAGCGCAAAATCAAAGATTCCCACGGAAAGACCCATGCCCATAATGGGGCCCATAAGGGGAGAAATTAACATTGCTCCTATAATGACTGCGGTGGAGTTAACATTGAGTCCAATGGAAGCAATAAAAATGGCGAAAACCAATACCCAGGCATTTACCCCCTGAAATTCTACGCCTTTTTTGATGTAGGCAATGGTTTCTTCTTCGTGGGCGCTGTCTTCTTCTAAGCTAAATTGCAAAAGAAATTTTTGTGCAAAAAAACGAAAAAGTCTCATGATTATTTTGGATTGGCGCGATCTTCAGAACTTTTTACGGATTTAGATACCACATTTCCGCCCCAAATCCAATCCACGAAGTCAAATTCAGCAAAAGATTCCATGGCATCGTTAAACCATTGGGGGTTGTGGTTTACTAATGATTTTAGTCCTATATTATAGACTAAGAAAACAGCTAAATATATTGCAAAACCTTTGATGTTGCCTTTATGAAGCTTAAAAAGGGCAATAAGCGCAATGATTATAGCAATGGCGGCAAAGTTATAATGTACTTTAAAAAAATCTACTAAAATTTCCATGATTAAAAAATAGTCATAACATTACTTGAATGTGATAAAAAATTGAGTAAACTAATAATATAGAGTCTTTGTAATAGTTTTGGGATGTTTTAATGATACAAGAACAAGATTTATTAGATGAAATTCAGTCGTTTTCACCTTTAGCTCCTTCGTTGCTGCATTTAGCCGAAGTTATTGCTTCCGATGATTATACTATTGCTGAAGTTGAGCAAATTGTCAGAGTTGATACTGCCTTAACTATCGACACTTTGAGGTATGCAAATAGTGTAGAAAATGTAGGCCGCAGCAGAGTAGCTACGGTGCAAGATGCCATAGTGCGTTTAGGCGGAGAAAGGCTTTTTAGATATTTATATGCTCGGTGGCTGGTGGGGATTGCTGATAAACCCCTAAGGAGCTATGGCTTAGATGCAAATTATTTTTGGGTGCATGGAATCACGGTGGCCATGGCTTATGAAGCTTTGGCTAAAGCTAGGGATATTGATTCATATTTAGCTTTTACCAGTGGATTGTTGCACGATATAGGAAAGATAACTCTAAATAATTTGGCAGAAAAATTTAAAATCTCCATGGAAATAGAGCTTAACTCCAATGATTTTGCCCTTATGAATATGGAAAAAGAGATTTTTGGTATCAATCATCGGCAAATGGGTGTTACTTTAATGAAAAAGTGGGGCTTTCCCGATGAATTAATTGCTTTGGCAAACGATGATATTATGCTGGACTTGGCCCACGAAGTTACCGATGCGCTTTCGTATTTTGAGAGCGGGGTAGATATTTCCGATTTTAGCCCAGAAGTGCAGAAAATTGCCCAAGAAGTTAGCGAAAAAAGAGTTGGTTTATTAGAAGTTTTCGGTATAACTTAAGCTTTGTTGTCTGAAGACAACAGAAATTATCTTTGGGGTTGGAAATATTGAGTAATATACAGTAACTTATATATATGCAGACTCCAAATAATCAATTGCGTGAAGTTTATGAATACATGGATTACCGTGAATATCTCATAGATTTTTATGAAAGCCGCAAAAAGCAAAATCCTAATTTTTCCTATAGGATTTTGTCTGATAAAATGGGTTTTAAAACCCGAGATTTTATTCATCGAGTAATGAAAGGTGAGCGTAATTTATCGGCGCAAAGCATTCCAAAAGTTTGCCATGGATTAGATTTTAATACCACCGAAAAAGAATATTTTAGTGCGCTAATTAACTTTTGCCAGAGCGAAAAAGAAAAACAAAGAGACAAGTTTTATGAGCAAATGCAAAAAGCTATCAAAAAGGCTGCATTTATAGATAGTCAGCATTTGTTAGCGCACCATCAATACAGGGTTTATTCTGATTGGCGACATTTAGCGGTGCGATCTTTGATAGGGATGCATGGCTTTAACGGGGACTATGCGGAGTTAGCCAGCTGGCTTAATCCAGCCATTAGCGTTGACGATGCCAAAGAGTCTGTGGAACTTTTGGAACTGTGTGGTTTGATTTCTCAAGACAAAAAAGGCAAGTGGATTTTGACCCATAAATCCATTACCACGGGGAACACCACTTCGAGGATTGCCCTCAAAGGATTTCATCAAAAATGCATTGCGCTGGGTTCTGAAAGCATAGACCGCGATCCGCCGCATTTGCGCAATGTTTCAGGCTTAACTTTAGGGGTTTCTAAGCAAAGTTATGATCGCATTGTGGAAAAGCTCAATGATGTGCGCAAAGAAATCGCCCAAATCGCCAGTGAAGACACCCAAGCAGATCAAGTGGTGCAACTGGAACTTTTATTGTTTCATTTGAGTCAGAAATAAGTAGTAAGTTTGTGGCATACCCCTACTTTATCTCCACGGTGCTGGTTACAGCTGGGCGTGCCTCCGCAAGCGGAGTCGGGCTTTCCGCTTGTATCTTTGCGTTATTTCATTCAAAACAGTATCGACCGTATCGATTAAAAACGCAAAGGATATCGCTGCTATCCTTCACGCAAGGGTGAAAATCATCGACGATTATTTGTCCGAGATTTTCGTAGTTTGGTACATCAGTCTTATCCAAGTGGAATCCCGGGCGACATTTTCTATGCGCAGTTCATCCATGGCGCCGTGGAAAAGCTGATCGTAAGAGCCATCGTTATGTACCCACGCGCCTATAACTAAGGGCAAACTTAGGTCTTTAGTCCCCGATGAAACCCCGGTTAGCGTGGAGTCGTTGATTAAAACGCCGTTGCGATAGGCGCTGATTTCCTCGCCTTTTTGCACTATGGTTAAATGTTCCCAACGCTTGAGATCTGTGGTGTCAATGGGAATACGACTGTAAGTTCTTCCGGTAAGAGATTCTTCGTGGCGCATATCGAAAAGCCAGGCGGCGTCGGTGTATTGATATTTTAAATGCCACTGGAAGCCGCCTTTGCCCAAGATAAAGCGACTGGTATTGGCGGTGTCTAAGCGTACCCACAATGAGAGCGTGAGCGTGTCTAAAGATGAAAAGTTTAAAAGGCTTTGGCTGGTTCCCGGAATGAGTATATAAGAGCTTTTGCCATCGAAGTAGGCTGCCTGACCCACCACACCGGGGGTGGATTCTATTTGGTGGGGGCGACCATCAAAGCCTAAGTCACCATGGTCAAACAAATGTTCGGCTTTATGGTCGAAGTGCCAAACCGCCAAGTATCCCAAGCTTTCGGCAAAGGGGTTGGCACTAGGCAGCTCCTGCAAAGATTCGTCGAAAACTAAACGCAGATTTTGCGTGGTATCGGCAAAAAGCGTGTCTATATTAACCCAGATTTCTACTTGTTGTTGCACAGAATCCCAACTATTGATGCTGTATGCTAGAGCTTGAGAACTATCTTTGCCAAATATTTGCAAAGGAGTTTGGGCACCCAAAGCGTCGAAGTTTAGATCCGAGCTTTGTAGTCGTAATAAGTAGGGGAAATTGTAAAGCTCGGAGCTCAATTTGAGACCGCTGGAGCCAGTTTGTATGGGGATATTAATCTCGCTATAAATAGGGGGAGAATTATGCACAAATTGCGTTCCCGGGGCGGGTTTAATGTTTTTTGCTAGTTGAATAGTGTCGCCTTGGTCGCTGATAAATAATGCCCTTGCCAGTTGCGTGGAAAACACTGAATTGGCGAAAACTGAGCCAAATTCCACTTCCACAGCTTGGGCAAAAGATGTGCCGGGAATAACCAAATGTCCTTGGGTGCCATCGGCAACTTTGGGAACGCCCAGGCGTAATTTTGCGGGGGGAACCAATGTGCCGGCAAATTGAAGATTGGAGGAAGAATCGGTGATGGTTTGGGGCCAAAACATTTTGAATCCGCTGCTGTGATTGGCTTCGAGGGCGCAAGATGTACCCACAGGAAGTTTTAAATTGAAGTATCCATTGGAGTCGGCGGAGCTTTGGAGGCTGTCTTTTAGGGTGTCTTGCAGTGAATTGAATTGTGGTGGAATACAGCGAACTTGGGCTAAAACTGCTGGAGAACCATCCCATAAGGTCAATATGCCTGCGATGGAGGGGTTGCCAGTTTCAGCGCTGTTGCCTCCTGCTGTAGATACAGGTTTAGAACAGCCTATGATTAATAAGCTTAAAAGCAACAAAAAATATGTGAATTTTGGTTTAATGGCCATAAGACTAATTTATCAAAAATAATCAGTACCGTACATTAAATAAATTTATGCTCTTTTATTTCCTAAAGTTTCAATGTTCTTTTGAACTGTTGTCTGAAGACAACGAGAGTGCTGAGTGGGGGTTGTTATTTGTTGATGTTAAGCTTTTCAACTAGTCTGTAAACAGTCGTTCCGGTATTTGTGGGCCATTTTTGACATGGGGGGCTATCTTTGGCTTTAGCTCTTTCAATAGCAGATGAAACACCAGGCAAAATTTTATTTAACTCTAATTTACCTTTTGCATAGTTAGGGAGATGTTTTTTTAATTTTTGGACACATTCTCTTTTGCTTTCAATGTTATTTCCATTTTCAAAGTGAAGTAGTAACCAATATTCAAACATGGGATTGCTTAACGCAAAACCAAAGCGTTTTTTTTGACAACTCCAGTCGTATAATAATTGTAGTTGTTCGTTGTTCCAATTATCTTTATCAACAATGATCCAAGCTTCATCATTATTGGTTAATTCATGCAAGCTTTTTTTGAGGCTTGCGAGAAGTTTTTTTGGGGCGCTGGCATCGCCATGTTTAATGCATTTAACTTTTAAAAGATTGCGCTCATCATTAAACATTGAAAAGTATTGAGGCTCCGTTTTGGCTCCTTCAGTAGCAAGCAAGTACAGCTTTTTATATCTGCGATTTCCTAATTCTCTTCTGAATGAGCGCCTTCTCATTGCATATTACCTTTTAGCATAGAATGGGTCAATAAAATATTAGGAATACCGCCTAACCTGCCTTGTAAGTAACTTTTACGAATATCTTTATCATAGCGTACATCTTTAAAATCGCTAAAAGAGTATAAGTCAGTGGAACCATCTCTTTTTCTTTCAACTACCCACATTTCATCGCGACGCAATAAGTCTTGATCCATTATTAATACATCATGGGTGGTAAACAAAAGTTGCGAGCGACAGTTTTCATTACAAGAAATCAGGTAGTTTTCAATTAGCTTGCGGGTTAACAAAGAATGTATGCTGCGATCAACTTCGTCAATTACATATACTTTGTTTTTATTTAAAGAAAGATCTAAAAATGCAGGTAAAAGGTCTATTATTCGCTTGGAACCATCTGACTCTTGTCGGATTTCAAACTTAACAGGGTTGCCTTCATTGTCTTTGTGATATGTTACAAGTTTTTGGGCCTGTAATTCACCATTTTTTTTCAAAAAAACAATTCGTTCATTTGCAGAATCACCAACAATACGCAAAGGTAATCCTTCTTTAATGTTTTCTTTTAGGCGTTGAATGGTGTCTGCAGGTAAATTAAGACTTTCAAATGGAATGTCTTCGCCTTTTAGAGAATCTATTCCTGTATCTAGTTGAGAAATAGAAAGGTTTATTAAATCTCGGAGCGGATCTTTATCTTGAAAGAATTGTTCAAAAGTTTCAAATCTTGAATCAGGTGCTAATAATTCTAAAGTATTTCTAAACCAATTATATACCATTTTAAAATTATCAATTTTCTGATAAACAGAATTGGTCAGAAACAGCTGGTTGTCCCTGGTGCCTTCAAATACAAACTGCAATCTTTCATTGTTAGCTAAATTACTACCAAAAACCATAGCATTATTTTGACGAGAGAACAGTGTTTTTTCCGAAGTAGATGTAATGACTATAAGCTTTTCTTGATAAACACGCTTAGAGTCTATTACAAAAGAATATTCATAAATAAGTTCATCAATTAACAGTTCAAACTTGAATTCAGAAGTTTTATTTGACTTTTCTCTGTTTAGCTTAAAAGTTTCAACGGCGATAGAGCCTTCTAGTGAAGTACCTTTAACAATAAAGTGCTTAGCAAAACTTAAAGCCATAAATAAATTAGTTTTCCCAGAGGCATTACCACCATAAATAGAAGCGATTGGTAATATGCGAATTCCAAATTTTTTGACTCTAGGTAAACGATCACCATGTTGCTTTTCTCTGCTAGCAATCATAGAGAATTTCGTCTTATGGGCGAAAGACTTCCAATTTTTAAAAGTAAAGTTTAGCAACATATAGTAAGCCTTAATTAGTGTAATATCGTTTCAATATATACAATAATGTAGCTTTTCGGAGTGTAAAAAACCAGCTTATGAGAAATTATCTCTTTAGTTGGGGTTGTTTTACTCACCAATCGCATCGATTTCTTGCATTAAGCGGTGGGTTTCGGTTAAGGCGACGATGATTTTTTGGTAGTGTAAAATATCGTTAAAGTCTAGGGTTCTGCCGACGCGGTCTTTGAGCCATTTTTGTGAAGAGGTTTAAGGTTTGAAAACATTGCTCATCATTGATCCAAACTTGGCCTAAAGTTGCCATAAAAAAAGTCCTCCCCTTGGTCACATTATAAAGAGGTGCGGGAGGTTCTATTGATTTTAATATAATATCTAATAAATAAAGTCAAACTTCTGCTAGCATAATTTAATAAATTTGTTTCCAGCGTGGTTATTAGTAAATTTAGGCTGAGGCATAGATGATTAATAAGATTTTAGCATTGACTTTGGGCGTATTGGCGCTAGTGTGGGCAGGGGATTGTCGCGAGCCGAGTTTGCAGGTGCAGGCCCGCTTGGTGGAAATTCCGGGAAAGTTGCCCCATAACGATCTTTACAACTATGTTTATGTGTTCAAGTACAAGGTGCTCAAAGTCATAGAGGGCAAATACGCCGAGTCCGAGATTTTGGTGGGGCAGTACAATCCCGCTCAGGCGCGCACCGCCATTAAAGATAAAATGGCGCCGGTGGCTAAGGGTAATTTGGCGGCTTTTCGCGCCGG
>JAAZFC010000023.1 GCA_012511955.1 Fibrobacter sp. | reverse complement strand
GCAGGCGCACTACTTCGTTATGCGTCGGATCGGATTCACTCGAAATATCTCCAAACTTCTTTAATATGCTTTTAGTAAACCTCTCCAGAAACAAACCGCAATGTCTGTTTATTTCTGGAAGTACCACGATTGACTGTAATCACCTTTGTATAAAGTTTGGAAGTCTATTTTACACAGGGGGAAATCCTACCTAGCATGCCTCGTATTGCATCCAGCTAATTTAAAAGAACTATTCTTAGAAAACGGTCATCGAGTGTTTTTACTGAAAAAACATGCTAGTATCTTGAGTAAAAATAGTATCGAGATGGACGCTTTTGCAACCAGATTTTGGGGCAGTAGCAAGCTGTGACAAGATTTTTACAATAAAACTGCATCAAGATTTGCAGAAATGAAGTATTAAGCGATGCATTCTACAAACTAACTACTAATTACTCTCCTCCATGACCGTGGGGAAAACAATCTCAGAATTTATTTGAAAATATGATTTTTGGGGCAAATCGCCCACCAAAATTGCTTTGCCGTGGCGAGTTTCCCAATGCCAATCCACTTGCTTTTGCACTCTAAAAGGTGCGCTTTGACCATCGTCCCAAGCAAAACTGCCTTTAGGATGCTCAAATTCCGCAATTTCTGGGTTAAATTCCGGGCTAATATAAGCTTGATAGCGCAAATTGTTAAAATCAATTTCAGCGCTGGAATGTTGCACTTTTTGCGCACTGTGGGGAATCACCGCCCCTTCGCGCACAAATAAGGGCAAAACATCCCGGGGCATATTTACGCTAATGGTAGCAGGGCCCTGATACCAGGTTTGCCAATCTGGTGCGAACCACCTTCCCTCTGGGATATACACTTCGCGGCTGGTGCTTTGAGCTTCTAAAATGGGAGCCACCATTATATCTGTTCCCACCATAAACTGCGTGGGCAATAATTTTGCATCTTGTGCCACGGGGGCTAAAACCAAGCTTCCGTTATGGTGATGCTGCACCAAGCAATGGTACAAATATGGCAATAATTCATAGCGTTTTTGCAGCGCGCGTCGCACTATGGCTGTGCTTTCTTCCCCAAATACCCACGGTTCTTGGGGCTTGCTGTCTTTGACATTGTGATTACGCAAAAAAGGAAAAAGCAAGTGGGCTTGATACCATCTTTCCATTAATTCAGGGGTGGCATTTCCTCCAAATCCTGGCACATCGGCTCCCACCATGGGAACCCCACTCAAAGATAAATTCAAAGCCATGGGCAAGCTTTGTTGCAAATGTTCCCAAGTGGAAAAATTATCGCCTAGCCACAAAGCGCTCCACTGATTGATGCCTGTCCAGCCGCTACGGGAAAGCAAAAAAGGGCGCTTTTTTGCTTGGGCAGAAAGCACACCTTTATAAGTTGCTTGGGCCATTTTATTGGCATAAAGGTTGTGTTCTGCCCAATGGGGGATCCCGCCGTGCCCAAAAAGCATATCTTCGGGATCCACCATCCCCGTAGCGGGGTCGTTCATGTCTAACCAAAAACCCGCAAAGCCCGTTTGCATTAGTTTTTGCACATGATTTGCCCACCATGTTTGGGTTTCTGCTAAGCTAAAATCGGGAAACATGGTGATCCCCGGCCATACAAAGCCATGAAACAAGCCACCATTGGGGTTATGACAAAATAATTTCTGCGTTAATCCCTCGTGGTAAATATGATAGTTTCCTTCTTTTTTAACTCCAGGATCTAAAATTGTAATGCAGCGCCGGCCTTGTTCAGAAAGTTTTTGCAATGTTGGTGCTAAATTCGCAGTATTTTCTTTGCTTAAAGTAAACACCTTATAACTGTCCATGTAGTCGATATCTAACCATAAGCCATCGGTGGGAATTTTGTGTCGCAAAAAGTTTTGATGCAAATACTCTAAATCTGAGCTATCTCCATAGCCCCATCGGCATTGATGATGCCCCAAAGCCCATAAAGGCGGCAGGGCACTGGGGCCGATTAGCTGGCTGAACTTCTGCGCTACTTTTTGCACAGAATTTCCAGGTATAAGAAACACTTCGGCGGGGGCCTGGGGAGCGCCAAAATAAAAGAAGCCGCCATAATCATTGACTGGTTCTTGGCTGGGATGCAAACGCACATCGTCGGTGATGGCAAAAAACGCTTTGCCAGGATGATGCACAAATATTCCCACCGCTCCCTGGGGGGTGTCTATGATAAGCCAGGGGATATTGGCATAAAGCGGATCCGCCTCCCCCGCTTTGACCGCTGCTAAGCTATGCACGCCCCAAGCATCCACATTCCAACAATGGCTGCGCGTTCCTCGGCGATCCAAGGGACCAGATTTACCGCCTAAACCATAAAAATGCTGCTTAGCATGGATTTTCCACGATAATATCCACCCTTGTTTGCCATGCAAAAACCATTGGGGAGCTGATTCCAGCAAAAGCTCTCCGGCGGAATTTTTCAGAATAATCCCCTGTTCTTGGTCAAATTCAGCTCTAAAACCATCCTCACTAGATGGTAAATTATGTGGGCTAAAACCTGTATTTAAAGCCGCAACTTCAGCTAAATCTGCACTCCAACGCCAAATCTCACCCTCTAAAGCTTCCCACTGCATGGCAGGCAGTTTATGCTTGTCAAAAATGAAATTTGCTGGATGCGGAACTTGCATTTTAACGCTTAGAACTTTCTACAAAAGCATTGATCGCATCTGCAAAAACTCTATCGGGATGGGCATCACCATTTATGCGTAAAATTTGTTCTTGGTCAAAAAGAGGTAAAACAGCAGCGGTTTTGCGTTCATATTCTTCTAATCTTTGCCTAATTAAATCTTCGCTTTTATCATCGGCACGACCTTCAACTTCTGCCCTTCCTAAAATTCTATCTATTACCACTTGATGGTTCGCGATTTCCAATACAAAAACCTGCTTAAATTCTATGTAAGAACTCAATAGTTCTACTTGATTTACTGTACGAGGTATGCCGTCTAATAACAATAAATCTTCTTCGGGATTAAACTTATTTGTTTTAACTAAACCCTCTAAATACCTAATAAAAATATCCACGGTGGCTTGGTCGGGGACTAATTGCCCCTGATTGGCATATTGGCTGAAAAGCTTGCCACTTTCGCTGGACGGCACCAACCCTCTGAACACATCGCCCGAAGAAATGTGCTTGACTTTTGTGGTTTGAGCTAACTTTACACCAACGGTTCCCTTTCCTGAGCCGGGAGGGCCAAATATCACCATGGCTTTACATTTTATATCAGACATTTTTATTCCTATAGAATTATTAAAAGCATTTTTCTGCTGGAAGTAGTTTTAAAATAAACATTCTTAGCAATAATGCACAGTTAAAAAAGTAAAAAAAACGAAACAATAGCCTTTTTAGTCTATGAAACTCCTTAATCTAAGCTTTATTGCATTTTACGACGACGCATTTCCATGCGCAAAAAGTCTATATAACTGGGTCCAAAAAAGAGTAAATAGTTTAAAAAAGCCACCATTACATATACTCTATAAGCCCAATCACTGAATAAAAGAGGGAAAAGCACCATTAAAGTAGCGGAAAAAAGCGCAATCCACTTGACTTTAAGGGGGACTATTAAGAAAAATAAAATTTCACGGTTGGGAATTAAGGTAGCCAGAGCAAAAAAGAAGGTGGATTCTATAAAGATAAAGGACTCCACAGGGACATTTAATAATAAGGAAGCTAAAACAGTACCCACCCAAGCAATAAGAAAATAAACGGTTAATTTAAAATCTCCCCAGGCCATGGCTAAAGAATTAAACACAAAATACAAAAACCATAGGACAAATATCATCCAAAAACCATGGGACATGGGTATAGCTATAAAGGTAAAAAGCCTCCAAATCTCACCATTGAGCACCGCTTGGGGATCTAAAACTAAGCGGGAGGCCAATTGACTAGCCACTGCTGGGTTAGAGCCACCTTTCACTGCTAACAATACAAAACCCAGGGCCTGAATACCTACCAAAAATAAGGGTAAATTGGGAATAGCTATCCAACCAAATTTCTTTTCAGCCCAAGTTAACCAACGGGGGTAAATCAATATCTTAACCTCTTTGTGTGAAAAGCAAATCTAATTAAATTATGCGATAACTTTTTAAAGTGCTATGAAACACCCCAAAAGCTTGTTTAGCCATACCCATCAGCGGCACGGTTAAGAACATTCCTAAAATTCCAGCTACACTTCCCCCAAAAATTATGCCCAAAATCACTGCAAAAGGTGGTAAATCTAAGCTTTTTCCCACGGTCATGGGGTAAATATAGGTGCTATCAAATAAATGCACCACAGTAAACATCACGGGCACAGTCCACCAAGGCATTGAAGCGGTGGGATCTAGCAAAAGAATAAACATGCCTGGCAATGCGCCAATTACGGGTCCTGCATAAGGCACAGCGTTCAATAATCCAGCAAATATTCCCCAAAGTGGCGCGGCTTTTACCCCCAACAAACTTAAACCCACCGCATAAATACTGCCATTGATAATGCAATCCAATGCTTGTCCACGCAAATATCCCCCCAACTGGCAATTCACTTGATGAATAATCATTAAAGTCATTTCAAAGTAGCTATTGGGCAACAAAGACACCACCGCTTTTTTCATTTCTGAACCCTGAACCAAAAAGAAAAAAGCGATAATGGGAACAAAAATCATGGAAGTACCCCAAGACACTATATTCACTAATAATGCAGGCAAAGACTGCATTATATTTGCAACTTTTAGCACTACCACGGTTTTTATATCGGTCTCCAAACCATCTAGGACATCCATGGATAATATTTGCCCTAAAGTAGCTTTAAGAGTGGCAATGCGCACATCTAAAAGAGCTAAATAATCATTTTGATTTTCAACAATATATTGCATTTGCGCTATTAAACGAGGGGCTAAAACATAAAGTAACACTCCTAGCACCACAAATAATAAGGCAAAAAACATCAAAGCAGCCGCAGGGCGCGGCCATCGGCGACGCTCCAACCAATCCACAATAGGGGCAGCCAAAAAAGCCAGTAAAAATCCTAATAAAAGAGGTATAAATAGAGTCTTAAAGGCAAAGACACCTAAAACCAACATTGCCCCAAAAAGCAAGAAGTATAGAGCTCGTATTATTTTATGTTCAGAGCGCATCCACACCCCTAAAGTTATCTAACTTATTTTGCAAAAGTATTAGTTGATTGTTGGTATCCCGTAAACGCACTCCTAAAACGCTGGTCAAGTTAAATAAGATTTTTGAACCAATGGCGGGATGAGTTTTAATCAAATCCAACAAGTCAGGCTTGAAAAAGCCGTATAATTCAGACTCTTCTTGGGTGATGGCGGTGGCTGAACGAGGTTGTCCATCTACCAAGGACAATTCCCCTAAAAACTGTTTTTCTTTTAACTCTGCATATAAAACTTGCTTGCCTTGGGCATCAGTACCAAAAACTTGCACCGCTCCACTGTGTACAATATACATGCCATTGCCCGCTTCATCTTCTTTAAAAATTAATTCACCAGCTTTGTACCTTCTTTTATGAAGTATGGGAATGATAAAACTCAATTCAAAAGAAGACAAGTTTTCAAAAATGGGTATCTGTTGCAAAGTTTCTTTTAAACTAGTGCGATGATCATCTTTACTAAACAAAGTGGACCAAAAAGCATTAAAGCCCTTTTTCATGGTTAGCTCCATTGCATAAATACTAATAATATAATTTTAACAATAGTTTTGCTTAATTTCCGCTAAAAAGTTTAAAGCTTCAATGGGAGTCATATTTTCAGGCTTTATGCGCTTTAATTCTGCTAAAAGCAACTGGGTGTTTTCGTCGGGAGGAGCAAACAAATCTGTTTGCGCCTGGGACTGAACTTCTGTGTTTTCATCAGAAGGGTCAATTTTATGCTTTTCTAAACGCAGCAATAATTTCCTCGCTCGGCGCACCACATCTCGGGGCAAGCCTGCCATTTCCGCCACATGTATTCCATAAGAAGAATCACAAGCTCCGGGCTTAATTTTGTGCAAAAACAGCAATTTATCCCCCTGTTCTTGCACAGCCACTTGAAAATTTTGGGCATGCTCCAGTTCGGACACTAATTCGGTGAGTTCGTGGTAATGCGTGGCGAACAAGGTTTTGGCTTGGCGGGGGATTTCGTCGTGTAAGTATTCGGTAATAGCCCACGCGATGGCTAAACCGTCAAAAGTAGAAGTTCCTCGGCCAATTTCATCGAGCAAAATTAGGCTGCGCGGGGTGGCATGCCGTAGGATATTGGCCGCTTCCACCATTTCTACCATAAAGGTGGATAGACCGCTGCTGAGACGATCCGATGCGCCCACCCGCGTAAAAATGCGATCTACCACGCCGATATGGGCGAATTGGGCGGGTACAAAAGACCCCATTTGCGCCATAAGCACAATGAGCCCGGTTTGGCGCAAGTATGTGGATTTACCCGCCATATTGGGGCCAGTAATTAGCATAAAGCGGGTGAAATCGTTGTGTAAATCCACATCGTTGGGAATAAAATTCATCTGCGGATTAAGGGCGGCAATCACGGGGTGAAATCCTTGACGAATTTCTATTCCCGCCTGCTCGCTCACTTCGGGGCGATGGTAGCCGCGTTGGCGAGCCACTTGCGCCAAACTGTAATAGACATCGGCTTCGGCAATGGCGTTGGCGATGCTTTGCAGTTCTTGGCGCCAGGAGTTTACACGGTCGCGCAATTCACTGAAAACTTGGTATTCTTGGGCGTGTATAGAAGACTCGGCGTTTAGAATCTTCGCTTCGCATTCCTTCATTTCGGGGGTGATAAAACGCTCGGCGCTGGTGAGAGTTTGTTTGCGAATATAATCTTCTGGGACTTTTTCGGCATAGGAATTGGTAATTTCTATGTAATAGCCAAAAACTTTATTAAAACCCACTTTTAAATTGGGAATATCCAAGCGTTCTCTTTCTGATGCCTCTAAATTATTTAACCACTGGCGGGAATCCTTAATGGAATCGTTTAATTTATCAAGTTCAGCATCAGCTCCGGGCTTGATCATATTGCCTTCGCGCACAGTGAGAGGAACTTCGTCTAAAAGCGTGTCATTAATGATTTGCTCTTTACCCTGGAGCAATAAAAGCTCTTCGGCTAAAAACCCGAAACGATCCACGGTGGTGTTTTGCAAAAGCATGGCCAAAATTTCAGCTTGGGCCAAAGATTGTGCCACTCCTTGCAAATCTCTAGCATTGGCACGACCGCTACCCACTCGACCCAAAAGCCTTTCAATGTCCAAGATATTGCGCAGTGCTTCTTTAATTTCTGCTAATAAAATAGGGTCTTGGTGCAGTTCTGCCACGCAATTTTGCCGTTGGCTAATGCTCTCTACATTTACCAAAGGATGGCTAATCCATTCCCGTAATTTGCGCCCGCCCATGGCGGTAACGGTGGAGTCTAAAACTCCCAATAAGGTAGATTTTTCTTCCCCTAAGTTTAAAGGCTGAATTAGTTCTAAATTGCGCAAAGTGGCCGGATCCAAAGTCATATAGTCGCTGAGATTATTGTGCTCCAAACGAGTAATGTGGCTGAGATCCGATTGTTTTTGTCCTTGGGCGTAGTTGAGAGCCACTCCGCTTACCAAAAGCTGTGTTTCACTTAAGCCCAAAGCTTCCACGCTTTCCACAGCAAAGTGTTGGCTAAGAGCGCTACTACAGGTTTCCAAAGAAAACTCTGCGGGGCTTAATTTGCTGAGTTGCGCCCCTTGGTGTTCCACATATTCCGCCAAAAAAGTAGGCATTTCGGTGGCTTCATTCCATAAAATTTCCGCAGGCAAGCGGCGATGCAATTCGCTTTCTATTTGATTTTCACCCGCAGTGCTAAACTTAAAAACTCCGGTGCTCACATCTAACAAAGCCAAGCTAAATAAACCATCATCTTGGGCTATAATTGCCCCTAAATAATTCGCAGTTTTCGCCTCTAAATTAGCAGAACTTAAAGCGGTCCCAGCGGTGATAACTTCTACCACTCCCCTTTTTACCAATCCTTTAGCCAATTTGGGATCTTCCAACTGTTCGCAAATAGCCACTTTGTAGCCAGCTTGGATCATACGAGGCACATAGCGTTCGGCGGCGTGGTGAGGAAATCCGCACAAAGGAGTCTCCCCAGCAGCGCCATTGTTGCGCTTAGTTAAAGTGATACCCAAAATCTGGGAGGCAACTTGAGCATCTTCATTAAAAAGTTCGTAAAAATCCCCAAGGCGAAAAAACAAAATACAGTCGGGGTGTTCTGCTTTAATTTCACGATATTGCTTCATCATTGGTGTAGCCATATCAATCTTCTCCCATGGACAACTCCACTTGGGTAGAATCCCAATCTTCTTGATTTTCGCGAACCACTTGACCTTGCTTGTATTGGGGCAATAAAGCCCCCGCATTGAGCACATCTTTAAATTCCGACAGACGAGGTAAATCGTCGGGAATGCGATTAATGCCAAAATATTTCAAGAACTCGTCCGTGGTAATGTATGTATAAGGGTTTCCCGGACTATCTATGCGCTCTCCCAAAGCAATGAGCTTTTTTTCCAATAAATTGCGCAGGGGGCCATCACAAGAAACGCCTCTTACGCTTTCAATTTCAGCCCGGGTAATGGGTTGCTTATATGCCACCACAGACAAGGTTTCTAAGGCCGCTGGAGATAAACGACGGGCAGAAGTTTCAGGGAACAACTGCCGCACCCAGGGGTAATATTTGTTGCGAGTACGAAAGCGAAAACCCCCAGCTTGTTCCACGATTTCAAAGGGTGAATCAATGGAGTTTAATTTGTCATTTGCCAACTGCATGGCTTCTTGCACCATGCTTATATCTATAAAATCCCCTAAAATATCGCGAATTTTGCGTAAAGAAACCACATCTGCCGAGGCAAAAACCATGGCTTGCATAATATTCGCCAAATCCGCTTTGGATTCTACGGGGGCGAGTTCTTCGGCGGCGGTATTTTCTTCTGTTGTTTCCATATTTTAAAAATCTTTTAGTTAAATATAGTTTTTCTGTGCATATCTGCTGTATTTAGAATTTCTTCACTTTTTTGGTACCGAAGCGGACTTTAAAAGTAAGATTTGGGCATCGTACTCCACGATTTGCTCTAAATTTTTGCGCCAATCAGCATATTGAGATTTTTCTATGCGCGGAGACACAAATTTTAAACGGCGGGTGGCCGATAAAACATGACTTTTTAGGCTAAATTCCAAGCTATAATCCACCCATTCATTTTTGATGCGGCGTTCTTTTGGCACCGAGCTAAGCTGAAAGTTCTCTGGAAGTTTTAAGCTTATTTTTTCCACAACTTCTCCCCGAAATTTATGTTGTTTCCAAGATAATAAAGGAAAATTGCGCTGGGATTCGGCGGGTAAATTGTTGGCTTGGAGAGCATCGGTCCAGGGCAAGGTCAAAACCATATTTTCTGCGTTTAACACATAGTTTTTTATGCGATAATGGGAGCTATTTTGCACCGGAGCATAAAGATTTTGCAAATTTTGCACCTGCCAAGCCATTAAATCCACTCGGGGGTATTTATGCAGCAAGGTTTTATGAGCCAAACGGCGACTGGCGGCAGGGCTTTCGTAGGCGTATAAATTGCGGAAGCCCGAGGCGTAATTTCCCGTGCGCAAAGTGCGCAAATTCCTGGTTAAATTCCCCTGGACATCTAAAGTGTCAAAACTCACTCTTTCTAGGCGATCTTGGGAATTATCAAAGGGTAAATAGCCTATATCCGTGGTGTTTTCGGCGTCGATTTCTAATTTAAGCGCCCCTTGGTCTAAAAAAGGCAAGGTCCAAAGGCTGTTTTTGCCAGCGGTAAAGTCTATAAATTCCCCACTGGCGAGCTTTAATATGGCATGATTAAAAACTATCATGGGCAAAGAAGGCTGCAGTTCTTGATCGTTGGTGTTCACCAGCACTAAATTACTAGCTACGCCCCCTAAACGCAGCAGAGATTTGGCCAAAACCGCCATATCTTTGCAATCTCCCATGCGAGTTGCCAAAGTTTGCCCCGCACTTTGAGGCACAAAGCCCGATTGGCGAAAAGATTGGTAAGAATAGCGAATATTGTTCACTATATATTCATGCACCCGGCGCACTTTTTCTTTGCTATCAATTTCACCAGCGAAAAGCGAATCCGCCAAGGCACGCACTTCCACATTGGGGGTGCTTTTATCGTAACTCAAGGCGGCGTACCACTTATTAATAGCGTCCCAATGGGGCAAAGAAGACACGGTGATGGAAGGTAAAACATCGCTCCAATGGGGCATTAATTGCTCGTAATTCTGCCCAGGAAGATTGTATGCCAAAAGATGATTTAAGTGTAAATCAGCACGGATTTTGCGAGTATGCAGCGGGGTGCTATGATAGTTCATTTTTATATTTTTTTCAATTTTGGGGTCTATATATAGGGCAAATTCCGCCACCCGGGTAGGAAACTGACTGGCTAGGTAGTGTCGCAGCCAAAAATGATGAGCCAAAGCTCCTTTTTGGGCGTTTTTAGCTTCCATGACAATTTCTATAATGTCGCCGGGTTCTAGGGTTTTGAAAACCACTTGGGAATAATGAATATCTGCGTCTAAAACGCGGCCGTCTGCTTTGATGGTTTGGGCTTTAGTAACTTCTAATTTACCGCCGTCAAAGTAGTTCCAGGCTTCAAATTCCTTCCAATGATCCACGCCTTTGTGGTTGTTTACTTGCACCACTAACCTTAAAACTTGTTCGTAGCCGCCCCAATTATGCACTAATGCCGTGCGTTGATTTAAAAGGATTTCAGCATGAGCCGTGTCGGTGGGTGAACGGAGTTTTTGCAGGGAATCTAAGCTCCAGGGAGTCCGCAAATCTTTAAGAGGAGTTAAATTACGAATATTTAATATCCTATCAGAAATAGTGAAATTGCTGTTCCCCAAGTGCAGAACTTTTTCGTAGGCCTGGGCAGCGGCTTCGTTTTGACCTTGCATTTCCCAGGTGCGGGCTTTTTTGTGCCACAATTCCGCCGCTTGGGGGTTAATGGCCAAGCCGCTATCCGCTGCGATATGCACTAAATCCCACTTTTTCTGCAAAAAGTAGAGGTCGGCTAAGCGTTGCCAGTGGTTAAAGTTTTGGGGATGATAATGCAAAGCGTTTTGCAGTACATATATGGCGGAATCTATTTTTCCATGATTTTTGTAGGTGTCGTAAAGTTCATAAATTAAAGCGGGCCAGGCGATAATATTTGATGATTGCCCAGCGAGCATGGCCAGGGCATCGGTGGGTTCGCCCAGCACTGCGTGTACGGCGGCCGCATAGATTAAAGCGTTGCTGTGGCGCGGGCTTTGTTGGTACATTTTTTCAGTTAGCGCCCACACCGCGGAATCTTGCCCTAAGTGAATATGAGCTTTGATTAAAGCGAAATCTTCATCCACAGTGGGGGTTATTTTGGGGCTTTTATTTTTGAAAAGCTCCACGATTTTGTGGGGATCGCCGCTTTGGAGGCGCAAACGCGCAGACCATGCCCCTGCGGCGGTGCTATCTATATTCCACGCGCGTTGTTCTTCCATTTCGCCCAGAGTGTAATCCCCTTGGCGATGGTGTAAATCTGCGGTGCGCAGAGCCACCCAAACCGATTGGGGAAATTCTTGACGAAGGGTGGCGAGGGCATGCTGGGCAGCTTCGAAATAATCGTTGCGCACATAAAAATCCGCCTGCAAAAAACGCCTTTCCAAGCTGTGGGGCGAAAACTCCAGGCTGTTTTTTGTTCCAGCGCCTGGATAAACACCGCTTGTTCCAGCACTTTCATCGCTAATTTCAGTTTTTTCAGCCCCAATTCCGGTGATTTTGCCTGAAACCGCAGCTTTTCCACCCTTTTGCGTGTTTTTTTCACTTATTTTCGCATCGGGGCTGTGCTGGTGCGGTGTTTTTCTTGTATTTTCAGCACTTTTGCCTGTTTCAGTTTTTTCATCCCTGGCGCTGGGCGCAAAATCGTGAAAAACATTGCTTTCCACCAATTTTTGCGCTGCGGCTTTTTGTCCGCGGGGCAGGGTCTGCAAATTTAGGGCAGTCTGGGTTGAATCCGAAATGCGTACTATAAAATTCGCAAAAGAAGCTTCGTGGCCTATTTTGAGCAACAAATCGTTGGCTCCTTTTTTAAAAGCTACGCGCAGGCGCAAGCCTTCTACTCCCCTATTGTGAAACTCAGTGCTATGGGCCACTTTTTTGCCATTAACCCAAAAACTATAGACCCCAGAAAGCCCCAAAGAAATGCAAACTTCTTGCTCTACAGGGCTTTCTACGCTGGTGGCAAAAAAGTTAAGCGCATTTTCCATGCCTTGGATTTCATCTAAAAAAGTCCAACCATAAATGCTGGTGGGCGGAGCAAGTCGCCACTGAATTTGCACTCCGTCTTTGCCTTTATAAGAATCTTGCAAGTCAAAACCATATTCTGGGGCCAAAATTGTGTGCATTCCCCCATTGGAAGTGTTGTCAAAAGGCCCCACCCAATGCCAAGTGCGCACAATTCCCAAGGTATCCATATACGCAGCGATTTGTGCGGGGGACGGTTTTTGACTGCGCAAATAATGGGTTAATAATTCGGTGTGCAATTCGTAGCGCAAGGGGTGAAAAGAATGATTTTGCACCATGCTTTGGTAAATTTGCTCTAAACGCGGAGCAAAAACCGGATCAGCTTGGCGCAAAGGGCTAAGCAATTGGTGATGACGGGCCCAAAGCGCATTGGCATTGCCGCTGACTTCGTAGGCGCGCAAAGCTTTGTGAGTGGCCGAATCGGCATTGCCCCAAAGTTCCCAGATCAAGCTTTGGGCATTGTAAGCGCTTCCCTGACTTTGGGGGTTAGGACTAGTGCTCAAATCTTGGGACAACTCATAAGCTTTGGCCAAGTTATTGTTAAAAATATAGCGGTATATGGTATTTACCCCAGACCAACTATAAACCCCCAAAAAAGCTAAACACCAAAAAATCTTGCGCATAAATAGAATTTACAAAATTGCGCTTTTTTATGGGGAGCTTTGCTTTATTAAATCCAAAGCGTGGGCGGCAATTTTATTTAGAGGAAGCTGAATTTCCACCCCGCCTAGCTTATAAGCAGCTCCAGGCATGCCATAGACTATGGATGTGGCCTCGTCTTGCCCGATGGTTCTGCCCCCAGCTTGGCGAATTTTGAACAATCCCTCGGCTCCATCTTTGCCCATGCCAGTTAAAACCGCCGCCACCACATTGGCACCGCCCCAAGTGGCCAAAGATTCAAATAAAATATCCACGGCGGGGCGTTGGAAATGCACTCTTTCTTCTTGATCTAGCTCCACCAAATACACCGCTCCGCTGCGCTTGAGGCGCATGTGCCAGTTTCCTGGAGCGAGCAACGCGGTTCCTGGCAAAACGCTATCTCCGTGGCGAGCTTCGCGCACCTCGATTTGCGCAATTTGGTTAAGACGCTTGGCAAATGACTTAGTAAAGCTTTCCGGCATGTGTTGGGCGATTAAAATAGGGGGAGCATCGGGGGGCATTTGCCTTATAATATGCTCCACCGCTTGCACACCGCCGGTGGAAGCGCCCAAAGCTAAGATTTTACGAGTAGTGCGCAAAGATCTTGGTCTTTTTATAACTGAAGGATTAACTTGGTGGTCTTTTACTATGGCTTCTAATTTAATATGGGCAACGGCGCGGATTTGTTCGCTTAAAATCCCAATAATGTCGCCCACCAAATAGCTAGCTCCAGGTTTACAAAGCACATCTAAAGCGCCGGCATCTAAGGCTTCGAGGGCCATATCGCCCCCGGCAGGGGTCAAAGAGCTGATGATAATAGTGGGAATGGGTTTGTGGCGCATAACTTTGCGCAAAAATGTCAGACCATCCATACGGGGCATTTCTATATCTAAAGTCATCACATCGGGGTTGTGTTGCACAATTTTGGTGCGTGCCACATAGGGGTCAGGAGCCGTGGCCACCACTTCAATGCCCTTTTGCTTATTTAGTTCTGTGCTTAAAACTTCACGCACCACCGCCGAATCATCCACTACCAAGACTTTTATGGGCTTAAACATCACTCAATCCATGGCACATATAGAGCATAAAACCTTCGGCATCTAGCCAAATTCCTGCGTTTTTTAAACTTGCTTCTAGGCTTAATTCTGAGCAAATTTTAGGCATTCCAATGGAAAACACCGCATTTTCGCCATAATATTCTGTCAAAAAATACCCACAAAGCATATTTAAGCTTTCTTGTAGCGCATCGGCGGCGCTACTGGCGATTTTTTCGTCGCCGTCTTCTAAACCCAACATGTTTTGCGCCAATATATGGGCAAAACCATTTTGCACTTGCAATTCTAAAAATCCCTGGGCATCGCCACTATATTCGATGCGTAAAGCGGTGCCTTCCCAGCTTTCCAAAACAGAGGCCTCTGGTAAGCTAATATCTTCTACAAAAATAAATGCGCTGTTTTCATAGACAATTTCTGCAGCTTTGCGCAGAGCTTGGTTTTCATTTGCTTTGGTCATTGCCATTCTCCTAATACTTCTACCAATAAGTTTTTAAGTTCTTCCGGACGACAAGGTTTGCGCAAATAACCCGCAATTCCCGCCTCTCGCAACTCTGCAATACGCCCTTGGCTACCCTCGGTGGAAACGATGGCTATGGGAATATTGCGCAATTCTGGGTTGCTTTTCATGCTACGCACCAACTCTATACCATTCATTTTGGGCATATTTATATCGGCCAGCACTATATCCACCCAATTTTCTTGCAAAACATCTAAAGCTTCAAGGCCATTTTCCGCTTCAAAAAGATCGGCTAATGGCAAATTCGCCATATCAAATACCCGTGCCATAGAGCTGCGCACAGTGGCCGAATCATCTACAATAAGTACACTATAACCCATATTTACTCCTATAATTCATAACTTTGCCCGCGACTACTAAACCAAGTTCTGCCTGTTTTCATTTCCAAATACAAAGTGCGTGGATAGTCCTCGCCCACATCTTCACCAGCAATTAAAATCTTGTTTTTCCAAAACAATTTACGAGCCAAGCCCACATTGCGCCGCCCAATGTCAAAAGTTTCGTTAGTTGGTATTACCGCAGCTCCGCCAGCCATCACCACCCGCAAACGCTCTTTTTGCGCTCCCAGACTGTACGCAACTTTAAAAAATTTGGGAATGGCTAAATCCCCATACATCAGAGGCCTTTCTTGGGCTCTGCGCTTATCAATGGTGCTCACAGGCAACATATAATGTAAAACTCCCCCCACCATGGCCAGGGGATCATAAATAGCAATACCCACACAAGAACCCAGCGCGTGGGTTACTATCAAAGCATTGGCATCGGTGGCAAAACCCATTTCTGCCATACCTACAGTTACTCTCATCAATAATTCCTCTGATAAACTGATGGCTTTATCATTTTAAAATCGTGGTTTATTCCATTTAAACTTTCTGAATGTCCTACTATTAGTATATCATTAGTTCCTAGCAAACGCTGGGCTTCGCTAATAACTTTTTGGCGCCCATGAATATCAAAATAAATCATCACATTGCGGCAAAAAACCACATCGAAAGGGCCACTCATGGGATAAGGGCTTTCCATAAGGTTTAGTCGTGTAAAAGTTAAGGGTTTACGCAAACTTGCTTTCGCCGACCACAGATCGTCCCCTATTTTTTTCCACCATTTTTTGCGCAAATCTGCAGAAATTCCCGCCATTTTCTGTTCTTCATATTCCCCTTTTAAGCACTGGCGCAAAACCTTAGTAGATATATCCGTGGCTAAAATGCGCAAATCCACCTCATAACCCAAACAAGCTTCTTGGGCCACCATGGACAAGGTGTAGGGTTCTTCGCCACTAGATGCGGCAGCACACCAAATTCTAAACTTTCTGTTTCCAGCTTTTAGTTTTTTCTGTAAAACTTCTTGCAAAAACTCAAAATGCGTAGGCTCTCTGAAAAAATGAGTGTGATTAGTGGAAATCACATCTAAAAGTTGCACAATTTCATCGCCACTTTCATCTTCCAGTAAAAACTCTAAATAATCTTCGTAGCACTGTAATCCCAAAGCACGCAACCTTTTTCCTAATCTTCCATGCACCAAGGCGTGCTTTTTTTCGCCTAAATTAATGCCACATTGCTCATAGACAATTTGGCAAATTTCCTCATATACTTTTCTAGACAAAGTCGCCATATTAGAGCCAATCTCCTTGACGCAAACTATGCACTTTCATCACAGCTACTGTGCCAGTAGCCGCATCGAGTAAAATTTTACGACCTTTTTGACCGCCTACATCTTCAGACACTATCTGTATTCCTTTATTTTGTAAAATTTCCCGTGCCAAAAACAAGTTATCTTCGCCTCGCTTATCGCGATTATCTCCTTGAGCGCCACCAAAAATTTGCGCTTCAATGCTTTGTACAGAACAAAGACTTAACATCCATTCTATACCTTTTAATAAGGCCACATTGCCAAAACGAGGGGTGGCTAAATCTGCAATTCTTATTATCGGTTCCAAAAAATGACACATAAAAGCCCCGCTTTTATTTTTATCCCATAAACATACCACCACACCGTAGCTAGCCACAGTTACAGCTTGCCCATTAGGAGCCAGCAAAACCATTTCTCCAGGCATTAACAATTCATCTGTATAAACATTTTGAGCTTTACGGCGTTCTTCTTTAGTGTTCATAAATACCTTTAACAATAAAAAGCAACCCCCTGTGCGTCCAGGGGATTGCTAGTTTATCATGCTCTAAAATTCTTTTAGAACATCGTCATCAAAGGGTATCACCTCTTCAGCGGATACTTTTTTGGGCTGAGCTGCAATCTTTTTGCTCTCTTGACTACCAATGGCCTTAGGTGGAGCAGCGGCCAAACGAGGAGGCATCGTGGTAGGTACCGCCGAAAGCCTAAATTGTGCAACCATAGATTGCATTTCTTCGGCTTGACTGCTGAGTTCTTCAGAAGCGCTGGCGGATTCCTCAGAGTTCGCAGCATTTTGTTGGGTAACTTGATCCATCTGGGAAACAGCGACATTAACTTGTTCAATACCTTGACTTTGTTCCCGCGTGGCGGTGGCAATTTCTGCAATAAGTTCATTGACTTTATTGGTGCCATCGGCAATGGTATTAAAGGTATTGCCTACTTCCGTGGCGATTTCCACACCATTATCTGCATTTTCCACCGATTCGTGAATTAATTCTGCGGTGCTGCGAGCGGCTTCGGCGCTGCGTTGGGCCAAATTACGCACTTCTTCGGCTACCACGGCAAAACCACGGCCAGCTTCTCCGGCTCGAGCAGCTTCCACAGCGGCATTTAAAGCGAGCAAGTTGGTTTGCATGGCAATTTCATCAATGGTTTTAACGATTTCTGCAGTTTCATCAGAACTATCTTTAATACGATTAATGGCTTCGTTCATGCGTTTCATGGCTTCTACCCCTTGGCGTGAATCAGTATCGGCACCCGAAGCTAAGGTGCGCACCTGGGTAGTATTATCAGCATTTTGTCTAATCATCGAAGCCATTTCTTCGAGGCTAGAGGAAACTTCTTCTAAGCTAGAGGCTTGTTCGTTAGCACCCTGGGCCAAAGATTGACTACCACCACTAATTTGCTCACTGGCTGAAGCCACTTGGGTGGCGCTTTCTGCCACTTGGGACAAAGCTTGGTCTAAGTTTTCTAAAGTGGTATTAAGAGCATTTTTAATTTGAGCGTGATCGCCACGATAATCTCCCATTACCCGTACGGTTAAATCTCTATCCGCCACTTGTTCTAACACTTGCAAGGCTTCTTGAATGGGCGTAACCACCGCATCGAGAATATCATTAACTCCGCCCACTAAAAGCGACCAATCACCTTCGAATTGAGCGGCATTGCCCCGATGACTTAAATTTCCATCGTTGGCAGAATCTATAAGACCCATAGCTTCTTGAGTTACACCTTTAATGGTATTAACCATATTTTGCAGAGAAGTTAACAACATTCCCATTTCATCGTTGCGATCCACCACAATATCCATATCGGTTTTGCCATGGGAAAGCTGATCAGCGATATTAATAGCATTGTTAACTGGTGTGGTAATGCTAATTGTTACAGCTATAGCTATCGCAATGGCAAGAATAATCCCTATGATAAGCAGTGAAATCACCACTACCACCGTTCGGCCTGCCAAAGCCGAAGCTACTTGACCATCTTCAACCCCCATACGCTGCTGGAACTCTAGCACTTTTTCTAAACGATCAAAGTACCTAAATTGTATTTCTCTATAGGCACCTATTAACAAAGCCGTGGCTGCGGAATCTTCGTTATTCAATGCTAACGCACCAATTTGATCCTGCATTTCCCGCATGGGTGCCGCCAATTCATCGGCTGCCTGCAAAGTAGCTTTACCTTC
>JAAZFC010000022.1 GCA_012511955.1 Fibrobacter sp. | reverse complement strand
CTCCCTAGAATGGAACTAGAAAATTTATAAACCGCACCTGCATAAACATCACTTACCCAACAAACTCCTCCCCCTGCGGAAAGCGCGTTAGCATATTCAAAATCTGTAATAGTGGCTTTTATTTTCCCTTCGCGATCTATTGCTATTACCCTAGAGCTATCTGCCACCCAAGCCAAACCACTAACTGGATCGTAAGAGACGGTAAGAGGTCTATTAAATTGTAAATCTCCGCCATCTATTTTATGATATTCTCCGCTGCTAAAGTTTATATAACCCACCATATCTTCTTTGGCACTGGTAAACCATAGCATATCGCGGTGAAATTGATCTGCGGACAAGCTTTTTACTGGTCCCGGAATATCTATAGCTTGGCCTATTTCCTCAGCTTCTTCTTGGGAATTAAAGTCAAATTTGCGAATACGACTATAAAGAGTATCTCCTGCCACTTTAGATAAATCGCTTACCCATAAAAAACCCAATTCTGCATCTAGAGCCAAAGCCATAGGTGCCACAAAGCTAGTAGAATCCAATTTAATTAAACGACC
The DNA here is from genome assembly GCA_012511955.1 of Fibrobacter sp. Classification (GTDB taxonomy): domain Bacteria; phylum Fibrobacterota; class Fibrobacteria; order Fibrobacterales; family Fibrobacteraceae; genus JAAZFC01. The sequence continues at coordinate 7,850 of JAAZFC010000022.1, read as the reverse complement.
ATAAGAATCAAAATTAAAAACTTTATTGGCGGCAGCATCTAATACATATACTTTATTGATAATTGTGGAATTAGTATTTACCACCATATCACTGGCTTCTTTAAACACCGATTTGACCCGCAACACCTCGCTTCCTTGGGAAGAAAACTTTAGCAAATCGGGTCCTGCCACCGCCCAAACGCTACCCGATTCTTCATAAACAATCAATTTAAGCTCATACTTTCTAGTGCCAAAACCGCTTTTATCGGTTAAAACCATAGTTAAGGCAGTATCTAAAAGTTCATTGGGAACTTCCCAGCGCCACCGCCATATACTATCATCTTTATTTACTAAGCTTATTTCCCCCATCAAATCAGGCCAATCTATGGTTTGCACGGGAAAGTCTTCATTAAAAGCATCTACAAAAGACATGGCTAAATCAACTCTTTCTCCAGGATGCACAGATACCACCAACTGCGAATCTCCTCTTTGGGCAATTCCTCTTAAAAACAAACTGTCGATGCGGGGCAATATATTGATAATCTCCACCACCTCCACTTTGGATTCCATACCATCTACCACCACGGCGATGGTATCAAAATAACGCAACTTTTCTGACGCCATTAAACTATCACTGTTTGTCAAAGAATCACCACTCACTGTACTAGAATCAGCCTCCCATTCCGCAGCTGTGGGTAAGGATTCCCAATGCAAATAAACCGTATCGGCCAGCACTTGATTGTTTTCTATTAAGCTTTGTCGCTTAGCAATATCAGCTTTTCCGGTTTTCCAACGAATTTGATTAATATCATCCACAGGCTCATGAAGCTTAATCCACATTTTCATCAAGCCCCCTCTATACAAATACGCCTTAGTTTCTTTATCTTGATTACCCTGAACTTTAACATCTGGTACAGTATCTAAAGAAACAGTGCACGCCAAAAACAGCATAGCGGTAAAAGCAATACCAAAGATTATTTTTGATTTCATACAAATTCCGCCTTTTTTTGATCCATGGTAAAAACATAAGCTAAAACTTCAGCTACCCCTTCATAAAAGTCTTCGGGAACTTCGTCACCCACTTCTACAAAATCGTACATTCCCCGGGCCAAAGTTTTGTTTTCCACCACAGGGACATCATTTTCATAAGCTAACTGCCTGATCCGATCCGCTTGCAAACGCTTACCTTTGGCCACCACTAATGGTGCATTATCATGACCGCGCTCATACCTTATGGCTATGGCTATATATGTGGGGTTAGTGATTACCACCGTGGCTTTGGGAACTTCTTTAGACATAAACTGTTGATACATCTTCATCATAACCCTTTTTCGCGCCGCTTGCATTTTAGGATCCCCGCTGGTATTTTTTGTTTCTTCTTTAACCTCTTGTTTAGTCATTTTCAATTCTTTAAAAGTGCTTTGTTTTTGGTACAACAAATCCGCTGCCCCCAAAATAAAAAGAAACATTATCACTTTCCACATTAATTCCACAGCTATGCTCCAAAATAAGCTAACCATAGCCACAAATTCCACATTGTTTAACACTGCGATATCGTCTGCATAACTCAAAACCACTTTATAAGTGATAAATCCTATCACTGTAATTTTAAAAATACCCTTGAGCAGCTCTATCCAAGCTTTTTTAGAGAAAGGGCGGGTTAAGTTTTTAATGTTAAAAATCTTTGACAACTTAAACTCCAAAGGTTTGGCAGAAAAATTCAAGCCCACCTGAGCTAGATTTACGCTCACACCAATTAACAATAAAGCTGTCAAAATAGGCCAGATCATATTTAGCATTCCCACCAATGATTCATAGCCCAAACGCGCTACCCACTCATCACTGGGGTTTTTTACCGTGGCTATACTATCCCAAGTATGGACTATAAAGTGCTTTACTAAAGCTACAAAACGATCGCCAAATATCATAAGGGCGCTTAGCCCGGCTCCCAATAAAGCAGCCGAAGACAGATCCATGGATCGTCCTATCTGACCTTTTTCTCGTGCTTCCTCTAACTTTTTACTCGAGGGGTCTTCTGTTTTATCTTCAGCATCTTCAGCCACTGACGCCTCCAGCCTGCATAACTATTTTTATGGCTTCTTGCACTTCGTGAAAGTTCATTTCAAAGAAATCAGCCATAAGGGGAAAAACTTGCCACATCGCTAAACATCCCAAAGTTACTTTTATGGGAATACTTACAATCCACACATTCATTTGAGGCATTACTCTTGCTATTAAAGCCATTCCTATACTTGTCAGCAAAAGTGTTATCATAATAGGCCCCGCTAATTTTACCCCCGTTAAAATCGCAGAAGCCGACATCAAAGTTAAAACCTGAGCCATAGGTCGCCATTCCCATGAAAACTGCCCTAAAGGGATCATTTCAAAGGAGTCAAAAATCGACTTCAGCAAATAATGGTGATTGCCTCGCATTAAAAACACCATGGATAAAATTAACAACACTAAAACTCCAAAATATGCGGTATTTTCCTCTTGAATTGGATCTATAGTCCCCCCCATCATTATACCTATATCCCTGGATATTAAATAACCGCCCATTTTGACAAAATGAAACATAAAGGTAAAGGTAAAACCTATAATCAAGCCAACCATCACTTGCTCTAGTACCAAAACCATAAAGAAAGGAGTGGAGTTATGAATAACAAAACTCACCGGTTTAAGCATAGGGAAAACCAATAAGGCAATAAAAAAAGATAAACCTGCTTTTGCCACTGTAGGGGTAGCATTTTGTATTCCCAAAAAAGGCAAAATAAACACCAAAGTTCCCACCCGTACCAGCACTAAGCCGAACAATTCAATGCTTTCCACCGTCATTTCCAGATTTGTAGCTAAATATTCTAACATAGCTAAAGCACCAAAGTGGGAATCAGTTCCATTAAGGACACAAAAAAGTCCCTAAATAACTGTAGCATAGTAGGTAAGAAAAACAACATAACCACCACCACAGCCAAAATTTTAGGAATAAAAGTCATGGTCATTTCATTGATATGGGTCATAGCTTGGAACAAGGAAATTGAAAGCCCTACTACCAATGCCACCACTAGCATAGGACCACTCAAATAAAGCATTAAAATTATAGCTTTACGACCAATTTCTATGACTAAAATATCGTTCATAAATAACCTAATTAAAACTCAGCAACACCTGCTTTACTATCAACGTCCAACCATCCACCATCACAAATAAAATCAATTTAAAGGGCATGGAAATCATCACCGGGGGTAACATCATCATCCCCATACTCATCAATATCGAAGCCACCGCCATATCTATCACCAAAAAAGGTATGTAAATCAAAAATCCTATGATAAAAGCTATTTTCAGTTCACTGAGCACAAAAGCTGGAATGATAACTGACATGGATAAATCTTCTACGGTTTTAGGATTTTCGCTTTTACTCGCCCGTACAAACAACGCTAGTTCCCCCTCACCAGTTTGCCTAAGCATAAACTCTCTGATGGGGTTTACTGCGTTATCTATAGCTACCTTATAGTCTATTTCATGATTTAAATATGGCTGCAAAGCATTTTCATTGATGCGATTAAAAGTTGGTGCCATTACAAAGAAAGTTAAAAACAAACTTAATCCCATTACCATTTGATTCGGAGGAGCTTCTGGGGTACCCAAGGCTTTTTTAGCGAAGTTTAAAACCACCACTATGCGCGTAAAAGCAGTCATCATCACTATAATAGAGGGTGCTAAAGACAAAATAGTCAGCAGTGCAACTATCTGTAATGTCACCGCCACATCTTCTACATTTTCAGCTTTTTCTAAACCAAAAGTTACTTTGGGCAAGGGCGCTTGAGCATGAGCCACACCTACAAAAAGTAAAAAACCAAAAAACCAAATTTTTTTGGAACTGACTAAACTTTTTAAGATATTTTTTAAAGTTTCTAAAGTTTTAGCCGACATATTAGATAAGGTGTATGCCATCTCAATCCTCGCGACGAAACCTAGAAAGCATTTGATTTACAGTTTCAGAGAATTGAGTGGAATTGTTTTCTGCTTGCATAGAAGATCCTGCAATAATATTTAAAGCTTCTTCCCCTGCTATTTCAGAAAGCGTACTTATGTTTTCATCACTTGCACCCAGCAATATCACTCGGGATTCTCCCAAACGCAAAAGCACTATTTTTTGCTGGGATCCCAAATGATATGTTTCTAGCAATTGTAAATTTTTGCCCCCCGCCGAAGGTGGGAGATCCATTTTCCGCATTTTTTTTGCCAAGCGATACAGCACATATATTAGCAAAAGTACTACTGCTAAGCTTAAGGTCATGCGCAAAGCTATATCACCGAGTTTAGGGCGCTCGCTAACATTAGCAGCTTGACTTTTGTTAGTGTCAGTTTCAGCATCTAAAACCTTTTGCAAATTTTGAAATTTCAAAGCAGCAGGGCTTGAACTTTCAAGTGTTTCTGTAGCAAAACTAAAACTTAAAGATAGCAGTAGAAATAATAAAACACGCACTATTTACCTCAACATTCTCACCCTTTCTTCGGGAGTAACTAAACCCACCAAACGCACACCAAAGTTTTCATCCACGGTAACCACCTCACCTTTGGCTACCACTTTGTCGTTGATCAAGATGTCCACAGGCTCCCCAGCAAATCTATCCATTTCCACTATGGCCCCAGGACCTAATTCTAACACTCTTTTCAAACTCATTTTGGTACGGCCTAATTCGATGGTTATAGGTAATTCTATATCCATTAACAAATCTAAGGCTTTGTTACCTGTAGAAGAGAAATTAGAGCGAATTGCTCCATCAGAGGCACTGGTAAAAGCGGTATCCAATGAAGCGCCACCAGAAGTAAAAGAACTTTGAGGGGTAGGACTTTCAGTTACGCCTAAATTAGCTAAATCGGTATCCATGGGCTCTTCTTGCGCACCTTCACTCATTTTACTAACCAAAAGGCTTTCCAAAAGCTTGGAGTCCAAATACCAATAGCTTGGGTATTCATTAAAACCCTCTATATTGATTTTTAAATCCCCGCGAGCTACAAATTCATTTTGTGTTGAAACATCAAAATCCACAGCAGATTGAGGCGCAATTTCTACGGATATTCCTATTTCTGAATTTAATGTTGTGGTGAATGTTCCCATTATTTGATTTACAATTTCTTGAATAGCATCTTTATGATCTTCAGAAAAATCAGCAGTGCCACTCCCCATAAGCATTAAATCCGCTAAAATAGCCACTGCATTTTTACCTAAAACCAAATACAATGCCCCATTTAATTCATTAGTAATATCAACTTTAATGGCCAAAGCTTGACTTTTTAAACTCTCGTCTATTTTTCCAAACTCGGTGTTTTCTATAACTTGCTCCAAATGGAACTCCACATCTCGAGAAAGCACCGTAGTTATAACTCCAGAAGACTGCTCCGAGAGTATTTTTAGAAACTTGCGCAAGCCTTCGTCACTTGTTCCCACACTAGGTGTTGCATCTGCATCATCTCCACCTAGATTCATGCCCGCTGTAAGAGCATCAATATCTTCTTGACTTAACAATCCATCAGACATCACCCACCTCCCTTTCAATAATTGAGGTTATTTGTATAGATTTATTTCTCCCCACTACTCCTGGTTTTGCTAAAAACTCTGGCCTATCTTCTACAAACACTGTTAAATCTGAAGTAGCTAGCTTATCTAGCACCAAAACATCTCCAATATTTAATTGTAAAAAATCACGCACATTCATCTTAGTTTCTCCCACTTGGCACCGCAAAGTCATAGGCGTATGCGAAAGTTCTTTTTCTATTAAGCGCCGAGTTTCTTGGGTGGTGGTTTTTTGAGAAGAAATCCACGATTCTCCCGAAAGCTTATCTATTATAGACTCTAAAAGTACAAAAGGAAAACATAAGCTCATCAAACCTGATCCATTGCGCATTTTAACTTCTAAAGAAATCAATACTATGGTTTCTCCTGGCGGAGCTATTTGTACAAAGAGCGGGCTGGTTTCATAGCCTTCTATTTTCGGACTAAAAATCCCAATATTTTCCCATACTTCTTTTAAATCCATCAAAATTCTTTCCATTATTTTGTTCAGTACAGATTTTTCAATATCGGTTAACTCGCGATTGGTTTCGATGCTACGACCTTGTCCACCAAACATACGATCCAACATAGTGAAAACTAAAGATGGATTTATCTCAATCAAAGCGCTGCTTTCCAGAGGTTCCATCTGAAATATATATATGCAAGAAGGTGAGCTTATACTCATAATCACTTCTTGATAAGTCAGCTGATCCACGCTAATTAAATCAATTTCTACCAAATTTCTAAACATGGAAGATAATGTGGTGGATAAAAGGCGGGCAAAACCTTCGTGCAAGTTTTCTAAAGTGCGAATTTGATCCTTAGATACGCGATCTGGTCTTCTAAAGTCATATAAACCCACTTGTTTTGTAGAAGCGTGTAACACCGTTCCTTCTATGGGTACTGACGGCTCTGGGATACTAGCCAACTCTGACATCCCACCACCAGCACCCACGGCGACATTACCCGAAGACACTGCTGTAAGCAGGGCATCCACTTCATCTTGGGATAAAATATCGCTCATTTCAAACTCCTATATTATTGAATAATAAACTCTACAAAATACGCTGTACTAACAAAACCAATTTCTTTACCATTTACTTCAGCTGGTAAAATAGCATTGACATCTGAAACGATCATATCCCGAACGCTTCTTTTACCTTCTACGGTAAGCAACTCATCCATAGTTCGAGAGCTTAAAATATCTATGATAATATTTTTTATTTTAGGCAAGCGAGCATTAATTTCTTGTTCCAACAGCTCATCTTCCCCAGGCCATTCTAATTGCACCGACGATTTCAGGTAATTTTCTCCATTGGTCTTGGCAATATTTACCGTTATTTCTATGGGCTCTTCTAAAGTTTTACCCATGGCCGTTTGCCTTTTTAAAGTTTCTTGGTTTTTTTGTTGTTCCTCTTGCATAGCTTTTAAGTGAGGATCTTCAGGTTTAAGCATGTTCACAAAGAACACCGCTAAAACTACTTGTAAAACCACAAATACCAGCAAAATACCCCCCATTATCAACCACTTCGTGGTAGAGTTGGCTTTGTCATCTTTAATTTCTTCATCTTCTTCAGACATATTTCTTACCCTTTTTATTCGTCCATATAATCCACAAAAATTTGTATGCGTCGGTTCTTAGCTCTATTTTCTATAGTGGTATTTGGCACCAAAGGTTTATATTCGCCATAACCCACTGCACTCATATTAGCAGGATTCATGCCAGTTTTATCAGAAAGTAGCTGAACCACGCTCAAAGCCCGAGCAGAAGACAACTCCCAATTAGACCTAAAGCGTGCAGTTCTAAGGGGCACATCATCGGTATGACCTTCTACCCGCACCTTCAAATTCGGGTTGGTTTTGATAATAGTGCTAATTTCAGATATCAATTCTTCACCTTGGGCTTTTAAATCTGCTGAACCCGAAGCAAAACCCACTGGATCTCGTAACAATATGGCAATTCCTTTCTCAGTAACCTCCACTTTTACCGCATCTTCTAAATTTTTCGTCTCTAGCACCTGCTGAACTTTTTTAGCATCGTTAATGGATCTCTTTCTTTTCGCTTCGTCGCCATCATGCTTGGGAATACGCACAAAAGGATGCACTGCAATGGTGGGAAAAGTCTCGAGCACCCCAAAAGCTCCTTGTAAAGACTCACTGGCTATTTTGAACTTAACCACCTCAAAATTCGCCATGGAAATCAGTAAAACAAAAAAAGTCAGCAACAAGCTCATCAAGTCGCCGAAAGTGGTCATATATGCCGGTGACCCCTCGGGAGGACACTCGGGACATTTTTTTTCTTCACTCACCT
>JAAZFC010000021.1 GCA_012511955.1 Fibrobacter sp. | reverse complement strand
GCTTAAATCGTGGGAATACCACTCCCCTTGGGAATCTTTGTAACGTAAACGCACTTTATCTAATTGATGATGTTTGTCTTTGAAAAATCGCCTTGCATAATGCACTTTATTGCTAAAACGAGAACTACCAGCAATCAGCCCTGACTCCCTGTCTTTGTGAAAATCATGGGCAATGCGAGCATCTAAACCGCAACTTAGATAATTAACCATGGCAAATTCGCCATTTACCTGCCAAATATCCATGGGGCGACTACGGGCTTGCACTAGTTGACGCACTAAATAAAGCAAACCTTTATTCAAATAAGCATCATACAAGTTTAGCACGCGTGCCAAATCGTTACCAGTGCCAAGGGGGATTAAACCAATGCGAGTTTTGCAGTTTTTCAATTCCAAAAAAGCTTTTAATATGGTGGAAACTGTACCATCACCCCCTACTGCAACCACAGTTTCTGAATTTTGCAGTGCTTGGCGGGCAACTTGTTGTGCTGTCTCCACTTTAGTCAATTCTGCGTGCCATTCATTTTCTTCAAAGCCCATGGAAGTCATGATTTCAGGTAAGAAACCAAGCACTTGCTTACCTTCACCACCTCCAGAAATAGGGTTTATGATAAAATGAAATTTGCGCAAAACTATTCCTCAGCAAAACTTTTTATTAGCTCATCTTTAACCTGCACATATTTACCAGCCATATCTACGGTACCCTTAACTTCTTCTGGGGTTAATTTCCGAATAAATTTGGCTGGGCTTCCTAAAATAAGTGAGTTTTCAGGAAATTCAGACTTTCCCGTTACCAATGCCCCCGCACCCACTATGGATTTTTTTCTGATTATTGCACCATCCATAATAACAGCTCCCATTCCAATAGTACAACCATCTTCAATAATGCAAGCATGTACCACTGCGTTATGACCAATGGTAACATCTTCGCCCACCACTACACCGTAGTCATCAGCTAAATGAACTGTGGTATTGTCTTGGATATTGGTACGCGCGCCAATTTCTATGGAATTAATGTCTCCGCGAAGCACCACATTAGGAAAAACTGAAACATCATCGCCCAATTTTACGCGCCCAATTATACATGCGCCGGGAGAAATCAATACCCTTTCACCCATTTGGGGAAAATACTCTTTAAAAGGAAAGATTTGTTTTTTCATAATTAGAATGTAAAAAAAGCCGACCCAAAATGGCCGGCTTATCTTTTAAAATTTGTTTTTCTTAGAGCTTAGCGGTACGAATAACTTCGTCATGCATAATGTTAGCACCTAAATACTCTCTATTCATGCGAGCGATATTGTCCACGCTAATTTCTTTTGGACAAGCGGCTTCGCACTCGTATAAATTAGTGCAGTTTCCAAAACCTTCTTTGTCCATTTGTTCCACCATATTAAGCACACGCTTGGTTCTTTCCACTTTACCTTGGGGTAAAAGTGCCAAGTGCGAAACTTTAGCAGCCACAAACAGCATAGCAGAAGCGTTTTTACAAGCTGCCACACAAGCACCGCAACCAATACATGCCGCTGCATCGAATGATTTGTCTGCATCAACTTTAGGTACGGGAATATTGTTAGCATCTTGGGCGCTACCAGTGTTTACACTAATAAAACCACCCGCTGCAATAATGCGATCAAATGCTGTACGATCTACCACACAGTCTTTAATAATGGGGAAAGCAGAAGCACGCCAAGGTTCTACTACAATAATATCACCATCTTTAAAAGAGCGCATGTGCAACTGACAAGTAGTTATGGCATAATCAGGACCGTGAGGTACACCGTTTATTACCAAAGAACACATTCCACAAATACCTTCACGGCAATCATGGTCAAAAGCAAAAGGCTCTGTATTTTGTTTCATTAAAAGTTCATTGGCTTCGTCCAACATTTCTAAGAAAGACATATCTGGAGATACATTAGGAACTTTGATAGTCTCAAATGCGCCCTTGTCTCCAGTTTGACGCCAAATTTTCAGATTAATAGTCATGTTCCCGCTCATTATTTGTAACTCCTTGTAGAAAGTTCAACATTTTCAAAGGTCAATTCTTCTTTATGAAGCTCATGCTTGGCATTTTTACCTTTGTATTCCCATGCAGCCACATAACTGAAATTCTCATCGTCGCGCTTAGCTTCGTGATCTTCAGTTTGATGCTCTTCACGGAAGTGTCCTCCGCAAGATTCCTCGCGATGCAAAGCATCTTCGGCCATTAGTGGGGCGAAATCTAAATAGTCAGCTACTCGCATAGCATGCTCTAGGTTTTTATTAAAGTCATTACCAGAACCTAGCACATTCACATTTTTGTAAAATTCTTCACGAATTTCCGGAATGCGATCTAAGGTTTCTTGCAAGCCTTTCTAATTGCGAGCCATGCCCACATTATTCCACATTAATAAACCTAATTCGCGATGGAATTCTGTAACAGTCTTTTTACCTTTAATGCCTAAAAGATTATCAATACGAGCTTGAGATTCTTTTTTGGCTTCGTTAAAGGCAGCATCACCAGCAGAAACTTTGTCAAGTTTAGTACCTGCAAAATATCCACCAATGGTGTAAGGAATCACAAAATAACCATCAGCTAAACCTTGCATAAGCGCTGAAGCTCCCAAACGGTTAGCACCGTGATCTGAGAAGTTGGCTTCACCTAGTACAAAGCAACCAGGAATAGTGGACATTAAGTCATAGTCAACCCAAAGGCCGCCCATGGTATAGTGAATGGCGGGGTAAATACGCATTGGGGTTTTATATGGATTTTCATCAGTGATTTTTTGATACATCTGGAACAAGTTTCCATAGCGATCGGCGATAGCATTTTCGCCCAATCTTTCAATGGAAGTTGCAAAATCCAAATAAACTGCTTTTTTGGATTGTCCCACACCCATGCCATCGTCGCACACTAATTTAGCGTTACGAGAAGCCACATCACGGGGAACTAAGTTACCAAAAGAGGGATATTTTTCTTCTAAATAGTAAAAGCGCTCATCTTCAGGAATTTCTGTAGGAGGACGAGTATCGCCTTTCTTTTTAGGCACCCATACGCGACCATCATTACGCAATGATTCTGACATTAGCGTAAGTTTTGATTGATGATCCCCAGAAACTGGAATACATGTGGGGTGAATTTGCGTATAGCAAGGGTTGGCAAAATATGCACCTTTTTTATGTGCACGCCAGGATGCTGTTACATTACAATCTTTAGCGTTAGTGGATAGGTAGAAAACATTACCGTAACCGCCAGTGGCCAAGCAAACTGCATCGGCTTCATGGCTTTCTAATTCGCCAGTAACCAAGTTGCGCGCAATAATACCGCGAGCTTTACCATCAATTACCACTAAGTCTAACATTTCACGACGCTCAAAAAGCTTTACATTACCTAAGCCCACTTGACGCATCATAGATTGATAAGCACCAATCAACAATTGCTGTCCAGTTTGCCCACGAGCGTAAAAAGTACGAGAAACTTGTGCTCCACCAAAGGAACGGTTATCGAGCATACCGCCATATTCACGGGCAAAAGGAACACCAGTAGCCACAGAATGGTCGATAATTAGATTAGAGCATTCAGCTAAACGATGCACATTAGCTTCACGAGCACGGTAATCCCCACCTTTTACTGTATCATAAAATAAACGATGCACTGAATCTCCATCGTTGGGATAATTTTTAGCAGCGTTAATACCACCTTGAGCGGCAATGGAGTGAGCGCGTCGAGGACTATCTTGGATAGTAAAAGCTTTTACATTATAACCCAACTCAGCCATGGAAGCAGCAGCTGAAGCACCCGCTAAGCCTGTGCCTACTACAATAACTGAAAATCTGCGTTTATTAGCAGGGTTAACAAGTTGCAAATCAAACTTGTGATTGGTCCATTTTTTATCAATAGAACCGCTTGGAATTTTGGAATCAAGAGCCATTATTAAAACCTCCCGTTAACCACGCTGCCTATGATAAAGCAAGCAATAGCTTCTAAAGCAAAACCAACGGATATTACAATTGAAAAACCCATGGAACCGTATTTAATTATAGTGTTCCAGCGCTGGTGACTAACACCCATGGTTTGAAATGCCGAACTGATAGCGTGAAATAAATGAAAACCTAAAACAACCATAGAGAGCACATAAAAAGTGGCATACAAAGGTCTGCCAAACTCTGTGATAGTAGTTGTAAACATATCGCGAATTTTAATCGTTTCATTAAAATCTAGTTGGAAACCAGCTAAAATAACTTTAGTCGTTTCTAAATCTAAGTAGGTACCTAGTTTAAGATTTTTAATATGAAATATTAAATAAACTAAAATCCAAATACCAGAATAAATCATGGTAAAAGTGGCTAAGCTCTGGGTACCAATGCGTTTATTAACTGCATAAGCTTGGGGGCGTGCTTTTCTATTTTCTAAGGTCAAAGTTATGGCCATATAAAAATGTAACAACAAAGCTAAGCCCATTACTATTTCCATACCACCTAAAATCATAGCGTTATGAGTAAGTAACCAACTATAAGAG
>JAAZFC010000020.1 GCA_012511955.1 Fibrobacter sp. | reverse complement strand
TGGAAAGAGCGGTTAAAGAAATGCTACAACTTATGCAAGAAGCCTGCGAAGGCTAAAATCATTTTTCCATGCGTTTTCATGTAATTAACCAAGGTTGCGCTGCTAACTTTAGCGAAGGCGAGCAAATAGCTGGGATTTTAACCCAAAACGGCTTTAAAGCTGTTTCTGGCGAGCCTAGCGACATTACTATTCTCAATTTATGCACAGTGAAAGGAAATGGCACCGCTTTAAAAGCGGTGCGAAACGCTATAAAGCAGTACCCTAATCTGCCCTTGGTTATTACTGGCTGCGTAACCAATGATTTAGCCAAAGAATTGAAGAATATTCCTCACCCTATTTCCATAAGCAGCACTAACGATATACATGAAATTGTGCCCATAGTTCAACAAAGCCTTCGCGGGGTAAAAATTGAGCATTTAAAACGCACAAAAACCATGAAAGTGGGGATCCCCAAACGCAGAAACAACCCCGTGGTGGGAATTTTAGCCATTAGCAATGGTTGTTTAGATCAATGCACTTTTTGTTCCACGCGCTTGGTAAAAGGAATGCACTACAGCTATCCCCTCGATGATTTGGTGGCCGAAGCCCAAGCTTTGGTGAAAGACGGATGCGCAGAAATTTGGTTAACCGGACAAGATTGTGGGTGTTGGGGCTTTGATTTAGGTTTAAATATCAGTCACTTGGCAAAAGCTATTTTAGATGCCATTCCCCAAGATTTTCGACTGCGTTTGGGCATGGGAAACCCGCGCCACTTGCTCCCTTTTTGGGAAGATTTAGCTAACATATTTGCAGATCCGCGGGTATTTAAATTCATCCACTTGCCTGTGCAAAGTGGATGTGACGAGGTTTTACACGCCATGGGGCGCCAGCATAACGCTGAAGATTTTCGCATGCTAGTCAAAGCTTTACGCTCAAAAATAGAGGGATTAACTATCTCCACAGACATTATTGTGGGTTTTCCTGGCGAAACCCCTGAGGGCTTCCAAAAGACCTTAGATTTAGTCCAAGAAATTCAACCTTTGGTATGTAATATCACTCGTTTTGTAGTACGCAAAGGCACAGCGGCGGCTAAATTCAAGCAAAGCGTGCTTTTACAAGAAAAAAAAGAGCGTAGCCGCATTTTGAGTGCGCAATTTAGCGAGCAAAGCTTAAAGGAAAATCAAAGCTTGGTGGGGAAAAATTTTTCTGTACTAGTGGATCAAAAGGGTAAAAATGGTGATTGGGTGGCCCGCAATGATAGTTTTAGGCCCGTAGTATTACGGGGCGATTATCAATTAGGACAAAGATTGCAGATTAAAATCGTCGATGCTAATGCTTTTTCGCTTTTTGGAACTGCCATATAATCATATTGCGATTTTTCCCATCTAACTTATAGTTCCATTCTATGGGTTTTATATGCAAAAGCTTGTTTTCTTGTAGTATTTTTTGGGTACTTTCCATACGATGTTTGCGCACTGGGTCTGCAATAAAAGCCTTCCCTTTAGCTGTTAAATTATCTTGCAAAAACTCACAAACACCATGCACTAAACGGTCTTCGTAAAATAAATCTGTTCCTAAGACTAAATCAAAGTTTTTACGCAAACAGCAACGGGTGAAATCCATCGCCAACACAGGATTGGAGGCCTTAATTTGCTGCCGAGCAAAGACACAAGCTTCTAGCACAATATCGGTATGCACTACTTTGCCAGGATGTTTATGCAGTAATTGCCCCAAAACACCAGCTCCACAGCCAATTTCCAAGGCCAACTCCCACTTTAACCCTTTTTGAGAGATAAAATCGTACAAGCCAAAAGCACTGGGCCATTCTTCGAGCCAAAAAGGAAAAAAACGCTCATCTTGGCCGTGCAAATCCCAGCAATCTTGCATTAAATTACCCTTGGGTTCTGGAATATTACACTTTAAAACACTGTCATTTAAAACTCTAGTTATGGACAAAAAAGGCACTGTCATTTATCTATACTCCGAATATCGCATACACGCAACAAAACCATTAAAAACTTAGGCTATAATTGTTACAAAATTGCTTATAAATTAAACTATAAGGCATTTTGAATAAATAAATACTGCCATGCTCTCTGAAAATTAAATAAATTATCTCTATGCTCTTCTCTTTTTTGTCGCGGATAGTGCATTATTTTTTAAATTGGCCGCGCTTGACCATAATTTGTGCTGTATTAATCACTATTTTTTTGGCACATCCCATATCCCAAATGCAATGGTCTTTAACTTTACCCGATTTGCTCAGCCCTAATAGTCCCAGCCGTGCAGCAGCAGAACAAGTGGAAGAAAAATTTGGCGGTTTTGGCTCTCTATCTGTTTTAGTTAATTCTCCAGACTCCACCAGCAACAAAGAATTTGTGGAAAAACTGGCCCAAGCCCTTGCCGACCACCCTCTAATCAACTTTTGCGAATACAAAACTGAGTCTGAATTCTATAAAGAATATCAACTTCTATACATCCGTTTAAGAGATTTACAAGAAATTCGCGATAGAATACACCACACCATAGAAAAGCATAAAATAACTTTAAATCCTTTAATTGTAGAACTAAACGAACAAGCCCCGCACAACGATTCTAGCTTAAACCTCAATGATTTACGGGAAAAATATTTAAAGGATTTAAAAAACTATCATGGTAGCAGCGATAAAAGCATTTTACGCCTAGAAATCTTCCCTAATTTTCCCATCAACGATTTAAATAGCAATCGCCAATTACTCAAAGATGTGCGGCGAAAATCTCAAAATCTAAGCCAAAAACACCAAGAAATCGTTTATGCGGGTAAAGTTTTTGAAAACGCCAGCACTGGAGGCATGCTTCTCAAAGAAATTCGCCGTCTAGCTTGGATTGCAGTCGCAATAATTGTGCTTTTTATCTTTTTGTGGTTTATTCACACCCCCCAAGTACCCTTTATTGCAGCTATTTCAGTGGCAATGGCAGTGGTGTGGACCTTAGGCATTAATGCTATGGTATATGGGGAAATGAATATTTTCACTCTTTTATTGGGGCTTATATTACCTGGTTTAGGAGGAACTCAAGTTTTCCATTTTATGACCCGCTATTCTGAAGAGAGGCGCAAAGGTTTAGGAATAGAACTAGCTCTTGAAAGCACTTTGCTTGGCTTAGGGCCTATTATATCTATCACTTCATTAATCTCTGCTTTAGCATTTTTTGCCCTAATCCTAATCCCTTTGGCGGGAATTAAGCAGATGGGAATCGTTGGTGGTTTGGGAATTATTTTGACTTGGATTGCAATTTTCTGGGTTTTTCCTGCCCTGCTCTTGGTTTTACAAAAAAATAAAGCCTTTACAGTTTATGGAGACAAAATTCCCCATAAATTTAAAATACCCAAGCTTCGCCCTCTCAATAACAAACTTAGTTTCGCCATAATTTTAGCTCTCACCGGCATTTTAGGAGTTAAGGGATTTTTCCCCGACTTTGATTACGACTTCAGCAAAATGGAATATCGTGCCAACTCCCAAAGGGGTAAAGAATTGTTAAAAGCCAGCAACTTACCCACCGAAGAACCCATAGTGGCTTTAACAGGCAATGCTAGTAATGCAAAACTATTTGCAAGCACCGTAAATTTGATTAAGAAACACTCCCCATACCCCACCATTGATAAGGTTTGGACCTACAGCAGTTTGCTACCCAACCATCAACAAGAAAAAATCACTTTAATCAATGAAATTAAATCCATGCTCAACCCTGAGATTTTATCTTATTTGCAAGGGATAGATTCTAGCAATGCCCATTATATTTTGCAACACACCAATGTGCCTAAATTAACCGTAAGCGATTTACCATATTCTTATCAACGCAAGTTTGCGGTGAATAACTCAGCTTATGGAGATTTCACTTTCATTTACCCCGCCGTAAATACCGATGATGGCCGAGAATGTCGAAAACTTGCCCGAGATTTGCGCAGTGTACGCATTAATGATAGCACTGTTATTCATAGTACGGGTTTAGCTATTATGCGCGCCGATATTTTAGACTCTAGTCTGCCCTGGTTAAACAATGTGTTTTTTGCCATTATCGCAGGAATATTTTTGTTGCTTATAATTTATCACAACAATTTTTACGATGCGCTTTTTGTTATCATTGCCCCCGCCATGGGATTTTTATGGCTACTATCTCTGCTAAAACTGTTAAATATCAGCATCAACCCTTATAGTTCCCAAGTTTTCCCCATGTTAGTGGGACTTTCCATTACTGGTTCTTTACATTTATGGCAAAACTATAGAGATAATGGTAAAGATAATTTATGGTATGTATTTAAAAAAACAGCATTGGCGGTTTTAGGCGGAACAGTTACCATAATTATTTGTTTTAGTGCTCTGATTTTTTCTTCTCATCCTGGTATAAGATCCATGGGGAGCATCGCTATTTTGGGAATCTTCGTGATAACTTTCGCTCAATTTGCAATTTTCCTATTTTTAGCGGGAATTACCTCTAAAACAACTCAATTTAACCCCAAAAACAATCATGAAATTAGCCCATAGAGTACAAAACTTACAAGCCTCCATCACCGTTAGCATAGACACCAAAGCCAAGGAAATGATGGTCCAAGGCGTTGAGTTGATCTCTATGGGAGCCGGCGAACCCGATTTTTGCACCCCAGAACATATCGCCCAAGCGGGCATAGATGCCATTCAATCTTTTAAGACTTTTTATTCAAATCCCACAGGATTAAACGAACTAAAAGAGGCTGTATGCACAAAATTTAGCAGAGACAATGCTTTGAATTACCGCCCCAAGCAAATTGTAATTTCCAGCGGAGCTAAACACAGCGTTTTTAATGCCATTATGGCCCTAGTAAACCCAGGGGATGAAGTTATAATCCCCACGCCCTGTTGGGTCACTTACCCAGAATTGGTAAAACTAGCTGGGGGAACACCTGTAATGCTACCCACTTCGGCGGACAACAACTTTGCCCTAGATCCCCAAGTTTTTCGTGATGCTATTACTGAACGCAGCAAATTAATCATCTTAAACAGCCCCAATAACCCCACCGGAGCGGTTTACAGTAAAAGTCTGCTTAAAGAAATCGCTGAAATCGTGGTGGAAAACGATCTTTATTGCCTTTCCGATGAAATTTACGAACACATTGTTTACGACCAAAAGCATTACTCCATTGCGGCCATGGGCGATGAAATTAAAGAGCGTAGCGTGGTGATAAATGGCGTTTCCAAAGCTTATGCCATGACTGGTTGGCGCATTGGCTACTTGGCAGCAAATGCAGATTTGGCCAAGGCCATTGGCAGTTTGCAAAGCCAAAGCACCCACCACCCCGCTACTATTAGCCAATGGGCGGCCCTAAAAGCTCTGCAAGCCGAGCAAAGCTCTGTACAACAAATGCGACAAGAATTTAACCAACGCCGCAACTATGTTTACGAATTTTTAAAAGCCATTCCCCAGCTAAAACTCCCTAGTATGAGCGGAGCATTTTATGCTTTTCCCGATGTTTCTCATTATTATGGCAAAAGCACTCCAGAGGGAAAAATCATTGAAAACTCCATGGATTTTTGCACTTGGCTTTTAGAAAAGCATAAATTAGTGGTAATTCCCGGCATCGCTTTTGGAGCTGATAAGCATTTGCGTTTTTCTTTTGCCACCTCTTTAGCAAAGATCCAACAAGGCTTGCATAAGTTTTCCTTAGCTTTAAACGAACTTAAATAGTCTATATGTCCGATAAATTTCATTTAGCAGCGAACATTGAACAGCCTTTTGTCATTGGCCGAAGCGCAAACTGCGATTTGATTTTGAAAGACTCATCGGTATCTAGACAACACGCACAAATTTATCGGGAAAATTCTCTATGGATCTACGAGGATCTTAACAGCAGTACTGGTTCCTGGTTAGGCAAACAAAAAATCGCTAAGCAAGTTATTAACAATAGCTTGTTAATTCGCGTAGGTCTAAGCGACTTGCATATACAAAACTTAGGCCAAGACTTGCTAATAAATAGAATTAATAGAGCTAACTCATTTTTGAATATTCCTTGGCAAGAAGGCACTACTTTACGCATCGGCCGTGCTGCAAATGCAGATATATACATAAAACACCCCCTTTGCCCTCTACATTACGCAGAAATATTTTTTTTAGCAACTAAAGTTCACATAAGCTTTCTAAAACAAAAATTTTACCAAAAAACCACTGAAAAAATCATTGAAAATCAAGAACTGCTAAACATAGGATGGGGCAGTATTTATTTACAAGACCAAGTGCTACAATGGATTGAAGCGCCAGTGGGCTTTAATGTTAAGGTAAGCAATTTGCAAGTTAAGCTGCAAGACAAATATTTGCTAAAAAACTTCAATCTACATTTGCATAGTGGCGAACTGCTCTATGTTATTGGTGCCTCAGGTCAAGGAAAAAGCAGTTTTTTAAACGCCGTTAATGGCAAATGGAAGTCTGCATACTCGCAAATAAGTATAAACGGTGTTTCACCCCACCAAAACCAGATAAAACAAGGAGTGGCTTTTTTAAAACAACACACTCCTTTACGCAATTATCTTACCGTTTATGAGACTTTGGATCACCAAGCACAACTGCGTTTACCCAAGGATTTCGATCAAAGCCGAAGAAGAGAAATCATTGACGACTATTTAAAACTTATGGGTTTAGAGCATTTGCGTAACTCCTTAATACGCACGCTTAGCGGAGGTGAAAAAAAACGCGTGGCTTTGGTAAACGAACTTCTTTCCCAGCCTGGTTTGCTGCTCTTGGACGAACCTTTTTCGGGCTTGGATAGCATAAACAGTGCCAATTTAGCCCATTGGTTGCGACAAATTTCCTGGCAAGGCTATTCCATGATTATCACCACCCACGATCTAAGCACATACACCTTAGCTGATAGGGTTTTAATAGTCCATGAAGGCTATATGGCCTTTTATGGAAACCCTAGCCAAGCCCTTAGCTTTTTTAATGCTCGAAATGGGGCGCATATTTTGCAAAAAATAACTGAAAAGAGCGGCAAAGAATGGAATCAAGCTTTTAAGGATTCACGACCTGGCTACGATAAATTTACGCCCCAAGAAAAAACTTATGCTCCCCAACAAAAACAAGAGAGCAAAAATCTTAACTATTTAAAATTAACCTTAAATAGGTTTTTAAAATCCATATATCGTGATAAAGGGCGTTTATGGACCCTAATTGCCCAACCTTTAATCATTTCCTTGCTCTTTTTCTTGCTTTTTAATAAAAACTCCTCCACTTGGGTAGCCGCCTTTGCTTTAAATATGAGCTCTATATGGTTTGCTTTATCTTTGGGAATCAGAGAAATTACCGCCGAAAGGGAGCGATTATTGGTTGAACTCCAAGGAGGCGCCCCATTAAACGCATTAATTTTTGGAAAAAGCTTAGCTGTTCTTTTGGTTACGCTTTTGCAAAGTTCTATATGCGCTTTTGCTCTCCAAACTATTTTACAGATTAAGCTTCCCTGGGCTTCAATGATTTTAGCTTTAAGTTCAGGGCTTTTAGCCACATTAACTTTAGGGTTAGCCATTAGTGCCATGGTAAAAAACTCCAACCAAGCCAATGCCACCCTACCCTTAATTTTAATACCACAGCTTATGTTCGCAGGAGCCATAGTCCCTTTAGACCAAATGCACCCCCTAGGCAGAAGTGTCGCCTATATAACAGGTTCTCAGTATTTTCAAAAAGCTTTGCAAAACATTTTCACGGCCACAGCTATTTCCACAGAGCTCATTTTAGCTCCACTAATTATCTCCCTTTGCTTTATTATAATTGCTATGTTAAATTTAAAATACAACAAAGAATAAACCCATGAACAATTCCATAGAAAAAGAAACTTTCCCGCAATATTTTAATGAAGATTACGATGTTATTGGCATTTTAGGTCGTGGCGGCATGGGTACAGTATATAAAGCCATACACAAAAACCTAAACCGCGAAGTAGCGCTGAAAGTCTTAGAAAAAAGGTTTAATGACGAGTCTGATGAAGCAGTTAAACGATTTAACTTAGAAGCCCAGGCCATGAAAAAATTAGACCACCAAAATATCGTGCAAGTTTACGATTTTGGCCGTGAAGGCGATCAGTTTTTTATCGCTATGACCTATGCCACGGGTATAACCTTATCCGACTTGTTACATCGCCGTAAAAAATTAGATGTGGATGAAGCCCTACTTATAATAAAGCAAGTAGCAAGAGGTTTGCGGTATGCTCATAATAAAGGGATTATACACCGCGATATAAAACCATCAAATATTATTATTTCTCCCGACAATAGAGTTTATATCACCGATTTTGGGATTTCTTATGTGCAAGATAGTGACAGGTTAACCAATACTGGCACCGCCATGGGCACACCCGAGTATATGTCCCCAGAACAATGCCAAGGTGAAGAAATAACCCTGCAATCTGATATTTATAGCCTAGGCATAATCTTTTATGAAATGCTTTGTGGTGAACCTCCCTTTACTGGAGTCAAGCCACTAGATATAGCTTATAAACAAGTGCACAATCACCCCGAAGCTCCTACCGTTTATAGAGGCGACATAAATCCCGATTTAGAGAATGTTTTACTTAAATGTTTAGAAAAAAACCGCGCCAATCGCTATAACAACATAGATGAGTTTCTACGAGATATAGATAAGCTCCATGCGCCCCCAGAAAAACATTCTACGCTAAATAATCAATTTAAATCACTGACAAAAAAAATTCCTTCTATTATTCAACGCAAAAAACATCCAGAAATCCTATTTCCAATAGCTTTAGGAATAATCGCCTTGCTTACTGTAATGCAAGTTGCTTTGGTGTTTTTTCAAAGCAAACCACAAGGCATTCACATTGTAGATAATTTTGAAGTTTCAGCCCCTTATGAACAAAGAAACCTAGAAAAAGACCAACCCAACGGATATCCACTAAAAAATTTATGGGATAATAAGCTGCAAACTGCCTGGCTTGCACCAGTGTCTAAAATCAATCCTATAATTATCACTATTCGTTTTCCACAGCCTATGCTTATAACTAGCATTGGCTACGCTGTGGGTTATCAAAAAGTAAAAGATGATGAGTTTCAAGATCGTTTTGCCATGTTTCAAAAACCGCAAAATGTCGTGCTTAAGACTGAAAGCGGGAGCAAGCAAAAAGTCAAGCTTCAAAACCTCAAAGGAATGCAATATCCCACTATCTCCCCCATAGAAACCCAAGTTTTATACCTAGAATTTAAAGATACTTGGCCTGCTATGAACCCTAATATGAACTTAGCACTTTCAGAATTAAGAATTTTAGGAATAAAACTTCCCTAAAAACATAAAAATTGTTAAAAACCAACAAAAAATGGACAAAAGCTCATATTTTACCGTCTAATAAAGTATGATGCAAAATAAAAAATCAAATTACATAAAAGGCCGGCGAACCGAAAGCATTGCTTGTAAATTTTTAAAATCTTTAAACTGGAAAATCTTAGAGAGAAATGTGCGCATTTTTTCCGCTGAAATTGACATAATCGCCAAAACCCCAGATCATATTATTGTCTTTGTGGAAGTTAAATCTAATTGGGATAAATATCATGGTTTCCCATCGCTGCGCGTAAATTTTAAAAAACAGACTCAAATATGGTCGGCCGCTCATAATTGGCTAATGCAAAAAGGTTTGCAAAATACTTACGCACGCTTCGATATCATCGCTATTTTATGGAAAAAAGGCAAATTCGACCTTAAACATTATGAAAACGCCTTTATTGGTCCACGCTCTTATTTTTAATTTCTGATTTTATAGCTAGATTTATATTATGTCAGCTATTAAACTTAATGTACATCCAGAAACCCCACAAACTCGTTGGATAAAACAAGCTTTAGAAGTATTTCAAAACGACGGGGTAGTAGCATACCCTACTGATTCAGGCTATGCTATAGGTTGTAGCGCCGATAGTCCCAAGGCATTAAAAAGAGTTTATCAAATTAAAAAGCCTTTGAAAAAATATTTCATGGCACTACTTTTTAGTGATTTTACCAATGCGAGCAAATACGCAGTGATAAACAATTTTGCTTTTGGACAGATAAAACCTCGCATCCCTGGCCCTTATACATTTATTTTACCCTCACACTACCGCATAGCTAGGTTATTGGGAGTAAAAAGGCCAGAAGTTGGTTGCCGTTGGCCTACCCATCCCTTTTTACGAGAAATTTTAACTCAACTAGAGCATCCCATTATTAGCACCGCCGCTAAATTGGAAGATGGACAAGAACTTACCTGCGGTGATATGATAGCAGAAGTTTTTGGGCATCAAGTAGATTTAATCATTGATTGTGGGGAAATCTCCATTAATCCTACTAATATTATTAATATGACTAAAGGCGATATTGAAGTTGTTAGAGGCGAGTGGAAATAATGATTTTAAAAATAAAAAATGAAATCATGGAGGCACGGGAAAGAAGTGAACGGCCTATACTAAGCTATAGAGATTTACGAGAATTAGATTTTTCTGACATGAATCTTAATGTGGTGGACTTCTCAGGCTCAGATCTCAGTGGCGCAAATTTAAGCGGTTCCGATTTAAGCTATGCAACCCTAAACGGTACCATTTTAAATAAAGCCAACCTTTCTTGGACTAATTTAAGCTCTAGTCATCTAAATAAAGCTGAACTAGAAGGCACAGACTTTAGTAACTCTGATCTTAGTGCCATTTCCATGAAAAGTGCAGAAGGCCAAAGAGCTATATTTCACTCCGTTTATATGCGTGCAGCGGATATAGCTCGCTGTGATTTTAATGACGCAATTTTTACCAACTGTAATTTAAACGGTGTCCGCGCCATTAGTTCTAATTTTACCAACGCTAATTTTAAAAACTCTTTACTTGAATCTTGTAATTTAAGTGGTGCAATCTTGCAAAATGCTATTCTTAAAGATGCTAGCCTAATAAACAGCGACTTAACTAGAGCAAATTTAAGCAGAGCTGAGCTTGAAAAAGCTGATTTGAGTAAAGCCGATTTATGGCAGGCTATTTTATTTGAAGCAAATATTAGCAAAGCAAAGTTCAACAATACCATTTTACCTAATGGCAAAAAGAAAAGCCTTTTTAATTCTCCCAAAGCTTTCTTGAACTACTTTTAACTCAAATTAGCGTCAGTTTTAATTTTATAAACTTCTATTTTATTTTTCCTGCCTCTAATTTCTTGCTCACCTAGAGATTGACATGCTTTTTTAAAAGTTGTCTTTAAATTATCGTAAATAGCTCTGGTTATTAATATGCTTGAGCCATGCGCTTTGTTAAGCTCTTCAACTCTAGAAGCTACATTTACCGCATCGGCTATCACCGTAACATCCATACGAGAACTTTCTCCAATGGTTCCCAACATCAATGGTCCATAATGTACCCCTATACTCAACTGAACTGGTTTATATCCGATTTGAGCGCGATGGATATTATAAACCCTGCCTTTTTCCATCACTTTTAAAGCAGCTTTTAAGGCATCATTTGAATCATTCGGAATCAGTGCCATTATTCCATTGCCTGTCTATTTATCGATCACTCCGCAATAATCTTCTATACAAGGGGTTATGCGTTGTAAATACGAATTTAAAAAGTTAAAATTCTCTTCTATATTCATAGCCTGGGAAAGTTTATCATAATTTTTAACACTTAAAAAGAAAACTGACATATTTTGTTTAACATAATCACCTAATTGCACATCTAATATGGTGTTTTTATTAAGGCGTTGTATAAATTGTTGAGGTACAAATCGCGCATAATTGTTGTTTGTTCTAGTCAAGCCTAAATGCGTATTTACCCGCGCTAATAGCTCATAATTATTAAAAGGTTTAGTCAAGTAATCATTAGCACCTGAGTCTAACCCAGCCACTAAATCAGTAACTTGGTTATTGGTGGTTAACATAATCACTGGAAGTACACTTAAATCCCATTTCTCTCTAATCTTTTTACATACTTCAAAGCCAGACATTCCTGGCATCATCACATCTAGCAAAATTAGATCTGGCACTGGATATTTATCTAAAAATGCAAGGGCTTGGGCCCCACTCCTTACTGAACTAACCCTAAAATCATATTTGATTAGCTGTTCTTTTAAAGACTTAATATTAACTAGCTCATCATCAACAACTAATATATGAGAATTTTGTTTTTCATTAGCAAAACTAATAGAATCAATAGCTAAAAAACTTTCTGAATGTTGTAATTTTGTAACTGTAGGAACATTTATTTCTTTTGAATCCCGCTCAAATTGGGCTATGGGAAGAGTAAAGCAAAATTCTGAGCCTCGATTTATTTCAGAGTCAACACTTATTTCTCCTCCGTGCAGTTCAACAATTTTTTTGCATAAATTCAAACCCATAAAACTATGACGCTGCGAGTTATCTATGTCTATATCTTCTGATAACAAACTGCTTAAATTCTTTGCTTCTATACCCACACCCGTATCTTGCACGCAAACTTTTATCCATACGTCTTCTGTATATGCAGACACAGTTATAATTCCATTATCAGTGTAGCGTATAGCATTACTCAAAATATTGCTTAAAATTTGTTGTATTCTATCTTCGTCACCAAGCACAAAAGGCAGGGTTGTGTGAAAGATTAATTTTATTTCGTTATTTTTTTGCTCTGATAAAGGTCGATGAATATCTACCATCATTGTTATAATTTGAGAAATATCCACCGCATTTTGCTTTATATCCAGTTCTTTGTTGTTGTATTGAGATAGATCTAAAATATCATTGACTAAATTAGCCAAACGCCTACAGCTAGCGACAATCATGGTTAATTTCTCAGATTTCTCTTGGGAAATATTTCCCGCCGCACCGTCTAAAAGAGACTCAGACAACCCAATCATACCATTTAATGGTGTTCTCAATTCGTGAGAAGTGGTAGCTAAAAACTCATCTTTTTTTATGTTGGCTCGTTTTAAATTTTCAATGGCTTCTCTTTGCCACTCTTCTTTTTTGAGGCGAGTCTGTGTAAGCCTTTCGCCCAAGCTCAGTGACAAGATAATGATTTGCAACAACCACGGTCCAGATAAAAGTTGCGTGGGTGCCCAATCATAAGGCACTGCACCAAAAGACTTTAATGAATACAGGATTCCCACAACTATGGTTACTCCCCATCCCAACATAAAAAGCCAAGCAGCTTTAGAGCGTGAAGAGGCATATAGCGACACCATAAAAATTGTGCCCATAACTAAAATCACCGAAGCCACAGCTAAAATCAAAGAAACATTTAAAGGTAAGACAAAGGTTAAGGCAAAAAGAGCAAATAAATAGAAAAGCAAAATTTTTAAAACTACATGTAGCTTTGGAATCTCATTTTTTGAATCTAAAAACTTCGTAATTAGTAAAACTTGAAACAACAGCATGCATAAAATGCACAAATGCATATAATGGTTTAAGCCCGCTAAAAAGTCAGGCCACAAGTATTCGTGAACATACCCCATCTGCCCCGCAATAAAAATTATAAAAAAGGACATAAAAAAAGCATAATACAAATAAGCTTTATCCCTAAAAGCAATAAACATCAGTGCTAAAAGAAAAATGGAACCTAAAACCAAGCCCATAAACACCCAAGAAAAAAACTGCTCTTTTTGATCTGCCTGATAAAAAGCGGTTTCTTCCCAAAGAATGACGGGCAGTTCTAATCTATCTATGCTTTTTATTCGTATAAAAACTCTATAATCTTTATTAACAGACGGCGGAATTTCAAAAACAAAATTTCGATGTTTAATGGGTCTATTTTTAAATGGATAACTATAGCCCGTATTAACTTCTGATATTAAAGAATCTCCTTGAAGTAACCAAAAATCAACTTTGTCTAAAAGTGGCATATCTATTTCTAACATAGATTTTCCAGCGAAGTCCATTGTTGATATATCTAAATAAGCCCACACTGCATAAGAGCGAAAGCCCCAAGAGGGTATATCTTTTTGAGAAGGTTCAAAGTTTAAGTCCCCAGATAAAGCTTCTTTTAACCCTAAATTAGCATTTGTGTCTATGGCAACTTTTAAAAATTTAGAGACATGAACCCTCTCAAAATCAGCTTCCAAAACTACAGGGGCAGCAAAGACTGACTGCCCCCCTGCTAAACACAACAATAGGGTTAAAAAAAAACGCATCACTAGGTACCAGCCACTGACCTATTAAACCATTGCGATAAATCTGACAATTCTTCTAGACAAACGGAATGTTGCATAGGATAAGTATTTAAGGGAACAACAACACCTAAACGCTCCAGTTCTTTTACTGTATTTTCACCTAAAACAGGGGGAACCACTCCATCAAAAGAACCATGACCTAGCCATATATTCTCCGTCTTGATTTCCTTGGCATTTGTCAAAGTCGGACCATAGCTAGACAATGCCACCACTCCAGCAAGTTTTTCTTCAGTGGCCAGATGCAGAGCCACCGCACCTCCTTGACTGAATCCTACTACAAAGCATTTTTCCCTAGTAAAGCCTTGCTTTAGCAAATCATCTAAAATTTCTTGAATTAACTTGGCGCTATTAACAATTCCATTTAAATCTGGCTTTGAGCCAAGATCCGCATAAGCAATATCGTACCATGCGCGCATTTTCATTCCGCCATTAATAGTTACAGGCATAATAGGCGCATGGGGAAAAATAAACTTTATCTTAGCTTGCTCCGATAACTCTAACTCGTGCACAATAGACTCAAAATCATGGCCATCTGCACCTAGACCATGAAGCCAAACTACGGCAAATTCAGGGTTTTCTGCATTTTGTGAACTTATAAATTCTAACATATTAATTCCTTATGGGTATGGTATATTCAAAATCCATATCTGTGGTAAGATCTTTGACCACGACAATAATATCACCTTTGGGAGCGGATTTTAATTCTAAAACAGCTAAATCTGACAAACCTGCTTGATCGGCAGCTACTGCATCAGCCTCAGAGCCCTTTTTTTGTAAAATCACCTGTCCTGTAGAGCTTTTTACAGTATAAATATAGCGTCGAGGATCATCGAGATTCAAACCAACTGTAGGAGTTTGCAAAATTAAAATTCCACCTTTAGGTACTCTTTGCAAAGAATCTTGTAACTCTTTTTCGGATGTCCCAAAAGCTTCGAGCATCATTTTTACTTCATCATAATAATATTGGTAATCTTTATAACGAATTTCAATAGAGATTTTGGGTCCTGTTTGTCGTACATCTCTAAAATTCAAGTGTCTTTGGGGATCATAATATTCCCAACCGCCATCATTGCGAAGCACCACCTGTTTTCCCGATGCGGTAACCGCCATTTCTTGAGCCGACACATAAATTAATGCCAAACTAAGTAATAATGTTATTTTTTTCATAGTTTCTCCTCTAAAACTAAACAACAGTATAGCCTAATAATTCGCGAATTTCATTTATAATAACTTGAAATTCTGGTGACTGTTTTTGTATGGTTTGAGTTCTGTACCTTTTCTGATCACACTGTTGCCACAATTCTTCGCTAATAAGTATGTTACTTAAAAATAACTTGTTATACGACTCTAAAGCTACAGTTTTATCCACATCATGGGAAATAGCCGCAGCATCCATGCGTTTATCAAAGCCTATGGTCCCCAAAACCACTTTACCGTAATGTAAACCTATGCCCGCATCTATTTCAATAACTTCTTGATTTACAGGGTTTATTGTTTTCCAATCTTTAGTGATTTTGTTAATTTCAATTGCAGTAGCCATGGCTAAATCAGCTCCATCTGGGAAAAAAGCCACTATAGCATCTCCTACAAACCTGATTATAAAACCATTATTTTTTCTTATTACAGGGACTATTTTATTTAAATATTTATTTAGTATATCAAACACTGTTTTGGCTTCTAACTTTTCTGCAAACAAAGAAAAATTACGAATATCACTCACCAATATGGACAACTCCTTCTCTAAATGATTGCCCAAATTTAGCTCATCGATATTTTGACAATTAATTTGCTTTAAAAAATCTGCGGGCACAAAACGCATATAGGAATTATGCAATTTACTTAATTGTAAATGAGTTTTAATACGCGAGATTAACTCCATTTTAGAAAAAGGTTTTGCCAAAAAATCATTAGCACCCAACTCCATGCCTTTTAAAAACTCTGCGGCTTGGTTTTTAGCAGTCAACAAAATTATTGGTAAAACCGAAGCGTTATATTTTAAACGCACAGCCTCACATACATCAAACCCTGAAATCCCAGGCATCATGACATCGAGTAAAATCAAATCAGGCTTATCTCCATACTCAACTATTTCCAAAGCATCAGGCCCATTAGAAGCTGTAATAACCTGGTAACCTTCAACAATTAACTGGTTTAACAGTACTTGCAAATTAATTTGATCATCATCCACAACCAAGATCGTACCCTTATCCTGATCATTTATGCTTTTCACCGCTATAGGCCAAAGAGAATCATCAACATTAACATGCATTGGCTGAAAATCTAATTTTTTAAATTCGGACTTTTTTTCTGAACTTTGTTCGAGGGTAAAAGAAAAAACTGAGCCTTTGCCTAACTCGGAATTTACCCAAACTTTCCCATTGTGGGCTTTTATTAAGCTATTCACTATACTTAAGCCAATTCCTGTTCCTCCGTAAGTCCTAAAAATAGAAGCATCAACTTGCTGAAACATTTCAAATATCTGAGCTTGATTTTCTGGTGCTATTCCTATGCCATAATCTTTTATACTTACTTCAACATTGGAATCTGTGCGCACTCTAGCTTTAACTTCAATACGACCTTCGGCGCTAAATTTTATTGCATTCCCCAAGAGATTATAAAAAACTTGTTGCAATCTTTCAAAACTCGCTTTTACCAAAGGCAAATCCACTGGAATATCTTTTATGATTTTTAAGTTTTTCTTCTGCGCCAAAGGCTTTAAAACTGGTAAAACCATATCTAAACATTTGTCTATGGAAACAGCTTGAAAACTTAGAGTTATTCCCCCTTGTTTCAGATCTGCGTAATCAACGATGTCATCTATTAATCTTGAAAGTCTTTGTCCTGAAGTAGATATTAAATGCAAATTCAAAGCTACATCATCTTTATTTTTTTTGTCATCGCTAGCGCCCATACTATCTACCATACTTATAATGGCATCTAAAGGTTTTTTCAATTCATGGGTGGTATTTGCCAAAAATGAATCCTTAAGCTTGTCTGCTTTGGTTAAATTTTCCACAACTTCCTGTTGAAGCACAATGTTTTCCTCGTACATAACTTTTAAATTTTGCGATAACCTTACCCCCATAAAAGCCACACTAGCAAAAAAACTCACAAATAATATATCTTCATCTACCCAATTATTTTTCAAAACTCCAACGCGCTGCAATGTCATTAAAAGGCCAACAATTATTGGTGGCGATAAGCTAAAAAACAACCAATTAAAATTGGAGTTTTTACGTCTAACAAGAATACCCGGTAACAAAAAAAGCAACAAACCAACTAAAGAGAAATACGCTGCAAACTTCATTATAAATGCACGGGAAAAAAGCGTTCCTAAAAAGCTAATTGCTAACAAACCGTAACTATAATACTTTAAAACCATGTCCCAAAGAGGATGTTTTTCAGCAGTTTTGGCGTATTCTCTAGTAAAGCTTACCAAACATACAAGTAATAATAATAAGAGTAAAAAAGGAAGAAAGCCGAGTTTTTCTTCCCAAGCTGAAGGAATAAAGTACTTGGTCCCAAAACCACTGTAAAAAACAACAAAGGCCACAGCGGAAATTATGACAAATATGTAGTTAAAATAAGTTTTATCTCTAAAGTTTAAATATGACAAAAAACTAAGCAAAGCCATACCAATAATCAAGCCGCTTAACAAACCATACAAAAGAGAAAGCTCATGATTATTAGTATGAAAAGCTTTTTTCGTCCAAAGCTTCATTGGCAAAGTTAAACTGTGCGGATCCTTGAATCTAAACAATAAAGTTATGTTTTCAGTTTTTTCTACCTTAATTTCATGCACAAAACTCCAATGTTCATAGGTGTTTTTTTTAGCATCTAAACTACGATTTGCCGCCACTGAATCTTGTAACTGTTGCTCTATTAATACGAAAAGCTTAAAATCCTTTAAATAAGGACGCACTATTTCAAAATAATACGAGCCTGCTTTTAATTTTAGATCTACTTTTGCCCAATAAAAATAATCTTCTTGGATGGGCTTGAAAAAAGATGTCTCACTCCAAATTTTAGAATCATAACTCAATGCCTCATTATAATCTTTAGCAGCAGTTGTGCTTAAATATTGAATATGAGAGTTTAGGCTTTGAGATTGCTCCATAAAATCAATTAAAGCGTTGGCATTGCACAGCAACAACAAAAAACTTAAGAGTATTTTTTTATAGAACCACACAATTTATATTTTAGCCTTTATTCTCATAAAAAACACTACAATTTGCAATATTCTTTAACCCACTAAACCTTGAGCTTCATTTAGCTCTACCGAAGCTATGCGCGAAACGCCTTTGTATTCTTGAGTTACGCCATAAAGCATATCGCAAGCTGCCATGGTTCTTTTGTTGTGTGTAACAATAATAAACTGGGTTTGTCTGCTAAAACGACGCAATAATTGCACAAAACGACCAATATTAGCGTCGTCCAAAGGACCATCCACCTCATCTAATATGCAATAAGGAGAAGGTTTTACCATATATAAAGCAAATAGCAAAGAAGTTGCAGTCAAAGCTCTTTCACCACCTGAAAGCAAACGCACTCCCCGCATTTTTTTCCCTGTGGGCCTGGCATTTACTTCTATTTCCGCCTCCAAAGGATCCACACCTTCCTCCAAACTAAGCCGTCCTTCTCCTCCTACCATTAAACTAGAAAATACATCTTGGAAGTTTTTTTGAATTTGCCTAAAAGTATCTAAAAACCTTTCCCGCGCGATGCGATCTAGCTTATCTATGGTTCGCGCCAATGAAGAACGCGCTCTATCTAAATCATCAAACTGCTTTTCCACCTCTGCTAAACGAGCTTTTTCCTTTTCGTAATCTTCCATTATAGAAGCACTTACCGGACCAATCTTCTTTAGCTGAGCTCTTAATTCGCGCATTTCTTGAGAAACCGATTCTACATCGTAATCCACCCGTTCAAATTCTGTGTCTGTGGCCAAATCAAATTCCCAAGCTTCGTAAATGCGCTCTTTATGGCGATCTTGATTCATTTTCAGGGTTTCTACCCGACGAATAATCTCATGATTTTCCCCATCCTTAGACCTTAAAACGGTATTTAATTGACGAATTTCATCGTGCCAAGCTTCCATTCCCGAGCTAAGTACGCTATACTTCTCTTGAGCCGCATCGCGCTTAACTTCATTAACGCTTAATTCTTCATTGCGAAGCTCAATTAAGGACTGTAAAGCTATTAGACTTTCTTGCCATTTTTTTAATTCTATAACTTGTTGCTCAAGTTCTTTGTTTTGATTGTCAAACATTGATGCGTGCAGCTTTTTTTGTTCATCTAAGTTACTAATTTGTCCAGTCAAACCCTGTAAAAAGCTCCGTGACTCGAAGGATTTTGCCTGCAGTTCTCTAAAATCATCTTCGTTATTGCGCAGTTGCATTTCCTCCTCTTCTAGGATTTCCGATATTCTCTCTAAAGCAGTTTCTCTTTCTTGTAAAAGTTCTTCGGCACCGCTTAAATCACTATCGTTTGCACGCAATTCAACAAGATTTTTTCTTTTTTCTTTTAAATTTGCTTGTTGGTTCAAAACATTCTGCTTTTGCTGAGCAACTGTTTGCAGTCTGGATTCCAAAACTTTAGTCGCAGAATAAAACTCGTGCAAAGCCATGGTTTTTTCGCGGAAAAGATTTTGCGCATCTTCTAATTTTTGAGCTAATACAGCTAATTCTTCGTGTTTTTCATCTTTTTTAAGCTCTAATTCATTTTGTTGCTTCGCAAGCTTTTCTAAAAGCTCTTGTGCTCCGGACAATTCTTGACGGCGACTGAGCATTCCACCTTTTAAAGTAGCGCCTCCCATTACCAAACCAGAGCTATGCACCACTCTCCCCTGGGGACTTACAAAATAAAAGTCTTCCTGGGCGTATTCTTCTGCCAAAGCCAAAGCGGTGGCGAAATCCTCCACCAAATACCAAGAACCTGCAATTTTATGCAAAAAGGTCTTAAAATCACCATCACAATCCACGAAATCTAAAATATTAGCCTGTATGCGTGGATCTTCTAATTTCTGTACTGAAGCTGTTTTCTGGGAAAACTGCGGTAACAATAAAGATAGTCTTCCAGACTGTGCTTGCTCCAAATCGTTTAAAATCTGCTCTCCCGAAGCACCGTCTTTAAGCAAAAGCACTTGCAAAGCATTACCCAAACAAAACTCCACCAACACAGGATGCTTATGCACGGTGATTTTCTCACCTAAAATACCCAGTACCCGTTCACTTTGTTCATCCATGGCCCAACGAGTGCCTTCTTCCACTCCCGAACCGCTGGCCTCCATCTGCTCTAAAACTTGCACCCGAGATTGTAAAGAAATAAATTCCTCGCTTAAAACCCGCTCTTGATACAATAGTTTTTGCCATTCTTCTTGTTGAACCCCATGCTCTTCGTTAAACTCATCTATTTTTATTTGATTTTCTTCTAAAAATTTTTGGGTTTTAGCATGCTCTTCGTCTATGCGTTGCTTTTCATCTAATAACTCTTGTTTTTTCTCCGCAAAAGTGCTCAATTCAACAGCTAAATTTTCAATTTGAGCTAAAACTTGACTTAGTTCCCCTTCGGAATGCTGCCATTTACTGCGTAGATTAATAACTATATCTAATTGCTCCCGCTGCTTTAAAGTCGCCTCACGCTTGCGTTCCCTTAACTCTTCTACTTTATCGCGCAAAACCAAAACTCTTTCTTCAATAAGTTCCATTTCCCGCAATAAATCTCCATCTTCTGCGCTGGGTGCTTGACTTATTTGAGCTTCTATCTCTATCTTTTTTTCTTCTAAAAGCTCTAACTGCTCAGCACTATGGGAAAGCTCATGTTGCAGTTTGCTCATATTTGCTTCGATATTTTCAATGCGCCCTTGCTGCACAGAGTAATCTGCGTTTAGTGCGGCTATGTCCCGGTGATTTTGTGAAACCAAAGCTTCTAACTTACGATAAGTTTCTTCGTCCGCGGCAATGTCTAATCTGCGCTCCGCCACTTGAGTCTCTAACTCTGTAATACGGCTTTGCAATTTACTACGCTCATCTTCCAACTTCTCATGATTTTGCGCAAAAAGCTTTATGTGTTCGGCATTTTCTAGGTAATTATCCATGGTTATGGACAAATCCAAAGATTTTAAACGATTGCGTACCCGATGCCATTCTTCGGCGCGTTGCACTTGGCGCTCATGTTGACGCACACTTTGCCGAGCGTGACGCAAATTGTCTTCGATGCGCTCCATATCTAAGCTCACCCGATCTAATTGACGCAAAGTTTCGCGGCGTTGTTGCTTATATTTACTCACTCCGGCAGCTTCTTCGAATAAAACGCGCCTTTCTTCGGCCTTGTCCGACAAGATTGAGTCAATCATGCGCTGTTCCATAAGAGAATAGGCCGTGGCGCCCATACCGGTATCGTAAAACAGGTTTTGTATATCGCGCAAGCGACACTCTTGGTTGTTGAGCAAGTATTCGGAATCCCCATTGCGAAAAGCCCGCCTAGTAATTTGAATTTCCGAAAACTCGTAGGGAAGCAGTCCACTGGAATTATCTATTACCAAAGAAACTTCCGCCATGTTTTGCGCCGGTCTATCTTCAGTTCCCGAAAATATTACATCTTGCATTTTAGAAGAACGCAACTGGCTAGCCCTTTGTTCGCCCATCACCCAGCGGATAGCATCGACAATATTGGATTTACCACAACCATTGGGGCCCACCACAGCAGTTAAACCATTGCCGGGAAAGTTGATTTCCACCCGTTGGGCAAATGATTTAAAACCAAAAATTTTGAGCTTAGATAAATACACGCTGATAAAATAGTTATTTAGTTTCTAGAACATAGGAGGAATCGGAACTTTTCAAGCTCCATAAGGTGCTTCCTCTCAAGATTGTTTTTTCACCAAGATCGTAACTGCACCAAGAACTTCCGCATAAAGAATCTTTTACATCTATTTTCCATTTAAAACTGCCACTCCATATTTTACTATAAACTTCGCTCTGTTCTCCAGCTAAGATTTCTACGGGAATCCATAATTCATCTTGGTTATTGTCGCCAACTAAACGCAAGTTACGCACGGAATACGAACTTTCATTTACCAATTGCAAGCGGGAATCATTTTCCATAAACCAATGACTGCAACCGCTAAACATCAAAAGTAAAATAAATATTCTCATTCATTACCTTCTAAAGTTCTATCCGCCTCTTTTACCGCAGCAGGAGCGCTTTTAACTTGGGTTTCCATGGGGGCACTTTGAGCAGCATTTAGCCCAAAAAACTCATTTTTTTCATTGGAGCCAATGCTTAGTTGCCACTCCACAATGATGGTGGATTTGCTGTGGAAAAAACCGTGAAAATCCCGAGGCAAATTATAAGCCACCCGCACAAAAGGCATTTCTACGCCAATGCCCCAAAAGCTTTCCCCTGGGGCTTTTTGCAAATAACTCAACTCCATCCCCACCAATTGTGAAGCATCCATAAACCATTGCAAAGAACTTTCCCAGCGTTGCTCTTGCTTGGGCCACCATTTACTATGCAAATAAAGTTTTTGACCATATAAATTTTGTCTCCAACTCAATTGCCAAGTATTTTTATCTTCCCAGGGCAAAATCATCGCTAAATCGGGCAAATAAGTTCGCCACCCACTGCTGTTTTGCCCTCGCAAACTGCGACTAGCTAAATCGGCGTGTACCATAAGCCCTTGCAAAGATCTATGATTTATCACCCCTTGTATGGTTAAAAAGTTCCATCCCAAAGTGGCAAAATACCTAAGACTATCTTTTTCTTTCCCCACAAACTCTGACATAAATTCGGAATGACTCCATTGCAGACCCATGGCGAAATTGGCATTTAACTGTGTATTAGAAAGCAGTAAAGCAAAGCTGTGTAAATTACGCACCGAACTAAATTTATCGTAAGAAGGGAAAAATATAAAATCTTGGGAATCAAAACCTTGTCTTTCGCCCCACCAAGCAAAACCCGCTTTAAAAGCCGTTTGTTCTATGGGATTCTGCCATAAAAGTGCCGCTTGCTGCCTAAAAGCGAAACCATAATGCTCGCCATAAGGGCTTAAAAAACTACTTTGCTTAAAAGACGGCAACCACACCGCCCCCAAAGCAAAATATCCGTTATATTGAGGTTTAAAAGCTTGGTGCAACTCCAATAAATGTTGATTAAAGGTAATTTCCACTTGTTTATGCAGGTTTTCAGGAGTTAATACAAAACTTCCCCAGCTATTCCACACCAGAGCTAAACTCAACAAAAATACTAACCGCGAACGCATATAGGCAAATATAATCTTCTTTGGCTTATAAATGAATTATTTGCGTTGCCACAAAAGAGAAACAGCAAAAAACAAAGACAATACCAATACCGAAGTGGCACCCACCAGCGTACCCAAATACCAAGAAAGTAGCAAACCGCTAATGCCGGCAACTAGAGCCAACAAGGTAGCTATCCACTGATAAGACTTGGCTTGGCGAGCCCAAATTCGCGCTGTGGTGGCGGGTAAAACCAAACAAGCATTGACAGTTAACATTCCCAACCACTGAATGCCCACCGTAACAATTACCGCTAATAACGAGGCAAAAAGCATATCTAATAGCAGCACACGCACCCCACGACTAATGGCTATTTGTTTATAAACACTGCTTAAAGTTAAAGGGTTGTACAGAAGCGACCAAACTAAAATCGTGAAGATAAACACCAAGAAAACCACCGCAATATCGCTAACAGTTACGGTAAGAATATCCCCCACCAAAAAGTTAGTCAACGCGTTTAAATTTCCTCCGCCAAAAGTAGCCACAAAAAGTCCTAAAGCCATGAAAAACGAAGCTAAAGCGCCAATGGAGGCATCCATACTTAAACGCAAACGATGGGAAACCCCAGTTACAGTAACCGCAAAAATCACTGCAAAAATCAAGGCCGAAAGCAAAGGTTTGGACATTCCCACCACCGCGCCCACCGCCACGCCGGCAAATGCACCATGCCCCAAAGCATCGGAAAAGAAAGCCATGCGTTTTTCCACCACCACAGTTCCCACCAATCCCAAAACCGGCATGGTAAAAAGCAAAGCCATAAAAGCGTGCTTCATAAAAACGAAACTTTCGTTGCGCGCCCATTCAAAAGGCAAAAAACTCAATAAATTGTATATGATATCGAGCATTAGGCTTCTATTTTCACTCCAAAAAGCTCTTGAAACTCCTGGCTTTCATAAACTTCAGTCACGGTTCCTGATTTAAGCATTTTTTTATTCATCAATACCGCTCTATCCGCAAATTTAGCAATGGCATCAAAGTCATGGGAAACCATAATTACCCCCATATTCAAAGAGCGACTTAATTCATCTACTAATTCATAAAATTTGAGGCGACCGGATTGATCCACCCCTGAAACTGGCTCATCTAAAAGCAAAATGTTGGGTTTAGGTTCCAATGCCAAGGCCAATAATACCCGTTGGGTTTCTCCTCCGGACAAGGCCCCTAATTGACGATCTATAAGATCTTGGGCACTGGTTAAAGCTAATAGTTCTAAAACTCTAGTTTTAAAACCAGCTCCATAACCCAGCCAAAGAGGGCGACGAGTAAGCGTAACCGCAAATAAATCTAAAACAGTAATGGGACTGCCCACCTTAAATTTAGGGGTTTGAGGGACATAGCCCATGCTAAAACTGTTGAGCTTATTGCCAGCGGTATCTAGCAATTTTACCTCGCCCGTATGGCGTAACTCCCCTGCCAAAGAGCGCAATAGTGTGCTTTTTCCAGCCCCATTAGGTCCAATTAAGGCCAAAATTTCCCCACAATGCAAATGCAAATTCACCGCATCAATGAGCAGACTTTTCCCCGCCCAGACTGAAATATTTTCAATTTTTGTGCAGCAAAGGTTGGGACTATATTGATTTTTTTGTTTCATATCTATAGTCAACTATGGACTTTCACCGTCTAAAGCAGCCTCGATAAAGCGCAAATTTTCTAAATACTTTCCCGCCCAGACTTCCCAAGATGGCTTTTGCAATGCTTCCCATTCTTCTGTGAGTAAGTTTAGGGTTAAAACGGGTATTCCTGTGGCTTGAGCCACAGTAAAAGCTTGACTATGAGCATCTTCGGGGCTAGCAAAAATAAAAGCCACGCTATCACTTTCAACTTTTTTGATCCAATTTGCTAATTCTTTGGCACTGGGTGGCGCCATTTCATTCCCTCCCCAAGATATAGACAAAGACATTCCCAATTCTCGCAAAAGATAGCCATAAGCTTCGTGGAACATGGCCACATTCTTTTCCTGGGTACGCAAGCTTAATTGACTTAAAGAAGCTTGTAATTTTTCAATATTCTGGAGGGTTTTGGCAAGATTTTCTTGTAAAACTAGCGTATCTAAGGCTAAATTTTCACTTAAAGCCTTAAAAATATTTTCCACCATAAAACTCAAAGCTCGGGGACTAAACCACAGATGCATATCTGCTTCGCCACTAGCAAAGTAGCGTAAAGAATCGTATTTATCAACCACATTTACGCTGGTAACTTGTGAACATTTAGCCAAAGCTTCGGTTATAAATTCTTCGCCATTGTGCAAAACTATTTTTGCCGCGCAAATTTCTTTAAAATCATGTACGGATAGGGAACGATTATGGTCGCAAGTTCCTTGAGCGCCGCCTATGCGATGGATTTGTGAAAATCCGGTATTTTCTACTAAATTATAAGTTAAAGCTTCTAAACTTACCGAGCTTAGCACCACTTTAGTTTGAGTTTCCGCATCTTTATTATTACAAGACCAAAACAAAAAACTAGAGAAGAGCAAAAGCAATGATATTATTTTGTGCATATACAAAACATAGCTTTTTGCCCCTAGATTTAGCTGTGCTTAATCTTATTTTTTTTGCATTTCAACCAATAATTCTCGCAATTGGCGCAATAGATCTTCGGCGCGATTGAGCTCCTCTGGACCGCCTTCTAAACTATCCCAAATAATCCCTAAGCTTTCGTAAAGCCATGCACTTGCTTCAAAGCTCAAGTTCAAACCATGCTGAATTTGCGCCACAATATCTTGGGCTAAATCTCTATGACTAAAGTGATTATCTTGGCGAAACCTTAACAAGCTAGTTAAGGCTTTTTCCACTAATAGTTGATAAGACTTTAAGACCCCAGCGGTAGCCGCCGAGGTCTGCGCATAAGCCCGCACTGCTTTTTCACTAAGCATAAAGCTATCCTATTGCAGCAATCCCATTACCGTATGCTGAGATACTTGCATAAAATACCGCTGGGCATTAGTACCACTTTGCCCTAAAATATTGCTGCGAGCTAAATCCATCAACCCCTGGGCGTAATCCAAATCTTCTAAACGAGATTGGGCATCCAAGGTATTGATTTCCATGGTGCTGTTATTTCTATAAGCAGATTCCAACCTATTGGTTTGCGCCCCTATGGTGGATCTTTGCTCAGAAATATTATCTAAAGCACTAGATGTAATAGATAAAGCAGCTTGGGCGCCTCCCACTGTGGAAATATCGCCTCCCCAACCAACACTTGCAGCGGTCATATCAGTGGCAGGCAAATTCATTTGATTTTCTTCAGTAGCACCAGGCCCCACTTGGGCTACTCCAGTGCCGTCTGCCAACGGGCCTTGACCACTGAGTAAGTCCATGGTATTAAACTGCGTAGATTTTACAACTCGCTCCAACTCTTGATTTAATTGTTGATATTCACGGTCTAAAACCTCGCGATCAGTGTCGGTGAGCGTACCATTAGACGCTTGCGTAGCTAATTCTCGCTGCCTTTGCAAAATTTCAGTCAATTCATTGGCACCGCCATCGGCGATATTCAAGGCGCTCATGGCATCTGAAATATTAGCACCCGCGCGCTTATAACCTCTAGTCATAGCCTCTAAACGCTTAGCCACCGCCAATCCCGCCGCATCGTCTGAAGCGCGATTGATGCGTTTTCCCGTGGAAAGCTTTTCTAAAATCTTCGACATACTACGCTGAACTTTTGAGTTCTGCGCAGATTGTTGAGACATTAACGAAGCGTTGATTCTCATGTAATCCTCCGATTCAGACATCCGTGCCTGTTTGAAGGAGGAGATTCCTTTCTCCAACTGGGGTTTCCCCCTGTTTATAATTTATCTTAATTATATCAAATAAGACATAATCTTCCCATTATATTTATCGGCAGTTTTTTAACAATCTTTAGCTTTTATTTTTTAAAAAGCTATTTTCTTAATAATGTCAGATTTACTTCGTTCCAAGGATGCTATGTTTACATACAAATTAGTTACCCCTGACACCATGCCTTTATTGCATGAACTCATTTTGGAGTCCGCCTTAGAATATGGCAGTCAAAATGAAGTTAGCTCTACGGTAGAACAGTTAACCGAAGATGCTTTTGGCAATTGTCCAGCCTTTCAAGCTTTGTTGGCTTGGAAAAACGATGAAGCTGTGGGTTTTGCCCTATGGTTTACCATGTACTCTGCTTGGAAAGGCAAAAAAACTCTTTATTTAGAGGATTTATATGTACAACCCTTATGGCGAAAAAAATCTGTAGGCACTAATATCTTTTTAAAACTAGAGCAAATAGCATTGAAGAACAATGCAAATTTAGCATGGGAATGTAGCCGCGACCGCTTGGATTTACGAAGGTTTTTCACCAACATGGGTGCCATTGATCGCTCAGACAAAGTGAGTTTCTATATGGACGCTGTAGAAATGGAACAGCATCTGTCAGACTATCAAAAGCTTAAAGAGCAATAATTACTGTTAAAAACCTAATTCTACTCGCATAGAATCACAGGAAATTTTAAATTCTGCTAAATATTTTCTTCCCTGCTCTGCCACAACTTCAGGTGTAAAACCAAAATATTCTTCTAACACTGTAAAGGGGCCTGAGCAACCAAACCTTTCTAAACCAACAGTTTTTCCCATGGGTCCCACTACTTTGTCAAAAACCAAAGGCAAGCCTGAAGATAAGGCTAATACTGGGCGCCAAGGAGGCAAAACACTATCGCGCAAAGTTTGATCTTGCTGTTGAAATAGCCGTGGCGAAATCATACTCACCACTCGTACCAACTTATCTTCCCTGCGCAAAATTTCGGCGGCGGCGTGACAAAGATTCACATCGGATCCATTGGCCACTAAAGTTAAGTCTGGTTTTCCACCGCTGTTATCAGAAACCACATAAGCCCCTTGACGACACTTTTCTGCGGCTTCTTGGCGATTTTTTTCTGCATGCAAAGTTAAAGTTTCAACATTTTGACGGGTAAATATCAAAACCGTGGGCGATGTGGTGTTTTCCATGGCCATTTGCCATGCCACATTGGTTTCAAAAGCATCGGCGGGACGCAATACCAACAACTCAGAACTCCCATCTTCCCGGGTCAAAAGTTCTAATAAACGAATTTGCGCTTCGTGCTCAATGGGTTGATGGGTAGGACCATCTTCACCTACTCTAAAAGAATCATGGGTAAAGACATATTTCACAGGTAAGCCCATGAGCGTAGCTAAACGGATGGCGGGCTTCATAAAGTCAGAGAACACGAAGAAAGTGGCACAAACGGGAATGATACCACCATGCAAGGCCATACCTGCAGCCATGCTAGCCATGGTAAGCTCAGCCACTCCTGGCTGTAAAAAAGCACCGTTAAAATTATCAGGCATAAAAATCCCTGTTTTATCTAAAAATGCTTGGGTGTTGTCGGAATTTGATAAATCCGCACTACTGGCAATAATATTTTTCACATTATCTGCCAACCAACTAAGTACAGTTCCCGAACTCACTCGCGTAGCCACCCCTTCTTTTTGGGGAAGGGTAGATAAATTGATTTCGGGAGCTTTACCACTAAGCCATTGCTTAAGTTGGGTTGATAATTCAGGGTTTTCTGAATCCCACTGTCTTTTAGTTTCTTGCCATTTTTGCGCTTGAACGCGTAATTCTTCAATGCGAGCCGCAAAAGCCTCTTGAACTTCTACATCTATTACAAAAGGATTTTCAGGATTTCCCCCTAAACCCTCGATGGTTGCAGCAGTAGAAGCTCCAGCAGCATCTAAAGGCTGTCCATGCACAGATATTTGTCCTTCCCACAGTTCGCCATCACTGGTGCGCACCCCTTTACCTATAGTAGTATCGCCAATTATCAAAGTGGGTTTTTCTTTTTCATCCCAAGCTGTTTGCAAAGCACTGCGACAAGAATCTATGTCGTAACCGTCTATTTCTATGACATTCCAGCCCCAGGATTCGTACTGTTTGCGCACACTATGGGTCATAACATCTTCGCAAAGAGAAGATAGCTGCACATCATTGGAGTCGTAAAACATGATAAAATCATTTAATTTGAGGTGCCCTGCAATGCGCCCCACACCGTAGGCTATTTCTTCTTGGATGCCCCCATCAGAAATTAACACCACAGTTTTATGAGCATGAATATCGCCAAAGCGCTCGCGCATAAAGCGTTCTGCCACCGCAGAACCTAAAGCTAAGCCATGCCCTAAGCCCAAAGGTCCAGAAGTATTTTCAATGCCCACTAGCGGATCTAACTCTGGATGACCTGGAGTATTGCTACCCAATTGCCTAAAATTAAGCAATGAATCCATTTCCAAACGCTGAGTAATGTGCAAAATAGAGTACAGCAAAGGTGACATGTGCCCGGGATCCATATAAAATCTATCGCGACCAGCCCATTGGGGGTCGTCTGGATTCCAGCGCAAAAACTCACCAAACAATACAGATGTAAAATCAGCAGCCCCCATAGCTCCACCTGGATGACCGGATTTAGCTTTTTGCACCATAGCCGCAGAAAGGACACTAATATTGTCAGCAGTTTTTAAAATCACAGAATTTTGCACTTTCACCTCTATTAAAGAAGTCAAATTTAACTAGATAATGGTAATTTCCAAACCTCCAAGTTCTAAAGCTTTGGTTATATTTCATTTAATGACAAAAATTCGCACATTATTAAAGAACGCAATTCATCCTGTTGCCATTATTTCTCTGCTATTTAGCTTAGGAATCCCCCTACTTATCGCATTTTTAGGCAATTCTCAACTTGCAGGTGCCGAAAACAAAGCTTTGATTGGCAAATTAGACCTAAACCTCGCTTTTTGGCTTTTTTCCATCCAAGGCATGTTAACTGTTATTTTGCTGATAGATTTGCGAGAAGATGCCAAAAGCTATCTTAAAGAGCTCAACCCTGGTAAAAATTGGTGGCTGGTATTTTTGACTTTTACAGCTATTGCCGTTTTTGCCACTAGCTTTTGGATAGAAGGTCGCCACCGGGTGCAGAGCGATGAATCTATTATGCTCAGCGCTGCC
The DNA here is from genome assembly GCA_012511955.1 of Fibrobacter sp. Classification (GTDB taxonomy): domain Bacteria; phylum Fibrobacterota; class Fibrobacteria; order Fibrobacterales; family Fibrobacteraceae; genus JAAZFC01. Next base: position 40,067 of record JAAZFC010000020.1, on the reverse strand, counting down.
CAAAACCTTTATCACAATAAAATTGCTGGGTCTTGTGATGAAGGTGAATTTGTCCAAGGCAAGCTAAATTGCACCGCCCACGCCAATAATTTTAAAGCTTTTGGCTTGTCGTATATTTACGCTTTGGGAATGCCTATTTTTGGTAAAGATTTACAATGGATCTTCGCCTTTCACATCATTTTATTTGCCTTGAGTGCTTTAGTATTCTTTTGGGCGCTTTTAGCTTGGTCTCAAAACAAGCTTTTAGCCTTGGTAGGCACTGTGGCGCTAATGTTTCAGCCCACTGTCATGTTCCAATTTCGCTCTAGTTCGGTGGAGCCTCTCTATGTTTTTCTTTCAGCACTTTCTTTATTGGTAATGCACTGGGCTTGGACCAAAGACACCGTACGGCATTGGACATTACTAGCCATAGTTCTAGCATTTTTTGGGCAAACCCGTCAAGAAACCGTATTTTGTTTAGCTGCTTTTATAATTCCTGCTGTTTACAAGCAATTATCTAAAAAAGACCTGCGTTTTCCTGCCTTTATAAGCACTCTTTCCATTTTTTCCATTCCTATTTTACTCACCATTAGTTATTATCAGGGCTATGGTTTTCAAGGGGGGGAGTTTGAAGCCCATGGACACTTTTTTAAGCATATCGCAGTTAATTGGAAGGTGATGACCCAAAGCCCATTACAAGCTAATGGACTACTAACTAACCCCTTTTTAACAAGTTCCACCTGGCTAGCCTTGGGTGGACTAATCGCGCTTATAATACAAGCGATACGCAAAGATAAATTTGCTCTTAAAATCTTTGGATTTTTACTACTGTATCACATTCAAAGCTATATGGTTTTTGAAAATGTTTCTGGGGATTTCACCATCGAAATTAACCAACGCTATGCCTTAGTGATATTCCCCACCATCGCTTTTTTAAGCGCCTATCTCTTAAATTGGCTTATCTTTACTTTAATTCCTTTAATTAGCAACTACAAACCATCGCTGCAAAAAGAGGGAATTACTCTAACCCTAGCCTTAGCCTGTTCCATAGTCATTGCTGGCTTAACTTTAAATCATCAAGAAAGTTTTAAAGCAAATATTATGTACAATCGCAACCATTTGGCCACAGAAGAATACCAAATTTTGCAATGGCTAAAAACTCAACCCCAAAAAGACCGTCTCTTTATTTATTCTCGGCCTTGGCATTTTATAGGATACGGCCATTCTGCCATGCACTACAACGCTATCAATAGAATGTCTGCAGGAGAACTGCAAAATCTGTTGGATAAATATCAAAACGAAGTTTATTATGTGCGGGGTTTAGACTGCTGGGATAGGGAAACCTGGCACAAAAAAGCCGTGGAACGGCGAATTGGTAGTGTTTGTGACCAATTTGAAAATAAATTCGAACACCAAATGATTTTTAGCACTCTAATTACTAATAATTATCGCTTAAACATTGCTCGTATGGGCAATGTCCGCGATTTTAATGTAGAGAAGCTTTTGCAAATCAATTCTTTTACCTTAGATTCTGCCCATTCCAAACTCTTGTTGGAATATGAAATAGCAGAGCTCAACTCTGGCAAGCCCTGGCGCAAGCTAGTTTATATTAATGATCAATTAATTAGCAATTTACCCTTTAGCACTGGTTTTTTCACAAAGTATTTCGATTATGACTCACTCAAAGCTGGCTACAACAATGCCAAGGTGAGCATTTTAGACACCCTCAAAAACCAAGTAATCGTCACCAAGAGCATCAGAAGTTTTTTCCCTTTGCAGAGTCAAATAACCAAGCTTACAGATTTAAGCCCTAAAATTCAGCAACAAAGTTGGGGCAAACTTATGAAAAACCGTTCAGTAAACGGCAATATACTGACGGTTAATGGGCAATCTTTTGAAAACGGTTTAGGCACCCACGCCCAATCTTATATAGAATATGAACTGTTGGGGCAATACCAAAAATTTAGCGTTTTGGTAGGCCAAGATGATGAAGATTTAGGCGGAGATGGCATGAAGTTTAGAATTTTGGGAGATAATAAGCTAATTTGGGAGCAAATTGTTAAAGGAGACCAAATTATCCCCGCTGAAATTTCTGTGGAAGGAATAAATGTGTTACAATTACAGGTTGATTCTTTGCAAAACAAAAACTTTGACCATGCCAACTGGCTAGAACCTCTTTTATTTAGGTGATAATATGCTTTTATCTGTTATAGTTCCCATGTACAATGAAGAAGAAATAGCAGCCAAAACCTATACTACTTTAGTTGATGTATTAAAAGATTTGGAATACGAACTGCTTTTTATCAATGATGGCTCTACTGATAAAACCCGAGAAATTTTAGAAAATCTTATCCCTGAAGACTCCCCACACAAGGTATTGAGCTTTTCGCGCAACTTTGGTCATCAAGCGGCTTTTAGCGCAGGTTTAAATCACGCCCAAGGGGATGCGGTGGTGATAATTGACGGAGATTTACAAGATCCCCCTGAGCTAATTTTAGAAATGCTAAGTAAATGGCGTGAAGGCTACCATGTGGTCTATGCCCAAAGAAGAAAGCGCCAGGGAGAAAGCTGGTTTAAACTTATCACCGCCCGCTGGTTCTATCGCATTTTAAACAGCTTAACCAGTATAAAAATCCCTGTGGATACAGGAGATTTCCGCCTTATGGATCGCGCCGTGGTGGATAACATTAATCGCTTACCAGAGCGCTCCAGATTTTTACGAGGTTTAGTATGCTGGGTAGGTTTTAAGCACACGGGAATACAATACGATCGCGCCAAAAGAGAAGCAGGAACCACAAAATATCCTTTGCGCAAAATGATGGGACTGGCCATTGATGGCATTACCTCTTTTAGCACCGCTCCCCTAAAATTTTCTTTGGTTTTAGGCATGTGGGCCACCGCAATTAGCTTTGCTTTAGGCGTTTGGAGTTTTGCGCAAAAATTACTTCATCCCACAACCACCACTGATGGTTGGGCTTCTATAATAATCGCTGTGGTTTTTCTCGGCGGCGTACAACTTATTACCATTGGTATTTTAGGAGAATATATCGGCCGTATATATGAAGAGATTAAACAAAGACCTTTATATATATTAGATAAGAGCTCCCGAGGTAAAAAATATGACATGGACTCCTGAAATTAAACTAACCTTACTTATGGCTAGCACACTTATGGGTTGCACAGTCATTTTTGTGTCATTAATGATGCATTCCATTGGCACTATCAATCATCTTTTAGACCGTTTTGAAAGCTTAGCCAAAACTGAAGCAGAAACGCGTATTAATATCTATCTAAACATGTTTAAACAAAACCGTTTACGCCTTATAAATGCTATGGATCATAAACTTCGTCAAGAAGCTTTGCTTGCCATTCCATTGGTGCGCACTAGTAAAGGAAAATCTTAATGTCCGCTCAGCTTTTTGTTATGTCAGCTGCATCCGGAGCTGGGAAAACCACCTTAAAAGACCATATTTTAAAGCATTTTCCTCAAATAGAATACTCTATTTCTGCCACCACTAGGCCGCCAAGACCTGGAGAAGAAAATGGCAAGCATTATTTTTTTCACAGCGTAGAAGATTTTAAAAAAATGATTGCCAACCAAGAATTAGTGGAATGGAATTTAGTACATGGTAATTATTATGGAACACCCAAGCAATTTGTTGCAGATAAACTTGAAGCTGGAATTAGCTTAATTTTTGATATAGATGTTTTTGGCAAACCTAATTTTGACTTAGTGTATCCTCAAGCCGTGGGACTATTAATTTTACCGCCCAATTTAGAAGTGCTAGAAGAACGACTCAGAGCGAGAGGTTCTGACTCTGAAGAGGTTATTAAAACCCGCTTAGAAAATGCACGCAAAGAAATAGAATTTGCTCATAAAAAAGGCAAATACGAACACACCATAATCAACGATGATTTAGCCAAAAGCATCGAAAAACTAAGCCAAATCATCAGTCTTTATCTCTAATAACTTGAAATATTCAGTTATTTTTGTAAATTGCGGTGGTTTATAAATCATCGTGAGGTTGCAGAATGAGTGCTGAGCACAAAAAAAGAAAAAATAAAAGTAAAAAGAATTTTTCCAAACCTCGAACAAGCGCACCTAAAGCCTCTGGGACTTTTAAAGAATCTATTTTTGATTCTTTAGGTGATGACTTAGCAGGCAAACTCCGGAAATCTGTGGAAGAAAATCAAAAGAAAAAAATCCGTAAACTAATGTCCAATCCCAAAGTGCAACAAGCTTCCAAAGAATTTGCTAAAGACACGCAAAAAAAATAAAATTTGCCCCCATAGCTCAACTGGATAGAGCAAGCCCCTCCTAAGGGTTAGATCTGCGTTCGAGTCGCGGTGGGGGTATTTTTAAAAGGCTACCGTAGCCATTCCTTGAATTTTTCCGCTATTTAGCATCAAGTCAGAAAAGTTAAAACCTATACCTACAGCTACTGCATCACTAAGTAAATAATTTCCATCAAAACCTATTACTGCGTAGCTATGATCCCATATAAATATTTGGGCATAAGGCTTAAATAATACTTTAGGTCCCAGAAATAACTCTGCCCCAGCTCCCAACAAAAGCTTAAAGTCAGTGCTGGTGTATTTAACATCGTCTTCTCCTTTATGACTGCTATATCTTAAGCGTAATCCCCCTTGAACAAAAGGGTTAACAGCACTGGGGTTTTCTAATTTAGATGCAAAAGAATAAGCAAAACTCGGTTGCACAGCCAAATAGTTTCCCCTTTTTATATTTCTATATTCAACATTTGCCCCCAAAGACCAAGGGTCACTTATGGCTACATTTGCACCCCCTACAGCGAAAAACTTGCCTCCAAAAGTCATGCCTGCGCCCAAATTAAACCAGTTTTTTTCTAAAAAATAATTGGTTGCTTTTGCCTCTGCACTAAAAAATAAAAGAAAAATTAAAACTCCAAAAACTTTTATCCTATTCATAGTGAGCCTCATTTTTGTTTTTACAAATTAAAACAAATCACATTAATTAAGCTAAATTTGCGACTTATGTTATCAAACAATATTAGAAATATAGCTATCATAGCACATGTTGACCATGGCAAAACCACCTTAGTAGATCAATTACTTAAACAAGGTGGTGGCTTTCACAGCAATCAAGAAATTCAAGATCGGGTAATGGACTCCGATGACTTAGAAAAAGAACGGGGCATTACCATACTATCTAAAAATGCTAGTGTAATTTACAAAGGCATTCGTATCAACATTGTAGATACCCCTGGACACGCTGATTTCGGTGGCCAAGTAGAAAGAGTTTTAGGCACAGTGGATGGGGTAATTTTGGTAGTTGATGCCTTTGAAGGTCCCATGGCTCAGACCCGTTTTGTTACAGAAAAGGCATTATCTATGGGTTTAGTGCCCATAGTAGTGGTTAATAAAATTGACAGAGATGGCTGCAAACCTCACCTTGCTTTAGATAAAGTTTTTGATTTATTCTGCGAGCTAGATGCCACTGATGAACAACTAGATTTCAGCCATGTTTTTGCTTCAGGTCGCAGAGGAATTTGTCGCCTAGAAATTGAAGATCCCGACACAAATTTATCCCCATTATTAGACTTAATTATTGAGAAAATCCCCCCACCCCAAGGAGATCCTCAGGCAGAGCCTTTGTTACAAATCACTTCGCTAGAATACTCTTCTTTTTTGGGAAGGTTAGCAGTGGGGCGAGTGCAACAAGGAACTTTTAAAAGCAATATGACCTGCGCCCAAGCCACTAGTGATGGCAAGTTCAAAAATGTGCGTTTGCAAAGAATCATGCGACATAAAAACATCACCACTGAAACCATTGAAAAAGCAGGTCCAGGAGAAATCATACTCTTAGCTGGGCTTGATAGTTTTGATATTGGTGATACCATATCTTCCCCTGAGAACCCCATAGCTCTGCCACGCATTGATATTGATCCTCCTACTATATCCACCATGTTTACAGTGAACACATCTCCTTTGGCAGGAAAAAACGGAGGAAAATACTTAACAGGCTCTCATTTACTCGAAAGACTAGAAAGAGCGCATATTGCCGACCCAGCACTACAAGTAGAGAAAATAGACGGCGCTTCGTCTTTTAATGTTTCAGGCCGCGGTGTATTGCATATCACAATTTTAATTGAAAACATGCGCCGTGAAGGCTATGAATTTACCGTGGGTTCCCCCCAAGTTATCTTTAAAAAAGATGAAAAAGGACGCACTTTAGAACCCATAGAGCTTTTTAAAGTAGAAGTTCCAGAAAGCTATTCAGGTCCTGTAATAGAAGAACTAGGTCGTCGCAAAGGCGAAATGGTGAATATGGCCCAAGATGAAAGTCGGGTTATGATCGAATACAAAATTCCGGCCCGCGGTTTAATGGGCATTCGCTCTATTTTGCTTTCCCTAAGCAAAGGTTATGCTGTTACACAATCGCTTTTCCATGGTTACGAAGTTTTTAAAGGTGAAATTCCAGCGCGTAGCAATGGGGTTTTGATAGCCAAAGATCCTGGAGATGCCACCGCTTATGCCTTATATAAATTGGAAGATCGCGGGCAAATGCTAATTCCCCCTGGCGCCGAAGTTTACGAAGGTATGATCATTGGCGAAAGTAATCGCGAGGGTGATTTGATTGTAAATGTTACTCGAGGCAAGCAATTGACCAATATTCGCGCTGCAGGTTCAGACGATCACATTAGCTTAACTCCCTACCGCCACCTCACTTTAGAAGAATGTATTGCTTTTGTAAACAGTGACGAAGCCGTGGAAGTTACTCCCGAAGTGTTGCGTTTACGCAAACTGGAATTGAACCCCCATCGTCGCAAAAGAGCCGCAAAAGAAGTTGGCGAAGTATGACAAAGTATTTAGGAATTGATTATGGTGACCGACGAGTAGGCTTGGCTTTAGCCGACGCAGAAGTTCCCATAGCTTTTCCTTATGATACCATCGATAGAGAAAAAACCGATTTATGGCATGCCCTACAAGAGATTATTGATAAGGAAAAAATAAAAACCATCATTTTAGGGATGCCTTATCACCCTGACGGTCGCAAAGATGGCAAGAATTTGGATGTAGAAGCCTTTGCTCAAAAGTTAAAGCAAAAAACTAATCTCCCCATCTATTACCAAGACGAATCTTACAGCTCTGTAAGTGCCAAAACGAGAACCCAACACCTTAAAAAGCGTCAAAAAAGAGATAAAGGGCGCATAGATAGAGCCGCCGCTACTATTATTTTACAAAACTGGCTAGACGAAAATCTTTAAGTCTTAACTGCGTAGTTTTTTTAAATCTCTTTTAAAAAACTCTCTAATGCGCATCAAATCTTTTTGGTAAGGGTTTATTTTAAAATCGCTAAAAGTATAGCTAGTGCCAGTAAAGACTCCTTTGCTATAGTTCATCACTAAATCTAACCACACTCCGCTGTGAGCATATATTTTATAAGGCCCTTTTTTAAAAGAAGTTAAAATTACTTTATCACTATCCAAGTAGCCCACATCTACATTAAATTTTCTCCCTGCTGAACTGTTGCGCAAATCATTTTCAATTTGCACCGCTAACAATTTATCATTCACAGCTTCACTGGCATCTATTAAGCCTTCAAAACTCCACACACTGCGTTGTAACCCTCTCCCCATTTCTTTTTCATAATATTTGGTTTGCTCAAAATCAAAAGCCGATCCCATATATTCTACGGTGGCAAAATGCTGCTCCAAAGCGATGATTAAATCGGCGTGGTCTAAATTTTCTCCATGCAAAATAAAGGCTATTCTTTTAACTGGTTCTTTCATTATGGGTACAATCTAAGGTTTTTAAGCATTATTTCCCCTTGCTGGGTACTAAATTGTTCTGCTTCACCCTCATAAGCATAAGGAAACATAAGATTTTTAAAATCTGGACAATAATCGGGAAAATTCGCCACTTTACGCAGAGCAGTGTAAGCAAAACTCATGGAAATATCAACCTGGGACAAATCTTCTAATCCCGGGCACCAAGGGGTGTCACTAAGACCATCTTCGTACAACGAAGCATCTAAATAAGCCAATAAATCCCTAGCAGTAGTAGTAGTATGACGCAAACCAAAAAAATGCCCCATTTCATGCATGGCAGTTTTGCTTATTTCTGCCACAGTCATCTTTTCTATCCCCATCATGCCTGGTCCATGGGTAGCAAGTAAAATCACCCCACCCATACCCTCCCTTATATTAAAACCATAAAGAGGAGATAATCCCAACACTCCATACTTCTGAAAACTATGTACCATTAACAAATCTATAGCGCGATAATATGTAGCATCAAAACCAAAGTTTAAAGAATCAAAACGATTTTCGAAATCTTCTACCACAACTTTTTCTTGGGAAGGGAATAAATGACCGTATTGAGGATGCTCATGGGCTTGTAAAACTCTAATATCGCCTATTTTAAAACCCACAGGTGTATAATACTTCAATAAATCACTTTTTAATTGTTGCGCTAAATCTTGTACGCCCATATTTTGTGCAAAACCATTAAACTCCCCTGCAAACCATAAATTTACATTTAAGCTATCTGAATTAGCTCCATGTCCTTCATAATGCAAACCTTTAACAATTCCTTCCCACCTTTCTCCTTCATCCTCTAAGACAGTCAACCAAAAAACTTGCGCACTCCCTTGGGGGGAAAACTCATAAACATAGCGATTATCTCGAATTTCAGCTTTTAGCAATTGTTCATTTACATAACGCAGACGGTCTTCATGGGGAAAAAGTCTATATAATCGCAACTTTGGCGCAACCACGCTCTTATCCTGAACAAATGAAAGCTCATATTGAGCTCCGGGTTGCCCCACCATAACCACACCATGGGATAAATACTTTTCAATACTATCCCCTGCCCAAAATGTATTGGGCCGTAGTTGATATATCCCAGCTTTAACTCCAGGAGGTACAGGTATTTCTGGCGCATCTGTGGAACAAGAAACCAAGAAAAAAAATAATAGCAGAATTAAAATGGCTTTTTCCTTTAATAATATCGTCATATAATAATGTACCACTTTTTTCAAAATTTATATGAACAATAATTTTAAAATTCAAATATATATACTCCCTGGTCTAGCATCAGCAGCAGGAGCTGTTTTAGGAGCTTTGTTAAACAGCCAAAGTAATATTATCCTTTTAGTTGCTCTACTCAGCTTTTTCGCCATATTTTGGTCTAATAGGGTGCGCATCCCCTTTATGCTGGCCTTTTTAATTTGCATTTTTAATATTCACAGTCCACGCACTTCGGCCTTTTTACCTTTTAAAAAAGTTTTAAAAACAGAAATTTCTGGAAAAATCAATGCCGTAGAGCATAAAAATGCACGCACTAGTCTTAGCATAGCAACTGCCCGCTGGGGAAATCTAAGATTATTATACAACCCCATGGACAGTGTAATTGTATATCCTGGGGACTCCATTACTGCACAAATAGTTATTCATCCATTAAAAAGAGAGTTAAATATCCCTGGAAACTTTAATCTGCGCAGCTGGATGCACAGGCAAAATATTCAAGGCCAAGGAAGAATATTGCAAGCTCAAATATTCCCACAGAAATCTTTTGCAAAGATAATTTACCAAATACGCCAATATGTTTTAAACACCTCTACCAAATACATTTCTAATAAAACCGCGGGCTTAGTGCCTGCACTTTTAACTGGCGACCGCAGCCTTTTGGATCGGGATATTAGCACTAGCTTTAGAAATAGCGGTTTAGTCCATGTTCTAGCAGTTTCAGGGTTTCATGTGGTATTAATAGCCACTATTTTGCAAATTTTAGTGCAAAACTTGCGTTTAAACAAAAATTTCCAACGAATTTTCGCCAGCATTTTACTCTTCGCATATATGTTCATCACTGGAGCCAGCCCATCAGTTATGCGTGCTGTGATTATGTTTATCAGCGAACAGCTTACTGCTATTCTACAAAGACCGGTAAATTCCATGCAAAGACTGGGTATAGCCATTAGTGCTATCATTATTATTAACCCAGCAGCAGTTTGGGACTTGGGAATGCAACTCTCTTGTGGAGCCACCGCAGGGATTTTAATTAGCAATATGGTTTCTCCCCTAGAAAAGCTAAAAGGCTTTAAAAAAATTATCGCCTCTTCTATATGGATAAGCTTTGGCGCCACCTGCGGTACTTTGCCCATATTGATTTACAACTTCCAAAACTTTGCACCTTTGGCTTGGATAGGAAACTTGTGCGTGGTTCCTTTGATTAGCTTAGCCATGCAGAGTGGTATTTTTATGATCTTATTTTCTTTTAGTAGCCAAATTGCTCAAGTTTTTGCCTCCACCACCGAAACCTTACTTTCTTATTCAGTGATTTTTGCCAAATTACTCAGCGAAATTCCTGGAGCAAAAGTTACACTAGGGCCTTGGCCTCAAAGCATTACACTGATTATGATTTTTACCATGCTTTTTTTGCCCCTATTATTGCATAAAAACCATCTAAAAGCCAAGTTGCTTGTTTCCCTGGGCTTGGCTTGTTTTGGTGCCTATCAAGGAGGAAGCGTAATTTATCACCACCTAAATCCTAGTGCAGAAATATTCTTTTTAGATGCTGGTCAAGGGGATTGTACGATTTTAAAATTTTCCCACGGCAAAGCTATAGTCATTGATGTGGGAAACGAAGCCAATAGGGGTAATTATGGTGTCCAGCAATTAGCTCCCTTTTTGCGCAGGAATAATATTCATCAAATTGACGCCTTAATCATAACCCACCCCCATAGCGATCATTTTGGCGGTTTAGAAAGCCTTTTAGATGAAGTTAAGGTTCAGCAAATTTGGATCCCCTGGCAAGCGCGTTTTTGCGACAATCCTTTTTGGCAAAAAGCTTTGCAAAAAGTGCAAAACTTGAATATACCCATTCATGATGTTTATGAAGGACAAAAAGTCATAGGCCTAAAACCCTGGAATATGAAGTTTTTATTCCCTTATATTAATAGCCCCGTAAACCCTGCGGATTGGAATAGCATTTCTATAGTAGCCCTATTGCAATACCAAAACCGCGACCTTAGCATTTTACCTGGAGATTTAGGTTCTAAAGAGGAAGATCAAATTATGACCACACACCAACAAATTCAAAGTCCTATTCTTAAATTAGGTCACCACGGTAGTCATTATTCTAGCAGCACTCGCTGGTTAAAAGCTTTAAAACCACAGATTGCCATAGCTTCGGCAGGATATAGAAATCGCTATAGACATCCCAGTGCCAAAACCTTAGCACGCTTGGATTCTTTGCTAATCCCCACCTTCAATACTGCCACGGACGGAAGCATTTTCTTAAAAATTAATGCTAAAGATTTGCGGGCTAACCCTTATTTACTCAACTTCACCCAAATAACCACTCATCAATGAAGCCACCCGCTTAACCCAAAAATGATATTCAGATTGAGGGGCATATTCCTGGCGATATCCAGTCCAAACTGCTTTAGCTTCTTCCACTTTACCTAATGCTAATAATATACTTATTTGGTAACTTAGCCCCATCATTAATCTTTTGCCAGAATAAAGCTGTCTATTTTCAACTAAACTGTTAGACCAAGCTAAAGCTGTATGCAAATGCTCATTTATTTGCTCCTCATTTTCAGCATATTTACACATATATAAATTAGCCAACACCAAATCATAAGCATTTATCAGTTTTCTATCGGAATGCATTTGCTTTTGGCAAGCCTCATGGAGCAACCAAGATAAATAAGCTACCTGTTTTTCTCGAGGAGGGTTAAAATACTTATCTCCATCAGCATCTCTAAACTGATTCATTATTTGCTTACGCGTGGAAGTTGTCATCTTTAGATTATTTATCTCATCTGTTTTCAAGCGGCTAAGAACTTCACCTTCTGGAAAAACAATGGTAAAAAAATCTGGTCTTAAAGAGGCAAAATAACAAGTGGTACACACTGCTACTTGATATACAGCAAAGTCTAAACTTTCAACTTTTGATGAGGCAGGCTCCCACATAGGGGTTATTTCTGAGTCATTCCACTCTTGTTTATACTTCTGTTCATCTAAAATAAAGCCACTGACTTCTCTATTACCACACAAAGGACATATCAAGCTTAAAGAACTCAATCCAGCATTAACCGGAGCAAGTTTCAAAAGAGATTCAGCAAAAGCGGGAGACATTTCATGAAATTCCAATTCAAAATCAGCAATGTTTTCATATTTTTTTACAAAAGAAGATTCTTCTAAAGCGACTAAAACCTCTTCTTTACCGCCTATATAAACTATTTTTCTCCCCTGTTTCTCTAAGCTCGCGCTTAAATTATTAATAAAACGCCCACCTGCTCCATCAAGTTTTTCTAATCCCCGTAAATCCAAAGCCACATCCAAAGGACTATCCTTGAGATCATCGTTAATGGCTTTTGTCTGCTTCAACAATGCTGAAACTGTAAACTCAGATGGCAGAGTATAAAACAGATACTGACCACGGATTTGCTTCTTCCAATTCATACTACTTCATTTTATTACAAAAAAACAAACAAACAAGCGTTTTAAGAAACTTTTATTAAAACTAAGTTTTATTTAACAGTTTCAAAGCTGTTGGGTGTAATATTCCATTGGATGCTAGGCCCGAATAGGTATCAGCTCGAGAGCGCGGAGCTCCTTGCTGATCAAAAAGTTCTACTTTACCGTTAAGTTCTGTAAAACTCCCCCCTGCTTCAATCAGTAAGATTGGCAAGGGAGCAATATCCCAAATAGAGACAATGGGGTCAAACATGATTTCTGCACGGCCACTAATAACCATGTAATAACCATAACAATCTCCCCAACCACGGTACAATTCCGCTTGTCGGCGCAAATGGGTAAATGATTCCCCATAACCATAATCTTCCACGGTATTGATTGTACCCGATAAAATCGTAGCTTTAGACAAATCATCTATTTTAGACACCTGGGTTTTATTGCCATCTAAAAAAGCACCACAACCTTTAGCTGCATATACCGCAGACTGTTGGGCGGGTAAGTTTATTATTCCTACTAAAGCTTCGTTGCCGCGCCACAAAGCTAACATAGAGCCAAAAAGTGGTACGCTGCGAATAAAAGACTTAGTGCCGTCGATGGGGTCTAAAATCCATTTCAATTCTAGCTCTGAATCGCTAGTTCCAAATTCTTCACCAATAAAACCACACTCTGGGGTTTCTTTTGCTAAAAACTCTCGTACCACTTCTTCTGCTTTTTGATCAGCAATAGTAACCGGAGTAGCATCAGCTTTCCATTGAACATCTATATTTTGATTATAATACTTTAAAATAACTTTTTCAGCTTTTTGCAAAGCTTTAAGCCCTAAGTTCATAAAATCTTTGTTTTCTTTTTGCATATTATTGCTCCAAAACTGCTTTTAGTTGCTCAATAAAAATTTTATTTTCATTTTCCGTGCCCACGGTTACTCGTATCCAGTGGGGCATGGCAAAACTAGCCATGGAACGCACAATAAGGCCACGGCTTTCCAAATCGCTGACCACCGCAGATGCTCGGGGGCCAATTTGTACCGCAATAAAGTTAGCTGCGGTGGGCAAATATTCTAACCCCATATTCGCAAAGCTTTGATAAAGAAATTCTTTACCTCTTTCATTGGCAGTCAAGCTGTTTTTTAAATGTTCGCCATCGTCTAAAGCTGCTTGGGCAGCTCGTTGGGCTAAAATATTTACACTAAAAGGCGCTTTTACTTTCCACAATTTTTGTAAAACATCTGGATTCCCCAAAGCATAACCTACTCGCAAACCAGCCAAGCCCCATATTTTTGAGAAAGTACGCACCAAAAGTAAGTTGGGATATTTGGCTAAATCAGCAATCATCTGAGGATATTCATCTTCTAAAGCGTATTCTCCATAAGCTTGATCCATTACCACCAACACTCTTTCAGGGATACTGTCCATAAATTCTGAAATTTCAGTAAAATTTGACCATGTCCCCGTAGGATTATTGGGATTGCATATAAAAACAACCCTAGTGGACTCTTTTTGCGCTTCGGTGGCAATTGCTTCTAAGTCAAAACTATGATTTTTTAAGGGGAATGTTTTAAAATCTGCCCCCATGCTCAAAGTTACAAACTCATAAACAGAAAATGTTTCACGGGCTGAAACAGCGCTGGTACCCGGTTCTAAATAAGCCAGGGCAACTAGACTTAAGATCTCGTCAGAACCATTACCCACAATCACTTGATCAGAATTTAATTCGTATTTGGCTGCCAAGGCCTTACTTAAATCTGGGGAACTTCCTATAGGATACAAATGCAGTTCTTGAGCGTATTTTGCTAAAACATTTAAAGCTTTAGGCGAAGGCCCTAGAGGATTTTCATTAGAAGCTAATTTTATTATGCTTTTTAAACCTGTGCGCTCCTGGATTTCTTGGATAGATTTACCTGGCACATAATCTTTAAGCTTGAATATTTCTTTTCTTGTTGGAATCATAATGTATATGCATAATTTAGTATTTTATACTATAATTTTTAGAGTTATCGCCTTTATGCGTCTTTCTTTTCAGAGGTTTTCATGGGAAAAAACAGCTTTTCTCTTATTTTAACAATAACAGGAGCTTTATTTTTATTCCTAAGTAGTCCAGCATGGGCACTAATAAAACTTCATGATATCCGTTACACCTTATATCCCGACCCTTTTATCCCTGACCGCGCCTTTATTTCAGCAAGTTTTCAAACAAAATGGCAAGCGGACGGTAGCTTTATAGGCAGTACGCAATTTGGCATCAACGATAGATTTGAAGTGGGCGGCAAAATATTTACGGAAACAGAAAGGCGCTTTGAAAAAAACACCGTACTTTTAAATTTAGGAACAAAAATAGCGCTTTTTGAGGATGATTTCGTACAAATTGATGGCATAGTGGGAATAAACAGCAATCCTGGAACCAGTTTGATTTTTAGCTATGGAAAATTAATTAGACACACTTCTAAAATCCAAAATATTTTTGAAGCACGAATAGCTTTTTTTGGAGATGTGGTGAACAATGAGTGGACAAAGATAGAATTGGGTGCTCACCCTAGCCTACAAATTACCGATGCTGGCATCTTAAGATTAGGTGCAGCCATGGGCACAACCATAAAACATCCTATAAAATCATTTAATCTTTATATTTTCCCTGGCTTTCAATTAAAACTTTTCTCACATTTAAGTCTTATGGGAGAATACGCCATCAACATAACTGGCAACAACCCTAACCGCATCGCCCTGCATTTAACATCTTTATTTTAACTATGAGTACTTCCTCTGCAGTAGTAGCTTTTTCTGGGGGGCAAGACTCCACCACAGCACTATTTTGGGCTCGACAAAAATTCTCCAAAGTGGTGGCTCTTTCTTTTGATTATGGACAAAGACATAAAATAGAACTAGAAAGCGCCAAAAAAATATGTAAACTGTATGAAATCGAACATATAGTTCTCCCCATTAACACTTTTAATGCCATTGGTGGCAACAGTTTAACTGACAACATTGCAGTTAGTAGCGAAAAAGACAAAACACTCCCCAATTCTTTTGTTCCTGGCAGAAACTTGATTTTTTTAACCTATGCTGCCGCTTGGGCATGGAATAGACAAATATTTGATTTAGTCACAGGGGTTGGCCATACTGACTACAGTGGCTATCCCGACTGCCGTCAAGACACCATGGATTCTCTCAGTCAAACTATTTCTTTAGGTATGGATGCGAAATTTAAAATTCATACCCCCTTGATGGATTTAGACAAAGCTCAAACAGTAAAATTAGCCCAAAAACTTGATACATTAAAAGCTTTAGCCTGGTCTCATACATGCTACAACGGTGAATTTCCTCCATGTGGAACTTGCCCTGCTTGTATTTTGCGAGCCCAAGGATTTGCCCAAGCACAAATATCTGACCCTTTACTCCATCGCGACAAATACACCTAGAGGCCTTTTTGCTATTTCCTGCACTAATGTTATTCGGCGGATTTGCTGCCATGGCTTCGAATCAATACCACACTTTGGTTTTAGAGCATCTTCACGGTTTTAGTGCATCTCAAATCGGTGACGCTGTAGCCTTAGGAGCCACTTCGCAGATATTTTTACCTTGGTTGATAATTTTAGCAGGCAAATGGTTGCGCAATTATGACCAAATCTTGCGACGAGCTTACTTTTGCTTAGCTTTTTTTCTTTTATGCTTTCCTTGGGTAAAAGGTTACAGTTTAGCTATGTTAAACTATTACGGTATTGTGTTTTCTCTCAGCGTTTGCGCGGCTTTGCAAGGAATCGCTCTCATAGCTGCCACTAAGCCTCACGGCGACAAATGGACCTTGATTATACGCTCCATGGGAACATTAGGTTACGCAGTATCTTGTCTAATCAGCATCGGCATCGCCAAATATTTTTCTTACACTGGCTTATATATAGTTTTTGCAATATGGGCTTTGTTATCTATACCCGCCTCAAAGATGTCGGGAGCTATTTTACATACCCAAGAAAAAAGTCTAAGTACTAAAGAATCTTTACGCAAAATGTGGAGCCCCGATATTATAGTGCTGTTGATTGTCATTTTTATTGCCAATATGTCTATAAACGGAGCAACTTCTGTGCTTTCCAACTTTATCTTTACGGAATTAAAAGCCACAAATAGCCAAGTGAGCTTAGCTTGGACCATCGCCACTTTTGCAGAAATCCCCATGATTTTTGCCAGCATTTACTTTTTACAAAAATTCGGCATCAAAGGTTTGATTTTAGTAGGGATATTTTTAAGCACATTCCGCATGGGCGCCATCAGTCAAATAAACAACTTACACCAACTCTATGCTGTGCAGACCTTACATGGAATGTTTTTCGGTGCTTCGCTATCTGGGGTGGGAATATATTTTGGCCGCAAATTTGGCACTAAAAACATGCAGAAAATCAACTTAATCTCCCAATCCATATATGGAGGTTTAGCAGGAGTTATAGGCGGTAAAGCCATAGGACTAATTTGGCATCACCAAGGTTTACGCAATGTTTATTTATACGCCTTTATTGCGCTCATATTTGCATCTTTGCTAGGCCTTTTTGCCTTCAAAGAAAGCAAAGAGATTGCAAATTAGCTTTTAAAACACCATCTGTGCGCGCACTTCTGCAGCAACTTCTTCCCCTTTTAGCTTGGTTAACAAAGCAAAACCGAAATCTATGGCCACGCCAGGACCTCTGCCGGTAATTACCTTATCACTTTCTACCACCGCATCGCCTAAAACTTTTGCAGCCATAGTTTCTACTTCGGTGGCCATGGAAGGATAACAAGTTACCTGACGATCTTTAATCACTCCAGCATCGCCTAAAACTGTTGGCGCCGCACAAATAGCCGCCACTAGCCTATCGGCCTCCAATTGTTTTTGCACTGCTTCAATCACCCCCGCGTGGGCTCGCAAATTTTGTGTACCCTCTCCGCCCCCAGGTAACACCAGCATATCACCTACTTTCCACTCGTCGCTCCATAAAACATCGGCTTTAACCGTCAATTCATGGGCAGATTTAACCTCCAAAGTGTCATGGATAGAAACACTAAGCAGATCTACCCCACCACGCTTTAAAATATCCCAAGGTGCGACAAATTCTATATCTTCAAAACCGTTAGCTAAAAGAAAAACGCAAGTTTTTGATGCAGATTTTTGACTTATGGACATAAGAAACCCTTTGTTAAAATTATATTTACGCTTCTATTTATATTTACAATAAATTAAATGATAATTTAATAATACTTGGTAAAGACACAAAATTATTCTTTATTTTGCTTATGAACGATAACATTATTCGCGCCACTGCTGCCCAGCTCCCCTTTCGTTTTGTGTTGGTTAACTTAACTCGCACATCCAATCAGTTAGGAGAAATACACCGCGCTCGCGGACAAGGCTTAAGTTTACTTTCAGAAGTAGCCATGAGCTCTTTGCTTTTAGCCTCTGGATTAAAATTTCCTGGTACAGTTTCTTTGAGTTTCGAAGTTTCAGGTGATTTGAGTTTTATCAATGCAGATAGCACTCCCACAGGATTAGTGCGGGCTATGATTCCCCAAGAAGAACTGCAAAAAGTAAAAAACTTTGAGCTTTTACTTTCCCCACAAAAAATGCGGGTACGCCGCATCAATGAAAAGGGTAAAATTGTGCAAGAAAGCATTGTCAATGCAATATCTTCACAAATGGGTCCCAATTTATCAGCTTATATGATGCAATCTGAGCAAGTGCGCTCTGCAGTGGGGGTTTTTACCAAGCTACATCCCGAAGATGATAGTAAACTACGATATGCTCTCGCCTTTCTTGTGGAAGCTTTTCCCAACGCCTCCGAAGCCGATTTAGAAATTCTCGACAAAAATGTGCGCTCCCTAAAACACATAGATCAATTTTATGAAAAATATGGGCTTTCATTGCGAACACTATTAGATAAAATTGCGGGAGATGTGGAAACTGAAATTTTAAAAGAAATAGCCCCCCAGCATTACTGCCCTTGTAATAAAGTGCGCACCTTAGAGGTTCTGGCTACTATTCCCACTGAAGATTTAAGCGAGTTGGTAAAAGAAGAGGAAGATTTAAACATCAGTTGTGACTATTGTAGGACTAGGTATATAATAACTACCCAAGAAATAATCCACATTATTAACAAAAGAAATATCTAGGAATAGCTATATAAAATTTCCCGAAAAAAATACTAAGTTGACCATAGTTCTAGCTAGATGTAATTTTGCATAAAAAAAGACTACTATAAATTTAGGTGGTAAACAATGTTCACAAAACAAAGCGTAGTAACTCTAGACCTCGAGGGAGTATTAACTCCTGAAATATGGATTGCCGTGGCAGAAAAAACAGGTATCGAAGAATTGCACCTTACCACACGGGACATTCCTGATTACGACACGCTAATGAAAAACCGTTTAGAAATCTTAGAGAGAGAAAAACTAACTCTTTCGGCCATACAAGAAGTCATCGGAACTCTTGAACCCTTAGAAGGAGCCAAAGAGTTTTTAGATGAATTGCAAACGATGACGCAAATCATTATTCTTTCCGATACTTTCCAAGAATTTGCCTACCCGCTTATGGCAAAACTAGACTTTCCCACCATTTTTTGCCATAACTTGATAATCAAAGATGATTTTATCACTGGCTATAATTTGCGTATGAAAAACCAAAAAGGCCGTGCTGTTGAAGCATTGCGCAATCTAAACTTTAATGTTTTAGCCGCAGGAGATTCATACAATGACACGGAAATGCTCAGTAGCGCCCACCAAGGCGTGCTTTTTAGAGCTCCCGACACCATAATCAAAGAATACCCTCAGTTCCCCACTACCCGAGAGTTTAGCGAACTTTTAACAATTATTAAAGATTGGCTAAAAAAGCTTTAAAGTTGGGGTAAAACCACAACTTCTCCTTGCAAGTCATCTAAATCTACCCCTGGATTTAACTTAGCTATTTGAGTTTTTGCCACAAATAGTGGTATATGTTCTGCATGAGGGCCATAAATGCGCTGCAAAAGGGTAGTAAGCGCTTCGCCTTGGCGTGAAGAAATTTCTTGAGTTAGTTTAGGATCAATTAGGCTCGCCTCTAAAGCTTGCTGAAATTTTTGCAAAAAAGTTTCGGGAGAAACCGATTGCACCACAGCTTTTTGTTTGAACTCACCGCCCTTTCCCGCAACGGGCTTGGATAGCAAGTCATCTGCTTTCAGCAAACCAGGCATAGAAACTTCTGCTGTTTTCCGAGGCTGTGGCTTTACAACTTCAGCTTTAAGGATAGAATCTATGGAAGCTATGTACATAGAATCTGGCCACTCTTTTAAGGGATATTTTGTTTTAGCCTTAACTTCAAAGTCTCGCCTTTCGCTTGATGAGCAAGAATAAAGCAGTGCTAAGCCAAGCATTAATGTAATTTTAATTTTTTCCATGTTTATAATTTAATTCTCTGTACAAAATAAAGAAGAATTACTACAAATTATGTATCTTTGTGGTTAAATATTGAAATTAATGAGTAAAATATTAAATTTTTAACTTAGTTTGTAAATTAAAGGTAATATAATGAAGCAAGGTTTACACCCTGAATACTATCCTACAGTTTTTGTAGATGCTAATACTGGCCGTGAATTTATCACACGCTCAACCAAGAAAAGTAATGAGCAAAGAGAAATTAATGGAGTAATGCACAATGTAGTTACATTGGAAATCACTTCTGATACGCATCCTTATTGGACAGGGAAAATGCATCGCATTGATACTGCGGGTCGCATAGATCGATTTAACAAACGCTTTGGCGACCAAATTGTTGGAGCCAAACGCAAAACTCGTAAAGCTGTTAGACAGCAAGATAATCAATAGTTATCAAGTTATTTAATAAGGTAATATAAATGAAAAAATTTTTGTATTCTGTTGCAGTAGTTTTCTTAAGTGTTGGATTATTATCTTGTAAAAAAGGATCCATCGAAGGTCAAGTCTTAGATCCCATAACTAACAAGCCCATCACCAACACCACAGTATGGCTAAAAGGAACCCCCAACATGATTAAAAGTCCTGATGGGTCTTTTAAATTTGAGAACCTTAAGAAAGGTGAATATAGCCTAAATGCTGGTAAAAACAAACATTCAGAATCAGCTCTAAATGTTATTCTTGATGAAGAAAACTTAGATGTAAAACAAAATATTTACATTTTCTCTAAAGAAGTTATAGATCCTGGTTTATATGACTTAAACATTTCAGAAGAAAACAAAAAAATCCCTAACCGCTGGTTAAATTGGGAAGTTTTATGCAAAGAAAGTCTTTTTGCTTATCGCACCAGTTACACAGACCAAAAAAGCAAAAAAACTTTTGACCTACCAGAAGCTGTAAAAATCACAGAAGATGTTAATATGCTTTACTTACAAGCTGGAAATGTAGTAGAAAGTATCAATGTTAGCTCCTTCCCTTTGAAAAGAGCTAACCCAAGTGCTTACAGTGATTGCACCGAATTTGATAAAAAAGATAGAGCTGGTTTTTTCCCAGAAAAAGACAAAGCTGTGGAGCTAACTACAGCCTATAAAAGCACTAATCTGTTTGAATTAAAAGGTAAACTCCCCAAGGGCAGACAAGCTCTTACTATTATGCAAGGCGACAAAGTTGTCAGAGCTTATCTTGTAGATGTTGAATGATTTTTTAACATTATTGTAAAAAAAAAGCCCCATTTGGGGCTTTTTTTGTGAGGATTTATGCAAAATTTTCGAGAACTAATGCGGTGGAATCGAGCTCAATTTCTTGGTTTAGGCATTGGGGCTGTAATCATAGCCATAGCCTTTATAGTTTTTAATAGCTTAACAAACGATGCTGCTAAAGCCTGGGATATAAAGTGGGGATATTGGTGGTTTTTAGCTCTAGGCATTTTTAGCTTCGTTTCTTTACTTATTAATATACCTGATATTTTTAAAAGCTTTAAGCAAAAAATCCCCCCTATTTCTTCTATTATAATTGTTGCGGTAATAACTACTGGTTTAGGCCTATTTATCCATTTAAACATCTCCAAACAACACCGAGTGCTAAGCGATGAAAACTCTTGGGAATCCATGGGACTACAAATGCTTTATCATCAAAGCGGAGGCGTTTGTAACCAAGGTATATGGGAAGCAGCCAAACTTAAATGCACCGACGAAGTTAATAACTTTAAAGGTAAATCTTTATCTTTTGTTTATTCAATAATATTTAGGATTTTCCCTGCTCACAGAGATACTGCTCTTGCCACTAGCTTACCATTTTACTTAGCCTCACTTATACTTCTCTTCTTTGCAATTTATCGTTTTAGCAACTCCCATTGGATCGCACTAAGTGCTATCACATTTTTGGGAACCATGCCTATAATGATGCTGCAATCTAAGTCCGCATCCACCGAAGTCCTTTATATTTTTCTTTTAAGTGCAATACTCTTTATTTATTCATTATTTCCCCCGAACAAAGTAAATTGGAAGCAATTATTGTTAGCCATTGGTATTTTAGGTTTCTTATCGGGGACTAGGCAAGAAAGTATTTTCTGTTTTATACCATTTGTGCTTTATTACCACGACTTTTTACGAAAAAAATCTTGGCACTTCCCCTTAATCGTTCTTTTATTAATTCTGGCGAGTTGGCCTGCCATCAATACCATGGCTGCATATAGAGGATATGACTTTCAGGGCGGAGAATTTGATGCCCACAGCCTAGCCAATTTATGGTTCAACATTAAATCAAACCTTGCTATTATGTTAAATCCAGGCATAGACGGCCAGGGCTTACTAAAGAACCCGTTTTATAGCATTCACACCATCATCCTTATCTTTTCTTCATCTTGGCTAGTTGTGCGTATGATTACCCACAGAAAGTATGTTTGGGAAGCTTTATTATTTATTTTATTCCATATTCAGAGCCTAGTAATTTTAGTCAATGTTTCAGGAACTTTTGAAATAGATATTAACCAGCGCTATGTATTAATTGCACTGCCTTCATTTGCTTGGATTATGGCCATGGGCTTAGGAGACTTCTTTAAAACCTTTCCCACAAAAAATAATCCTATCAAAAAACATGCTTATGCTCTTAGCTTTATCATTGCCATAGCATTAGGAGTTTTTCTTAGCCACAAACACCAAACTGATTTTCAGGCTAACATTCTCTATAAAAGGAACAAACTTTTAACCGAAGAGAATTTTTTGAACGCGGAACTAGCGAAACTTCCTGAAAACTCACTCTTTCTTTATTCAAGACCTTGGCAAATGCTTTGTTCTCGATTTAATTCTTTTAACGAAAACTCTATCTTAAACTGGACCAACCAAGAATTGGCTTATTGGAGGCAGTTCACAGACAATAATATCTACTTAGTAAGGGGACAAGATGGCTATGGTCAAGTGGATAGAAAGTCTAGGGTAGTGGGTTTTAAAACCACTGAACCCGTAGAAAGAATTCTCGAAGAGTTTGACCATGAAAGAATATTAATTAACTCCCAAGATTTTGGTTATCCTCTTACTATTTACAAGATTGGAATACGCAAAGGCAGCTCCCATTACAGCAAAAATTTAGCTTTGACCGCCACTGAATATCAAGTACAGGACATTGAAAACCTAGAAATACACATTACTAAAAGCCTAGAAGACACATTAGATTTTGTTTTTCACATAAACGACAAAATAATAGAGCGGGGCTCCTTGCAAGCTCCTAAAACAACAATTAACTTAAAGGGTGTGAAAATCCCTCCAGGATTGCATCGTATTAGTGCTGTAATTCAAGCTCCTGAAGACACTATAGTAGTTCAAGATTACATTTTCGTAGAGTCTCCTACCATAAGCTTGTTACAAAACTTAGCCATAGAAACTTATACCCAAGCATGGGGCGTCCCACAATTGGGAAAATCTGTGGAAAACAACCAAATATCCCTGCTAGGCGGTTCTAGCTTCCGCTTTGGAATAGGTACTCACGCTAACTCTAGTATAGTATATAAAACGGCTAAAAAGTATCGCTATTTTTCAGCCATAATTGGTTTAGATGATGAAAGTTCCTGTGGGGATGGTGCTTATTGGATTCTAAAAGGTGACAATAAGGAAATCTATCGCTCGCCACGACTAACTGCGCAAATGGTTGATACAATTAATATTAACATTAGCGATGTAAATAAATTAGTGCTTGAAACTTACGAAGGCGAAAACAACTTCTGTGACCATAGCAATTGGGCAAATGCATGGCTGCATTAAACACTCATTTTGATAGAGCAGCTAAGCTTTACTATCTAAGATTTAGGCCTTTATGATAGACTAACTTTTATAAAGAGGTTAAATCGCTTGATTTAACGGCTTTTTAATTCGGCACACTTATTGCTTCTGTATTTACTTGGTACTGAGTCAAAGTTGTCGTATTAAAACTAAACCCCTAGTGTGATTTACCCTCATTTCGCAAAGTGCGTTAGCCTCTCCACACTAGGGGTTTGTTTTTTTTCATTGAAATTTGCTTGAATTTTTAGGAAAATCATATTAGAAGCAATAGGAGCTAATATGAATGCTGTATCTGAACTCAAAAAAACGCGTAAAATGTTACTTAGCATTTCGCAAATTTCACTAATTTTAATAATTATTGTACTAATCAGTCAATGGTTTGTTTTTAATAAAATCAAAGATAAAGAGCAAAGGGTTTTTAAAGCAAAAACAACTCTAAGACAAGCTGAAAATCAGCTAGAGAGTTATAAGTTAGACAGTGAAGCTAGCTTGTTTCAACTCGAACAGTTAAATGCCCTCTCCCCCTTACCTAAAAATAAAAAATTTAAGCAGGCTTTTAAACAGCTAGATAGCGCGCAAATTTATCTCAACGGCTTAATCCAAAGCGAGTCTGCCTGGAAAGAACTAACAGATAAATCAAATCAAGCCTTTATTGAGCTTAATACCCAATGCAATAACCTGGTCGCAACTAGCAAATACAACACAGAATTTAGTTTAAGCATTTTAGAAGCTGCTCAAACAATAAAGCACATCTTAAAATCACCACCAGCTTCACAATCCCAGCGTGAAAATGAAGTCAGCATGCTAGATTTTCAAATCAAAAAAGCCGATAGTTTGGTTCATGCAGACACAAAGAACCCACAAACCATAAAGATTAGACAGAATTGGACCAACTGGATGACTATTACCCAAGAGCAATTACTAGAAGAAAAATCTTTTTACGAACAAAAAAAAGCTGCCACATCCAAACTTACCAGCTATGCTATGGTTTTACAAAATGAAGCTTTAAAACATCAAAAACTGAACAAAAGTTATAGTCTTATGTATTCAATAATGCTCTTAAGTTTAGCATTATTAGCTTTAATAACCCAAAGAGCAATATACAAGAATCCCCACTTAAATACTATGCTTTCACCTAGGGGTAAGGCTACTGTTTTAGCTGAAGCAAATGAACTTAGCGCGTCGTTAAGAGAACTAAATAAATTTATTGCCAATATGGTTGCTACAACTAAAACGGACTTAAATAAAATAAACAATATGCAACAAGACACTGAAGCTATTGATACTCAAACTAGAGCACTAAAAAGTATAACTGGCAGTTTTTTAACTTTTTCTTCTACAAACTTACAAAAACTAGAAACCCAACTTCGTTCAGCCAATTTAAGTGAATATGCTGATAAACTAGGCGATATTTTAGGAAACATTCAAAGTGACAGCGCTAATTTAGCCCAGGCATTAGAAACCTTAGGAGACTCTAATATCAGTTTACAAGGCGAAATCAACAACTTTGAAGCTTTTGTAAATGTTTTTAATGCAAACATGCAAAAACTAGACGAACTAAGTAACTGCATAAAAAATACTGTACACACTTTGAAATCTGCTATAGAATGAAACCACTAAACATACTTATTTGCCCCCTAGATTGGGGGCTTGGCCATGCCACTAGATGTGCTCCCATAATAAAAGAGCTTTTAAAACAAGAACATAAAGTTCTTATAGCAGTAGCTGATAGCAAGCAAAAAAGGTTTTTTCAAGGAGAGTTTCCTAAAGTCCAGCAAATAAAAATACCTGCCTATAGCATAAAATACCCTCAAAAAAGCTGGCAAATGCCTTTTTGGATTTTCAAAGAAATTCCAAGGCTTTTAAGTATCAAAAAACGGGAGAATAAATTTATTGAAAAGATCGTTACTTTGGAAGATATTGATGTCATTATTTCAGACAATAGATTTGGCTGTTTTAATAAAAAGACATTAAATATTTATATAACTCACCAAATACTAATATCCTTTCCAAGAATTTGGCGGTTTTTTGAATCTTGGGGTGCTAAATTTCATGCTTATTTGTACAGAGGTTTTGACCAAGTTTGGATACCTGACTATCCCAAATATCCTGGTTTAGCCGCAAAACTTAGCCATGCCCCTTGCCCTTTACCCACCCAATGGCTAGGCGCTCTAAGCCGCCTAAAACCATACGCAAAAGAAAATAGTTCAGAAGAAAAAATAGAGATTTTAGCTATAATCTCAGGGCCTGAACCCCAACGCACCAATTTTGAAGAATTCGCCCTCAAATACGCAAATAGATGGCGCAATAAAAGCATTATTGTTAGGGGACTGCCTAATTTACCTGCTAAAGTTACAAGGCAGGGTGTAGCTGAAATACACAATCATGCTTCAGCCAAACAATTAAGTAGATGGATTAAGCAAGCTAATAAAATCATCTGCCGTTCAGGCTACTCAACAATCATGGATCTCGCACATTTCAACAAAGAAGTGGAATGGTATCCAACACTGGGGCAGACAGAGCAGGAATATTTAGCAGAAATCCACCAAGAGCCATTAAAAAGCCTATCTTTAAAAGAACATCCAACTAATTTATTAGAAGAATGTATAGCTTCGCTCCCTGACCTTTTTAGCCAACGGAAACCTACTTATGAATAAATTCACCCTATGTTTTACCATGAAACACTCTGCGGAAACTATTTATGAAGAATTGATAAAAGCACAATTTATTGTCCAAGCGCCCACAGAAGCGGAAATATTTTTTAGAGGCGAGACTTTTGGATTCTGGCACCAAATACAAAAAGCTAATAAGCAAATCGTTGAAATTTTCGACGAACATTTAGCTCTAGATGAAAGTGAAAAAAACATACTCAATGAACATAAATCCTTATTATTTCTACAAGGTTTAATAAACACCAAAGAAAAACTTGAAAGTGTACAAAGAGTTACAACTAATTTACTACAAAAAGTAGCAACTGGTGTATATTTTGAACATTGTGGAACAGCCTATACAGCTAAAAACTGGCACAATAACAACTTACATGATGATATAATGCCTTGGATAAATTTTATTTATACTAAAAAAGATTTGTGGACTTTAGGCTTAGCAGCTCTACAAAGCTCAGATATTAAAACCTCTGTGGTTAATCAAGAAGATCTCGAGTCAAAGCAAAACCTCTTACTCACATTAATTGAAGCGCATCTTAATGATGAAATTGAGTTAGAATCTGGATTAAATTTGACTGCTGAAGATGGAAAAAATTATATAACTCAAAAAACTCCTGCCCCACTTTTTAAAAAGGGGGATGATTTGTACAATCCTAAAGGCTGTTTAACTCTAATTGAGCGAAAATAATTATTCTTCTATAAATTCGTCGTGATATTTGAAATTTATTTCTTCAAATCTATCGATGTTATCCAACAATATTTGCGCAATATCTGGATCAAAATGTTCGCCTTTTTCTTCCTCAAACAAAGCAATAACTTTTTCTAAAGGCCACGCTTTTTTATAACATCGATCATTAGAAAGAGCGTCAAAGACATCAGCCACTGCACAGATTCTACCATTAATTGGTATATCAACACCTGATAAACCATTAGGGTATCCAAAACCATTCCATTTCTCATGGTGAGTATAAGCTATAATAGCCGCTTCTTGAAACACGCGAGTTGGTGAGCGCTTCATGACTTCATAACCTATTATAGTGTGGCGTTTCATTTCATCGAATTCTTCGTCGGTTAAACGACCAGGCTTCTTCAAAATAGAGTCTGGAGTAGCAACCTTTCCTACATCGTGCATGGGGCTCGCTAAAACCATTAATTCTAGTTCGCTTTTGGGCATGCCGTAGTATTTTCCCAAAAGCCTACAGTATTGCGCAACTCTTTTCACATGATTTCCTGTTTCACGGGATCGACTTTCACTAATTTCTCCCATCATAAACAAAGCTTCTCGTTGAGTGCGTTCAATTTCATTCATTAAAATCGCAGATTCCAAGGTTTTACCTGAATAAACAGCAGTTAGTCCTAAAAATTCTCTATCTCTTTCAGAAAAATATGAATGTTTTTCACCCTTTAACGGAGGAGTTAATTTATTTATGGCTTGGTAAGCTCCTATTATTTCCCCTGCGGTATCCTTTATGGGAATAACCAAAACTGACCTAGTTCTATAATTATTTTCTGTATCTGAAGTTGGATTGTGCCTTTTATCATTATAGGCATCTTTTATAGAAATGCTTTCTCCTGTTTGCACAGCATAGCCCACAAAACCTTTGTCCGCTGACATTCGCAATGTTATCCCCTCTAGGCCCTGTGCCACTCGAGTCCACAATTCATTGTTTTCTTTGTCTAGCAACCATAAAGAACATCTATCAGCCACCACTAATTGTTTACCCAAATCAGCCATGGTCTCAAGTAAATTTTCTAAACGATTTTCTCCAGCTATTTTAGGCATAAAAGAAAACAACAAGTTGAGAACTTCTTCAGTCTCTATATCCTTTTTCATACCTAAAAACTCCTAAGTTATATTTTATCTAAAAGTAATTTATTTTTGACAACTGTTCACAACATTTTTATATTTGTTAGTACTTTGAGGAGGATTAGGCTAATTGGTAAGTCAGCGGTCTTGAAAACCGCCGCCCTTTGGGCTTGGGGGTTCGAGTCCCTCATCCTCCGTTATGTTCCTTAGATACACTTAAGGAACTTTTTTATTTTTAAAATAATCCCAGTCTTTTCTCCAGTCTGAAGAACCATCATCTGTTAATTTATAAGCCATTGTCAAAACCTCTACCTTTTCTGCGCCTGCTCGCATTAATGCATATCTACAAGCTTCTGTGGTTGCACCAGTGGTATAAACATCATCTACAAGTAATATCTCCGCAGGCAAAGGTGGTCGTGCCGTAAATGCTCCTGCTGCATTCCATGCCCGTTCTTCAGCCCCTAATCTCGTCTGAGAAACATTGTATTTTTTCCTTTTTAACACACCTAAAAATAATCTGCCTCCCCATTTTTTTTGCATGGCTCGAGCAATGCATTCTGCTTGATTGTAGCCTCTTTCTCGCAAACGAGCAGAATTTACCGGAACCGGCACGATATTAATTTTATTGCCCCACCCCATAAAAGAAGTGTCTTCCCAAGGCAAAACATTGATCATTTCTATAGCAATGTCAGTCATTCCGTGGTATTTTAAGCCGTGCATTAAAGAGCGCACTACATCATTAAGTGGATACAAAGAATGAGTTCCATTTATATTGTAATAGCCATTTCCGCAATTTTTTAACCAATCAAAGCAAGTAGTACATAAAAATTTAGATTTGCTTTGCAATTTTATTGCTGTACCACAATTTACGCACAATTTTGGTGATAGATAATCAGCCACCGCTTCCATACAATAACTTATAATATTCGCCATACCTTATATGACGCTAAAAAGATCTTATTTGTTACGCTTTATTAAATATCATCGCCCTTAACACGCATAAGCATAAAGAAACCCACTAAAATCATGCAGGTTACTACGAAAGAACCGCCATAGGAAAGAAAAGGCAAGGGCAATCCAGTTACTGGCATTATTCCCAAAGTCATGGCAATATTAACAAAAATGTGGAAAAGCAATATTGTTGACCCTCCTACGCATACATTCACAACAAACAAATTACTATGTATTTGTGCTATTCCATAAGTTCTCACCAGTAGCAGAAAAAACAAGCCCAATAAAACAAAGCCACCTAAAAAACCAAATTGTTCCCCCAACACGCTAAAAATAAAATCCGTATGCTCTTCTGGCAAAAATGATAAGTTCGTTTGAGAACCTTCTCCAAAACCCTTACCATGCACGCCTCCAGAGCCTATGGCAAGCTGAGATTGTATTACTTGATAACCTGCACCTCTTGGGTCTTGCATAGGATCTATAAAGGTCATTATTCGGGACCTTTGATGACCTTCAAGAGAATTCCATACCGTGTAACTGGCAAAACCTCCAGCAATGTTTAATGTTAAAATCAAGACACTCAGCCAAATTGGGAGTTTTCTACGCCATAAAGCCACAGTAACTGCAGTCATTAAACCTCCCCATGCTAGTTTACTCAATACTGCGATTACACTCAAACCAGGACTTAATAACAAAAACATTTCAGCAAAGGTTAATCCTGACCAATAAAAAGCCATTAATGTAATACTAAAAAAAACTAAAGCTGTACTTAAGTCTGGCTGTTTTAAGACCAATAAGAAAGGGACTATAAACAGTATAATGGGAACTACAAAGCTTGATAACCGTTCTAAACTCACCTTTTTCACACTAAAATATCGAGAAAGCGCCAACAAATACCCTATTTTAGCGAACTCCGAAGGTTGAATTTTTATAAAACCGAAAGATATCCAACGCACAGCTCCATGACTTTCAGTGGCACCTACAAACAATATTAGAACTAAGCCTATAAGGGAAATAATATAAGCAGGGTAAGCAAACTCATGCCAAAAATGGGGTTTGGTAAGTAATATTCCAAAAGCAATAAGCCAACCAAATGCAAAATAAGTTATTTGTTTAAACCAAAATGTTTGATACCACGGCAATTCAGTATTAGCTGTAGCACTATAAACCATCGCTATACCAATGCCCATTAGCAACAGAACTATACCCAACATCAAAAAATCAAAACGACGGGGTTCCCTGACTTTTTGTAAAATCTTTTTCATGGATTAGTACCTGTTTTATCATTTTTTTCAGAAAAATATGCTTGCAAAATTTTAGCAGCTATGGGTCCTGCAGTAGCAGCCCCTGAACCTGTATTTTCTAATAATACAGCCACAGAAATCGTTGGGGATTCTAATGGAGCAACTGCAGCAAACCAAGCGTGAGTTTTATCCCCTTGGGGGTTCTCTGCTGAACCAGTTTTTGCACCTACCTTGACCCCACGAATTTGTGCTCTGCGTCCAGTTCCTCTCACACCAGAAACAACTTCTTCCATGGAATGTAAAATTATATCTTGGTTTTCGGCCCTTAACTTTGCTTCACTAATTTTTGTAATTGGATACATCTTTATTAACTCTCCATCACTAGAGCGTACTTCTTTAACTAAATGAGGTCTATACAACCCTTTACCGTAAGCCATAGCACCAAAAAAACTGGCAATTTGCAATGGCGTTACTAATTCCCCTTGGCCTATGGCTAAATTTAATATTTGACCACGAGACCACTTCCAGCCGTAGCGTTCAAATCGCTTATTATAAGTAACACTGTCCATCAATAAGCCTTGTTTTTCGCCAGGTAAATCTACTCCTAAGCGCCTTCCTAAGCCATATTTTCGAGCCAAATCATTGATTTTATCCATCCCCAACTCTAAGCCGCATTGGTAAAAGAAAACATTACACGATTCTCGCAATGCAGAAACTACATTAGTGTAACCATGGCCAGCACCCAACCAACATCTTTGATAACGCCGCCCAAAATAAAAGCCTCCTGTACAAGGCTTTGGAAAGCGAGTATATGAGTCAATAACTTCACTTTCTAAACCCGCAGCTGCTGTAATAAACTTAAAAATTGACCCAGGGGGATAAGTGCCTTGAATTGCCCTGTTGTTTAGCGGTCTCGCACTATCTAAGGCCACTTCTGCCCAAGATTTTTTCAAGGCCTTTTTATTCAAAGAAAATATATTGGGATTAATACGAGGAGAAGAAAGCATGGCAAGAATTTCTCCATTCTGAGGGTTCAAAACCACCACAGCACCTTTCACTGTATCAGGAACCGCATCTTCTGCAACTTTTTGCAAATTCCAATCTAGTGTGGTATGTATATTGTGTCCAGCAACAGCATCTTCGTACTGCATTTCCTCGACTAAACCAATTTCCCTACCATAAGCGTTAACTTCTACATATTTTACTCCATCATGCCCACGGAAATAATGCTCATACTCTTTTTCTAAACCTTTTTGCCCTAAACGATCGCCTAAAGCGTAGCCCTGCTCTATGTACACAGAATCTTTTAATTGCTGTTCAGAAATTTCTCCTGTATAACCTAAAGCATGAGAAGCCATAGTTCCATAAGGATAATCACGACGTGACTCAACATAAGATACAACCCCTGGAAAAAGTTCGCTGCGTTCTTCTATAAATGCCACTTGCATATCAGTTGCATCTTCCAAAATTCTTAAAGGTCTAAATCGCTGATATTTTCCCCTCTCAAAAGCCCATTCTAATAGTGCAGGATCAAAAACATTTTGCCCATTAGTATCCAAAACTCTCATTAACCGGTTATAAACACTATCCCGATTATCTACTTGGTAAGGCAATATGGAAATATTATAAGAAGGCCTATTCCGGACTAAAATTTGACCATTTTTATCATATATGTACCCTCTTTCAGCAGTAACGATGGTTTTGCGAATTCGATTTTCTTCAGATCGTCTAAAATAATCTTCATATTTAACAACCTGTAACCAAAATAGCCTGAATATTAGTATCAAAAAAAGGAAAAACACCGCACTTAAAGTATAAAAAACCCTTAAATTTCGTTCTTGTTGCTCCCCAATGTCAGCAGTGCTATGATTTAGGTTTTGAGGCATGAGAATACAAAAAATTAAAGGCTAAGGTACCAAGAACCATAGTGTATAAGCCTGACGGCAAAGTTCTTGTCATAAACATATCTAATACTAAATCTTTATCCATCCCTATAATCAAGGCAAATAAAATGTCATTAGCAATAAAAGCTATAGCTAAAACAATTACTCTAGTTAAAAGACCTAAATTAAAAAACTTCTCCTCTAATTGTCCCACAATAAACCCTATAGAAGATTTAACCATTGCCGCTGCGCCTAGCCAATCAACATCTCTATATATATCTTCAGTAAAACCTGCAAAAAAGCCCCACAAAACCCCCCAAACAGCCCCATAGCGCAATGATAAGAAAACTACTAGAAAAAGTATAAAATCAGGACTTATACCCACTATGCTAATCATGGGGGCTATGATGGTTTGCAACACAAAGGCAAAAGCAAAATAAACTAAAAACCAAACAACTCGCATTAGAAGGCAAACTCCTGGACCACCCAATCACCTGATTTTCTTAAAATAAGCAATTCTTCCATTTCATAATGATTTTGAAAAGGCTTTATTTCTAAGGTTTTGAGCACTCCAATGCTACTATTATAAATATCGCTTACTATCCCTATAGCCACACCCTTAGGAAATATTCCCCCCAATCCTGATGTAATTAATGAGTCACCCAAATTTATTTCTGAATAGATAGGCACATCTACTTTCAACTTAGTTGCATCAGGGGATTCCATAACACCTATTATCCTAGATGGCAAAACCATAACAGAAACTTTAAATTGAGGATCATATAATAATTGGACAACAGAGTGGCGTAAATATACCTTAGATATTTTACCTACAAGACCTTTTGAAGTGAAAACAGGCATAGTAGGTTCAACCTCACTGTTAACGCCTTTGTCCACAAGAACGCTTGTGTGCAAGCGACCAGGATTTTTAGCTATAATCTGGGAAATAACTACAGTATCAGCAAATTCCGTTTCAAACTTTCTTAATAAATCAATGCGTTTTTCTTTGGCTAATTCTTGCTTTAAAATATCGTAGCTCAATCTTAATCGTGCATTTTCTTGTTTTAGCTGCAGATTTTTTTTGTGAATTTGCTCCCAATTTAAAATTGAGTGGGTAATATATTGGGCTGGATATAAAAAAGAACTCACTGCAAAATCAGCAATTATCATTTTTTCTTTGGAAGTGCTTTTAAATACTCCATAAGAAAAAATTAGTACTAATAAATAAACAAGAACTCCTCGACCAAAGGTTAAAAACTTTAGTGCCGCTTGAAGAGTCGACTTCACACAATCACCCCTAGTTCCAAGATGCCATTAAAACTTTACGATATTTATCAATATCTTCTAAAATTTTAGCTGAACCTTTACAAACGCAAATCAGAGGATCATCTATGACATTTACAGGTAAATTTGTTTCATGGCGAAGCCTTTCATCTAAACCGCGAAGTTGTGAACTTCCACCTGTCATAATGATTCCTTTGTCAAGAATATCAGCAGATAATTCAGGAGGTGTTATTTCCAACGCTTGCTTCACTGAATCAACTATTTGTGTTACAGGCTCATTGAGAGCTTCTCGTATTTCCACAGATGATATTTTCATTGTGCGAGGGATACCAGCAGTTAAATCTCTACCCTTAACTTCCATTTCTAACTCATCTTCTAAGGGAAAAGCTGATCCTATTTGAAATTTAATTTGCTCAGCTGTAGATTCACCCACAAGTAAATTATAAGTGCGTCGCAAATAATTAATAATGGCATCATCCATTTCATCGCCACCAACCCTAACCGAAGCATCGCAAACAATACCATAAAGGGCTATAACTGCAATTTCAGAAGTTCCACCACCAATATCAATTATCATATTACCACTGGGGTCTTCCACAGGTATTCCCATCCCCACAGCTGCTGCCATGGGTTCAGCTACTAGATGCACCTCGCGAGCACCAGATTGGCGCACAGCGTCGATTACAGCTCTTTTTTCAACTTCAGTAATTCCTGAAGGAACGCCTACTACCACCCGTGGCTTAACTAAAAATTGAGGATATTTCTGTACTCTTTTAATAAAATTTTGTAAAAGGGCTTCAACCAACCTAAAATCTGCTATAACTCCATCTTTCATGGACCTTATTGCAACCATTTCACCAGGAGTCCGCCCCAACATTTTTTTGGCTTCTGAACCTATATAAGCAACGCGATCGTCATTTTTACGGTCAACTGCCACTACTGTGGGCTCATTGATTAGAATACCTTTGCCTGCTACATGTACTAATGTATTAGCGGTACCCAAATCAATCCCAATATCACAATTCATAAAACGAAACAAGTAGAGCCCCTTTGCTAAAGCTGTTTTTTATAAATATAGTTATTGCTAAGCTATACTTGCAACCGCTTAACAGATTTTTTCGCATTATTTTGTATAATAAAGCTCTTTATGGTACCTATCCCAACTTTTAAAACGGACATCGTATCTATATTTCCTTTTTTGCTTTATTGGTATATCTCTAAAATAATAAAAATCAACCTCTGCATAAGATGAGTAAATCCATGCCGTATCGCCATAAAAAAACAATAAATTTTCTACAATATAATATGGTTCTTCTAAAACATTAGTATCACTACTACCAGCAATAATCTCAGAAACCATAAATTTCAAGTCATTTTGAAGCATATCCTCTAATTTTTCATGAATTAAAAATTTAGGTTCTGAACATGAAAAAACAAGTAAAGGTAAAAGGAGATAGGTAAGTCTCATGATAATTTAAAAAAGGCTTCAAAGTGAAGCCTTAAAATTTAGAATGAATAAGTTGCAGATACCCTAGATAACAGCCTTCCAGTTCCCTGGAATGGATTTCTGAAAATCACATCTTCAGTTATGGTGGCATCAATTTTGAGTTTTTCTTCAACATTTATTCCTATACCAAAGCCTACATGATCTCCCCAAGTTCCGTCACCATTGGGATTAGAGTAAAAATAGTTACCATCTTGGGGACAAAGTGTTGAATAACCTGCTGCGGGCATACCTTTATTTTTAATAACTTGATTTTTATCATTATGTTGGCAATCCACATAAGTCAAGACTTTCATGCCACCCACACGAATAACAAACCAGTCCCACCATATATTTCTTTCTATACCAAAAGAAACTCGGCCACCCCACTGTTCTTTCACATCCCAATTGCCTTTAACATCACTATTGGTAAATATTCTTACACCAGTTTTATTATTATAAGACCAATCGTGTGACCTTTCCACTGTATAAACATAATCAGCTCCTAACCAAAAGAATCCTCTATCTAAAGCTACATTAACGCCCATACCAGTTATAAGATTACGCTCATCAATGCCAGGAGCTTGAATGAAGCTGTAGTTCAAAATTGGAACAATTTCTCCGTTAATTAAACTCCATGTAGAAAAAAGCCTAGCATTTATCATTCCTGACATTAATTCAGAATCAATAAAGCTTCTAGACTCTGGACCGAATTGTAACCTAGCCAAACCTGCCGAAATTTCACCATCTATGTCTGGAGAAAATCGCCAATTTATACCAGCGTCTAACTTAACTATAGAGGAGAAAGCATCTGCATCTATATTGTAATTTTCCCCTTCTTTGGAAGCACCTTGTTGGTGAGCTATATAAATATGGGTACCTATAGAATTACCATTTGGCAAAGTAAAACCTAAAAAACCATCAAAATTTGTTACTGGCTTAGGAACAACGATGCTTTTATAGCCTGAAGCTACACTGCGATCCTCTTGATAGACAGAATCAGGTAAAAACCTATATAAATTTTCATCAATTCTATTTAAAGCACCACCAATGGTAAAACGAGGATCCCTAACCTTTTCTTTACCCAGTGCTATTGAGAAAATTCCACCAAACCAAGGTTGTTGTGGATCGAGATTAACTCCTGGAGTTAAATCATTATGTAATAACTACCAAATTCACCTATAAGAAAATTAGGGAAAATATTGATGTTTGCTGGGTTGTCAAAAATGCTTATGTCGTCCATTATGTACGCAGCATTTTTTCCCATGGATTCAATTCTTGCATATGAAGCAAAAGAAATACTTATGCTTATAAAGACAAAAAACAAACCCTTAATAAGATTCTTTTTATTTATCATGATATCTCCAAAGGTTAATAGCTTGATTTTTAAAATAATATAAAAAAGTTCCTCATTAAAGAGGAACTTTTTTTAATAATTATTCTGAGAAAGTAAATGGAATCGTTACAGTTGTGTTACCTGATTTAATTTTTCCATAAGTCCATCGACCAACTTGTGCCCTAATGGCCTGGTCAAATTCACCAAAACCTGTGGTTGAATCAGCAATTTTAATACTAATTACATTTCCACCAGGAGCAATAGTAAAAGTTAAGGTAACTTTACCACTAAAACCAGGTTTCTTTTTTAGGTGTTGGTTATAAATATGTCTTAAGCCAGGGGTTCTCGCTCTTACTACGCGCATAATTTCAGCAACAGACCTAGAACCACCTCCTGAACCCATATCAATGTCACGGGCTGAAGGAGCTTTAATATTGCCTTTTGCTTTTGTACCAATGGCTCCACCGCCACCGCCTAACAAGCCTCCGAGCATATCACCGATTCCACCAGAACCACCCTCAGCATAACCTTCATTGAAAGCACCATCAGCAACGCCACGACGACCACCAAGCACTGTTTTTCCTGATTTTTGCAAACCAGCTACATTTTCCAATACTTTGTTAATGTCTTTAGCAAACTTTTGGTCTTTCATTAAATCGTAACCACTAAGGTTAGCTTTGGAAGATCTTGCAGTTAATAGCTTTAAAACACCACGACTTTGAGGAGCCTTTGGGTTCCCTTTTCCGCGTGGTTTTCCACCACCACCTGCTTTTTTTCTAGGTTTTTCAGCTTTTTTCTCTTCCTTTTTCTCTTTCTTTTCTTCTTTCTTATTTTCAATTTTCATTGTTGCAGTTAGATCTTCAGTGTCTGCTTGTTCAAAGAAGACTTCATCAACAACCAACTCAACAGTAGAGAGAAAGAAGGCTAGTCCTAGGCCAATTACGGCCATAACACCAGAAAAGCTAAATATCTTTTTATCAGACTCAACCATTAGGTTGGAGACAAAACGATCTTCAGTTTTTTCTTTTTTTACTTTTTTGTCTTTTGCCATTTTCTACTCCGCATTTATCATGATAACAGCAAATGAAATATTTGTATAGCCTGACCACCCACAAGTAGCCATAACTTTATACATAACATCATAAGCCATGTTTTTATCTAGCTGAACAATAATGCTACCAGCTTCTTCAGCGTCCTCTCCTTTAGCAAGAGCCGCTTTCTTTTCGATTTCTCGTTTTTCTTCAAGAACTGGTACCATTTTTCCTACCAACAGAGAGTCTTGCTTGGTTACCACTTCAGTTTCTTCGATTTTTTCATTATCAATCAAAACATGCTCAGCATCAACCACAACTGATAGGTTTACTTCTTTAGGTGTTTTCAAAGAAGTTGAAAGGGGAAGCACTAAGTTGTCAGCTGAAGTAAGAAGGTTTCCTTCCGAATCCACTTGCTTAAATAAAAACACGAGAACAATAGTAAACATATCCATCATAGATGTAATGTTTAGGCCACCTCCAACACTTGGTAAATCTCTACCTCTTCTAGACATATTAACCTCCCAACTTTGCTAAAGAAATTTTGTAAAAACCTGCGTCTCGCGCACGGTCCATTACACCAATTATTTTATCAAAAGCAGCGTGGTCATCTGCGAGAACAATAATATTGTCTGCGTCGGGTGCGTCGATAAATCTGTTATGAATCTGTGCTAAAGTTTTAGCTAATTCATCATAAGCCGAACGAGGTCTTACAGTCATTTTATTAAAGACATCAGGTTTTATTTCACGACGGGAACCTTCTGCTAAAGTTGATAATCTAGAACCAACTTGTATTCCTTGTTTGTTTGGTACAAACTCTTGATTATCATCTAGATATGCACTATCAGTGTCAGAATACAATGAAGTTAGAATAGTACCAGCATCCTCTTCACTAGTTCTTTCTAGTGTCCAAAGATGTATAACATCGATTTCATACTTGTCAGTTTCTGAACCATCTCTGCATTTTGGTATTTGAGAACCACCTCTATCTACCAAATCATAAGGATCATAAGTTATAGTATCCCCATCTGATTTGCAGCGGAAAGTCCACATTTCTTTGTAGAAAATCTTAGGTAACATTCCACCTCGAGCTACTATCTGTAAATAACTATCAGTTATTGCTACAGTTAAGTTTAATGCTTGCTCATCTGGCTCAGGATTATCTTCCCCCATAACCATATCACTTCGTTCCGGCAAATTAACTTCTACTATCCCTAACTTTTGGAAAGAAGCAATAGTTATCAAAAACGGAATCAAAATAGAAAAAAGGTTCATAATGGGGAGAAGATCCAGCTCTGGTGGCTCTTCACTTTTAAATCTTGATTTTGCCATTACGGTCTCCTATATTAAATGGATACCAAATAATTATTCTTTTACAAGAATATTAACAATTTTGAGGCCTTTTTCTTCCATTTCTTGAATGATGCGCTCACTTTGCATAGCCAAAACACCTTGGATGAACATCAATGGAATAGCAACAACCAATCCCATAAATGTAGTTCCCATAGCTACGGCGATACCATCAGCTAGAGCTGCAGGTCTTTCTGCCGCAGGCTTGTTTGCCACAGCATCAAAAGTATAAATCAAACCATAAATTGTTCCAAGCAATCCTAACAACGTTGCGATGTTAGCTACTACTGAAATCATATTCAAATAACGGTTAATACGAGGAGCCTCTGTCAAATAAGCTTCATCTAAGCCATTTTCCATTGCTGCACGACCTTCATCTTTATTAACCAATACACTATAAATAACTTTTCCCAAAGGCAATTTTGATGCTTGGGAGTAATTTAAAGCTTCATCAGTTTTATCTGCTTGTAAAAGACTGGCTAAATTCTTCATGAACTCACCACGCCCTTTTGAACTTCTTAAAATAATATAAATGAATCTTTCTATAGCAATACCACCGGCGGCCATTCCTACAAAAAGAATAACCCACATAAAACCATATCCTGCTGAATCAGGGCTAAAGCTACTAATAATTTGTTCCATGATAACTCCTTAATTGTTTTAGTTTGTTTTTTAATTCTTGTTTAGATATATCTTTTATTTCGATATATTAGTTAAAATTTGCTGTAAAATTATGTTTACAGCTCTCATTTATAATAGAGAGCTGTAACTTTATTTATTGTTCTGTTGGTGTATTTTCTGCTTCTATATCACGCAACCTTTTTTGTAATTGAGCCAACTCAGCTTTCAACTTCTTGTTATCAGCTTTGGCTTCTTTAATAATATCATTATAAGTTTTAATCTGCTCTTGAGCTGTCATAACTTCAGAAGCTGCAATCTGCTCTAGACGTGCTTTGGTTCTAAAGTAGCGAGTATCTCTAAACAGAGTTGTTGGATCGAACTTGACAATTTTGATTGAGAGCGCTTCGTTTTCAGGATCAGCATCTCTAACTAACTCAAATAATTTTTGGGTCCACTGGTTATCGATTTGATAATGCTGTGAAGCTTTAATTCCTGTGGCGCATTTAGGTACTCCTGCTTCACGAGCAGTGTTTACTTTTAATTCAATCTCTTCATCATAGGCAGCAACTTCATCTTCTGCTAACATTTCAGCATCTTCTTTAGCTAAGCCGTCGTATAAAAACTCTTCGATTAAATCTTTCTTGTCCAATCTAGGAGAGTTTGCAAAAGCATCAGCAACTTCAAAGAAAGCTGCACAGTTTTGATAGGCCATTTCTATATAACCCTCTTCAGCTGCTATAACATCGGCATTGTAAAAACCTTGCTCTCGAGCTA